>DASVQA010000195.1:0-3710 GCA_036389375.1 Pyrinomonadaceae bacterium | reverse complement strand
GTGATGTCCTGCGCGTTGATGTGCAGGAGTGAACGCACGAAAGAACCGGCGCGCGGGTCGTTGCCGAAGAAGGCTGTGAGTTGCAGGCGCACGTCCGCGCCGCCCACGGGCGAAGCGAGTGCGGCGTAGAGTTGGCGGTCGCCGGACGCGGGGCGCACCGCGGGCGCGGCCTCGCTGTCGGGCAGGCTGAAGAAGCCACTGCGCGAACGCACGCTCAGGCCGGGGCGGCGCCCGCGGACTTTGATCTCGTGAAAACGCTTGCCTTTGAAGGTCGCTTCCGCCGGGCGATAGCCGATGAGATAGTAGCCGCGTTGGTCGCGGAGCACGCGTCCCAAAGCCAGATTCAGATCATTGTTGTTGTAGATGAAGCGGCCGCCCGTGTTCTCGGCCATGTAGTTGAGACCGTTCTGCGACTCGAAGAAACTTTGCCCGCGCGCCTCGCGCAAGGCCAGCGTGTCCTCCGGCGCAACGTCGTCCGCGGCCGAGATGTGATACTGGTTGAACACGCCGCGCGCGTCGATTGCGTAGATGACGACCGAGGCGCGGGCGGCGGCGTCAACCAACTGGCGCAGCGCGTTGTAGACGCAGATCGAAACATCGCCGTTGCCCTGCCCGCGATTGATCGGCAAGCCGTCCGAGAAATAGACGACCGACTTGCGCCCCGGCAACAGGCGCATGCGCCGCACGAGATGTGTGAGCGCAACCACGTCGGCCGCGCTGCGCTGGCAGGCAGGCCCGATGGTGTTCTCTATGCGCTCGCGCGTCGCGCGCGTCTCCGCGCTCTCGAACACGCCCACGCCGCCCCGCGTGATCTTGTTGGTTTCATTCCGGCGTGCCGTCTCCACCACGTCCACGTCGTAACCGGAGGCGGGCAACCAGCGCACGCGCTCGACGGCGCGTGCCAGATGCCGCCTGTCGGTCGTGAACTGCTGCAACGCGCCGTTGCTGCCGGAGAGCGGGATGACGGCGACCAGATCGTCGGGCTGCACCTGCTCGTCAACGTACTTCTTGAGCGCGTCGTGCACGGCGTCCATGCTGCCGTACGAGAGATTGCCTGCGACGAGCGCCATCGTGCGGCGTGCCTGTTCGGGACGCAGGATGCGGCGCGGCGGCGCGGGCGGCGCGTTCTTGTCTTTCGCCGTGGTAGCGCGTGCTGCCTCGCCCGCAGATGACGACGGCAACGGCGGTTCGAGCGGGATGAAGGAGAGATTGGTGATGGCCTGCGGTCGCCCGTCTTCGAGCACCTCGAAGTCTTCGGCGCGCAAATCCGTCACGACGCGCCCGTCCTTGTCAGTCACCACGGCGTCCACCTGCACGAGGTTCGTCGTGATGCGGAGCACTTCGTCCTCCACGGCTGGCGACGACGACTGTGTCGCCGCACGTTGAGTTGGCGCGGACGACTGCCCGAACAACAGCGCGTGCGCGCCGACGAGCAACGACAAGGCGAGCAACGACAAAGCGAGGGCGGCCAATTTTTGTTTTGCCAGAGACATCTTTCAGGTTCGCTCCGTGAGGCTGACGAGCCGCGCGTGCGACGCGTGCCGGATGATGGGGTGGCCGCGACCTACTGCACGATCTCAAAATCGATCCACTGCGTCGCCGTGCGTTGCTTCTCTTTGGCGAGTTCGTCGGTGAGGACGAGTTGCAACGTGTACTCGCCGGGCGAAAACTTGCCGCCGAGCGCGAGTTGCCCGCGCGCGAGCGCGAGCTTGGAATTGGCGAGTTCGCCGAGGTCTAAAGGCGCGGCATCGCCCGCGTAAACTTGTTGGCCGTCGCGGAAGAGTTGCGCTTGCATCGTCAGACGCGGGCGATGCGTCGCCTTGTCGGGCTGCGCGTTGTAGATGAAAAATTCATATTCCAGAGACATGTCGGGATGGAAACGACGCACCGCCGGACTTGCGCCCGCGTCGCCCGCGCACGCCTCGCATGCCGCCTCAGGCGCGACGCCGCCGGAGGGCGCGGGCGAACCGGAGGCTGAGCGCAAGGCGGCAGTCGCATTCTGTTCGCCGCGCGCGGCGGGCGCGCCCGTGAGCGCGATGCCGGAGAGGGCGAGACGGCCGTTGCGCAGGTCAGGCACTTCGACGAACTGACCCGCCGCGCCGAGACGCGCAGAGGCTTCATCGCGCACGGCGATCCGAAATTGATACGCGCCGGCTTTTTTCACCGGCATGTTAAAGACGAGGCTGAAGCCTTCGGCGAGGACGCGTTCGTAGGTGCGGCCGCGCAGGGTCAAAGTGTGCGTGCGCCTGTGTTCACCTGCGACGCCGCCGTTATCGTTGAAGACGACGCCGGTAACTTGAATCGTCGCCTTGTGCGCGCCGTCCGGTTCATTCGTAAAGGCGAGGTCGCGCGCGTTGACGTGCAGGAGCGAGCGCAGGATCGATCCGGTTTCCGGCGAGTCGGCGAAGAGCGGCGTGACGCGCACGTTGATCTCGCCCGCGCCGAAGGGCGACATGAGCGCGGTCAGCGTTTGATCGCGCGCGCTTGGCGGCGCGGGGCGCGCATCTTCATCGGTCACGCCGTAGAAGCCCGTGCGCGTGCGCGCCGTGAGGCCGGGGCGTTTGACGCGCACGGAGATTTTGTGAAAGCGGCGGTTGAAGGTCTCGCCGCCGGGTCGATAGCCGATGAGATAGTAACCTTTCTGATCTTCCATCACGCGCCGCAGGCTGCCCCCGATGTCGTTCGTGTTGTAGATCAAACGCCCGCCGGTTTGTCGCGCCAGAGATGCGCCGACCTCGCGCCCGCTGTCAATTTCGTTGCCGGGCAGATTGAACCTCGCGCTTCGCTGGCTCGGCGTCATGCCGGAGGCATTGGGAGGGGAGATGTCGGGAGGGGAGATAGTGGACACGTCCGGCAACCCGCGCACGTCGATGCCGTAGATCACGACGGAGGCGCGGATGGCGAGTTCGGAGATGCGGCGCAGGGGCGCGGCCACACTGAGGTTGCCGCTCGCAGGCTCGACCGACATGGCGGCTGCGCCCCCGCCCGCTTGCGGGCTGCCGGTGACCATGCTGCTCTGCGAGCGTCGATCCTCTACGGGCAGGTTATCCGAGATGATGATCATCGACTTGCGACCCGGCAACTCACGCATGCCCTGCAAGACAAAGCGGATCGCATTCATCGAACTCAGCAACGCCCCGGCAGAGCACGCGCTCGCGCCGCCCTCACCCGGAATCGGGCGCGGCGGTATGCCGAACGCCCCGCTGCGCGGCGGCGTCGCGAAGAGATCGAGGCTTGAGGGCGAGAAGGCATGGAGTCCCTGTCGGCTGCACGAGTTCCAACGCATGCTGTCGACACTTCTATGCAGTTGCCGACGGTCGGTGGTGAACTGTTGCAGCGCGCCCACGTTTCCGCCCGTGCGAATGATCGCCACGAGATCGCCCGGCTGCAACTGTGTGTCAACGAACTTGTGCAGCGTCGGCTTGAGACGCGCCACGCTCTCAAACGAGAGGCCGAGATCATCGACGAGCAGCACGATGGTGCGCCGCACGTCGCGCGGGTTGAGACGCGCGGGGCGCACGACGGGCGCGCTGCCGGTCGGCGGCGCGACAGCAGCAGCAGCAACAGCAGCAGTGTTTGCAGGCGCAGGAGGTGTGCCGACGGTCGAGATGTAAGAGAAGTTGGTGATCGCTTGCGTGCGCCCGTCTTCGCGTATCTCGAAATCTTCCGCCGAGAGGTTTGTTACCTGCCGCCCGTCCTTGTCCGTGACC
>DASVQA010000194.1:0-19926 GCA_036389375.1 Pyrinomonadaceae bacterium | reverse complement strand
CCCCGGCGCTAGCGCGCCGCGCTGGCACGCGTGTTGCTCCCTTTTCCGCCGAGGGCTGAGCCGCAAGCGCCCTCAAACGTCGCCCCTACCTCATTCATAACCACCGACAACTCGGGCCGCGTCCTCGTAGGCAGATGAATAAGCAGGGACTCAGCAAATTACTCAAACAGGTCACCGCCGGTGCGGGCGCGCTGTTTGTCGTCGTCGCATTGGTACGCCTGCCGCACGCGCAGCCCGTAGCTGCGCTGCTCGGTTTTCTCCTCATCACGCTCGTCGTCAATGCGCGCTTCGCCATTCCTGTGCCGCGCGAGTGGTGGTGTCTTTCGCCAAACGAGAGCCTGATCCTGCTGGCGCTGCTGCTGTTTGGCGGCGAGGCGGCGGTCTTGCTCGCGGCCGTGTCAGCCTTCTGCCTTGCATTGCGCTCAGGTAGAGGCTGGTTGAATCTCAGCTACGTCGCCGCCGTGACGGTCATTTCGACGGGACTGCTCGTCCTGCTCTACGGGCAGCTTTACGGCGACGTGGCGGCGCTCTATCAGGCCGATTCCTTCCACACCTATCTCGGCGTGCTGGCTGTCGCCATTCCTGTGCAGACCGCCGCACGGTTCATCACGAGCGGACTGGCGGTCGGCTTTGTCACCGTGCAGGAGCGCTGGCACGCGTGGGCCAGAATCCTGCTCAACTCGCTTTTGATCAGTTTCGTCGGCGTCTGTGCGGCGGGGCTGGTCGCAAAGTTGATCGGCTTGGTTGGCTTTGACTTCTTCAGCTACGTCGCGCCCGTCGTGGCGGCTTGCAGCGTGGCGTGGGATGCCTTCCGGGGCAACAAGCACCTGCGCGCCGTGCCTGCCCGCGCGAGCGCGGGGTTTGCAACCGAAGTAAACGAGAGCGAGGAACGCTTCCGCAGCGCCTTTGACTACGCCGCCATCGGCATGGCGCTCGTCTCGGCGCAGGGGCGCTGGCTGCAAGTCAACCACTCGCTCTGTCGCCTGCTTGAATACACCGAGCGCGAGTTGCAGGCGACCGACCTGTTGACCGTGATCCATCACGACGAAGTCGGCGCGGTCTTCGAGAACATCAAGCGGCTGCTCAAAGGGCAGCATCCGGTCTTTCAGATGGAACTGCGCCTGCGGCACAAGTACGGGCGCGAAGTTTGGGTGCTCGCCAGCGTCTCGCTCGCCAGCCAGAGCCAGAGTCAGGCGGCGCACCTGATCTTTCAGGTGCAGGACATCACGGATCGCAAACTGGCCGAACAGCGTCTGCAACACGACGCCTTCCACGATGCCCTGACGGGACTGCCGAATCGCGCCATGTTCCTCGACCACATGCGGCTCGCCATCGGGCGCACGCAGCGGCGCGAGGGCAAGGGCTTCGCCGTCGTCTATCTGGATGTGGATCGCTTCAAAGTCATCAACGACAGTCTGGGTCATCCCATTGGCGACCAACTGCTCATCGGGCTGGCGCGCCGGCTCGAAGGCTGCCTGCGCCCCGGCGACACGGTCGCCCGGCTTGGCGGCGACGAGTTTATCCTGCTCATCGAAGACCTGAACGCCGAGAGCGAAGCCATCGTCGTCGCCGAACGCATTCAGGCGCAGCTCCAAACTCCGTTCGATCTGAGCGGGCGCGAGGTCTACGCGACCGTGAGCATCGGCATCGCGTCGAGTTGGACGAGCTACCAGAACCCGGAAGACATCGTGCGCGATGCGGACACGGCCATGTACCGCGCTAAAACAATGGGTAAGGCGCGTTACGAAATTTTCGACGGCGCAATGCACGCGCACGCCACGAGCGTCCTGCAACTCGAAACCGACATGCGCCACGCGCTCGAACGCGACGAGTTCTTCGTCCATTACCAACCAATCGTGGCGCTCGACGACTTCAAGTTGCGCGGCTTTGAGGCGCTCGTGCGCTGGCAGCATCCGGAGCGCGGCTACATCTCGCCGGGCGAGTTCATTCCTATCGCTGAAGAGACGGGGCTGATCATTCCGCTCGGTGAATGGGTGCTGCGCGAAGCGTGCGCGCAGATGGAACGCTGGCAAAAAATCTTCCCGGCCGATCCGCCGCTCGTTATCAGCGTCAATCTGTCGAGCAAGCAGTTCATTCAGCAAGACCTGATCAAGCAGGTCGCGGGCATCATTGAAGAGACGAACATCGATCCGAAAGGGCTGAAACTTGAGATCACCGAAAGCATGGTGATGGACAACGTCGAGCAGGCGACCGAGATGCTGCGTCAACTGCGCGCGCTCGGTCTGAAACTCTCGATTGACGATTTCGGCACGGGCTATTCGTCCTTGAGCTATCTGCACCGCTTCCCGGTGGATACGTTGAAGATTGATCGCTCCTTCGTCACGCGCATGACGGACAACAACGAGAATCTTGAGATCGTCCGCACCATCGTCACGCTCGCGCAGACGCTCGGCATGGACGTGGTCGCCGAAGGCGTTGAGACGAACGAACAACTCTCGATGCTGCACACGCTGGGCTGCGAGAACGGGCAGGGCTACTTCTTCTCGAAGCCGGTGGATGCGAAGGGCGCGGAAAAGATCATTTGCGACACCTACGTGGTCGGCGGCTCTAAACTCCCGCCGCAAGTCAATCGCGGCGCAACGCCGAGAGTGATAACCGCTTAGCAACCGACGAACACAGCAGATAACTATAAAGTCAGCGCAGGCGCGGAGAGAATTAATTCTCTCCGCGCCTGCGCTGGCTTTATGGTTCATGCCCCGCTTAACGACTAATAATCCGTACCCTGAAGCGCGCCTGTGCGCCCGCCTCAATTACGAGAACGTTGCTTTCGACGCCGCGCTCTGCGAGATTGAAAGCGTCTGTCGGGCAGGTGTTCGGCTCAATGCAAATCGCCTGACGTGGCGCAGGCGGTGTGTAGACGACCACGTGCGGAAACTCGCGCGCGTCGAACTCGACAATGGTCTGCCGGCCCGCCGTCTCATCCGTTAAGACGCAGCGCGTCAGCCCGTCCTCGTCGGCCGTCACGCCGGTAAAGATATCGTCCAGTTGCAGCGCGCGCACGTCCGCGCCCTGTTGCAGATCATAAGCGTCGGCGACATCGAGCAGGCGGCCGGTCGGCAGGCTGTCCGCCAGTTCCCAGCGTTTGCCGGCCGGGACTGTGAGCGTGCCGTGCGTGGGGCGGCGGAAGTAAGGATGTATGCCGAAACCTGCGGGCATGGGCGCGTCGCCAGTGTTCTCTGCGACCGTCTCCATCTCCAGGCTGTCTGCGCGCAGACGATAGGTCACCACAAGCCGGAACGGAAAAGGGAACTGCGTGAGCACCTGTTCGGCGTAATCGCGTGCATCGAAGCGCGCCGTTAGCCATGCGCCCGCCTCGTCCGACGCCCCGTGTGCGACCAACTGCCACGCCTTATCGCGCACGAACCCGTGGCGCGGCGGGTTGATCGTAAAAGTGCGACCTTGAAAGCTGAAGCGGCCGTCTCTGATGCGATTGGGGAAGGGGAACAGGATGGGGATGCCGTAGCTGGTCGGGCGCTGGCGAAACTCCGTGTCAGCGACCGGCTCAAGCACGGGCAGATCTGTCCCGAAGGCGAAGCAGTTGCAGCCGAGCGCGGGCGCGATCTCGGCCGTTGCGCCGCGTGCCGAGCGTAGAATAAAGACCTCGACGCCGTCGCGCTCGTCAGCCTCGACGGAGTAACTTGTTGACATAACATCTCTCCTGCTGTGCATGAAGCATAGAGCTTGAATGAAAACGCGGGCCGCAAGGATTCCATCGGGCGCGGTCGCACAAACCGGCACAAGATATACGCAAAGGGCCGAAAACAAAAGCAGCCGTGCCGGCCCAATTATTTGTGCCGCCGAGCGCGCAGGTGCTATAAGCCAGAGCAGGCGCGCTACTCGTAACAAGGCTGTCGGGCCAGCGTGCCGCAGGCTTATGAATCTCGTTGAATACATCTTCCGCAACGCGCGCGATCATGGGCGTTGGGATGAACCGGCCATCGTCTGCGCGGCGCGACAGGTCAACTACGCGGAATTGTTGCGGCAGGTGCGCCAGTTTGCCGGGCTGTTGTGGCACTTGCAGGTGCAGGCGGGCGAGCGCGTGGCGATTGTGGCGCGCGATTGCCCGGAGTGGGTCGTTGCGTTTCTGGGCACGGCGGCGGTCGGCGCGGTGGCCGTGCCGGCCAGCACGATGTTGACGGCGGCGGAGTTTGAGTACGTGCTTGAGCACAGCGGCGCGGTGGCGCTCGTGCTGAGTTCGGAACAGCTTGAGAAACTGGCGCAGAGCAAACCGCGCCTGCACGGGTTGCGCCACTGTCTGTTGATTGACGGCCCGGCCGACGGGCTGATCGATTTGCCGACGGCGCTCGCCGGGGCAACCGAGGCGACCATTGCGCCCGTCGCGGACGATGCGCTCGCCTTTCTGCTCTACACTTCGGGCAGCACGGGCCGGCCCAAAGGCGTCATGCACCTGCACCGCAATCTGCCCTACACCGTCGAGACGTTCTGCAAACAAGTCCTGCGCGTCGAGTCGGCAGATCGTCTCTTCTCGTCGTCGCGGCTATTCTTCGCTTACGGTCTGGGCAACAGCCTCTCATTTCCGCTCAGCACCGGCGCAACCGCCATCCTTTGCGCGGAGCGACCGACGCCCGCCGTGATCGCCGACGTGCTGCGCCGACAGCGGCCGACGATCTTCTGCGCCGTGCCCGCCGTCTATCGCGCCCTGCTCGAATACCAACGGCAAGGGCAGACGCTCGTAACCGACTCGCTCAAGGTCTGTGTCTCGGCCGGCGAGAAACTGCCCGCCGCGCTCTGGCACGAATGGCACGGGGCGACCGCGCTCAACATCCTCGACGGCATCGGCTCGACCGAGATGCTGCACATGTTCATCACGAACACGCACACACAGATCACGCCCGGCAGCACGGGGCGCGTCGTGCCCGGCTATGCTGCCCGGCTGCTCGATCAGGCAGGCCATGAGATCGCAGGCGCGGGCACGGGCGACCTGCTGATCAAAGGCGGGAGCGCCTTCGCCGGCTACTGGCGCGACGCCGGGAAGACCGCCGCGACCATTACCGGCGATTGGATACGCACAGGCGACATCTACCGCCGCGACGAGTCGGGCGACTACTGGTTCGAGGGGCGCAGCGACGATCTCTTCAAAGTCAAAGGGCTGTGGGTCGCACCCGTCGAAGTCGAAGAAACTCTACTCGCCTGTCCTGAAGTTGCCGAAGCCGCGGTCGTGCCCGGCACGGACGCGACCGGCATGACTATGGTCGTGGCTTACATCGTGCTGAAAGAGGGGCAGGCGGCGGAGGCGGAAGCGGTTGAACGTCTGCGCGCACAAGTGGCGGCGCAGTTGCCGGCCTACAAATGTCCGGCGCAGATCAATTTTGTGCCGACGCTGCCGCGCACGGCGACGGGCAAACTGCAACGGTACAAGTTGCGCGCAGGTGTTTGAGTAGCGCGCGTGAAGGCGGAGGCGGCGCGGCGGGTTTAATCTGTTTCCGGGCGGCGTTGGAATGTGCGTCGGAGCAGCCCTGAGAACCAACTCAGGGCGAATCGAAAAAAGTTGGGCGGTGACGGTGGTGGCGCGTCGGGCGCGGCCTGCGCTTCGGCTTCGAGCGCGGTGAAGAACTGCGCCGCCATCATCTTCGCCGCGCCCTGAATCATGCGTTGCCCGACACCGGCAATCGTGCCGCCCACCTGCACGTCGCCCGCATACTTGATCACGGTCACGCCGTCGCGTTCCGTCAGGTCGAGATCGCCCGCGCCTTTCAGAAAACCGGGCTGCCCCTTGCCGTCAACCACGATGCGGTAGTGTTCCGGCGGGCGCATATCCTCAAGCCGGACGTTGCCTTGAAAGACACCTTTGATCGCGCCGACGCCCGCGCGCAGCGTCGCCGCGTAAGCGTGCTCGCCGGTCTGCTCCAAACGCTCGCAGCCCGGTATACAACGCGCCAGCACCGACGGATCAACCAGCGCCGCATAAACCCGCGCCCGCGCCGCCCGCAACTCGTGTGTGCCTTCAATCTTCATAAGAAACCGCAGATCAGAGGTCAGAGATTAGAGGTCAGAAATAAAGTCTTTGTCTTAATTAACCTCTGACCTCTCATCCCGCTGCTGCCGTGATCGCGCGACGGGTATAGACCTGTGCAAGGTGGCGGCGATAGTCGGCGGAAGCAAACAGGTCTTCGTTTAGCTCGACGCTGTCGGTTGCGTGGGCGGCGGCAGCGGCGATTGTCTGCTCGTCGAGCGCACGCCCCACGAGCGCCTGTTCGACGCCGCCCGCGCGAAAGGCTTTAGCGGCGACGCTGGTGAGGCCGACGGCGATGCTCGCGCAGGTATTGTTCTGCTGCGTGAGATTGACAGCTACGCCCACGACGGCGAAGCCGGACGCGGGGTGCGGCAGCTTGAGATACGCTTGTTGTGCGCGCGCCTGTGCGAGCGGCACGCGTATCTCGCGCAGGATTTCGCCGGGTTCGAGCGCGGTCGTGAGCATGTCAACGAAGAAGTCCGTGGCCCTGATCGTGCGCTCGCCGTTGGCGCTGGTGGCGACGAGTTCGGCGTCGAGCGCGAGGATGGCGGCGGGCCAGTCGGCGGCCGGGTCTGCGTGCGCGAGGCTGCCGCCGATTGTGCCGCAGTTGCGCACCTGCACGTCGCCGATGGTGGCGGCGCAGGCGGGCAGGAGCGGACAGATTTCGCGCAGGCGGGCGGACGATTCGAGTGCGTAATGCGTCGTCATCGCCCCGATGCGTAGCTGCCCGCCCTCTTCGCGGATGTAGGCAAGGTCTTTCAAGCGGCTGATGTCAATTAACAGTTGCGGCTGTGCGAGGCGCAGCTTCATCGCGGGGATCAGGCTGTGCCCGCCCGCCAGTATCTTCGCCTCATCCGGCCGCTCGGCCAGTAGCGCAGCCGCTTCAGCGAGCGACGCGGGCACGACGTAATCGAATTGTGCTGGAATCATTGTTCACACTCTCCACACTTCATGCGTTAACGATGCGCCAGACCATCTCCGGCTTGATCGGCATGTCGAGATGGCGCACGCCGAAGGGCGCGAGCGCGTCAACGACCGCGCTGACAATCGCGGGCGTCGCGCCAATCGTGCCCGCTTCGCCGACGCCTTTGACGCCGAGCGGGTTGACGGGCGAAGGCGTCTCGGTGCGGTCAAGCTCGAACCAGGGGAGCATGTGGGCGCGCGGCACGGCGTAGTCCATGAGCGTGCCGGTGATAAGTTGCCCCTGCTCGTCATAGACGACCGTTTCATAGAGCGCCTGTCCGAGCGCCTGCACGATGCCGCCATGCACCTGTCCTTCGACGAGCAAAGGATTGATGACCTTGCCGCAGTCGTCAACGGCGACGTAGCGCAGAAACTTTATGTCGCCCGTCTCGCGGTCGAGTTCGACGACACAGATGTGCGTGCCGAAGGGGAAAGTGAAATTCTTCGGCTCGAAGAAGTAGGTGGCCGATAGACCCGGCTCCATGTCGGGCGGCAGGTCTTTGGCAAGGTGCGCGGCGAGCGCCACGTCCTGCAAGGTGACGCGTTTGCCGTCGGCATCGGGTTCGGGCAATGCACCGGCCGGGTCTTGCCCCGCAGGCAAAATGGGCGGGGGCACTTCACCCGGATCAGCCCCGGCCGCAGCAGCCGCGCTCTTACGTTCGCCCGCGCGGGTAAATTTACCGTCGGCGAAAAAGACGCTCGCGGCGTCCGTGCCGAGCAGGTGCGCGGCAATCTTCGACGCCTTCTCTTTCAGCTTCTCGATGGCGATGTAGACGGCCGTGCCGCCGACGGCCGTGGCGCGGCTGCCGAACGTGCCGATGCCGTATTGCACGATGGACGTGTCGCCGTGAATCACTGTTACGTCGTTCAGGTCAACGCCTAACTCGTCGGCGGCGAGTTGGGCGAAAGATGTCTCCTGCCCTTGTCCGTGCGGCGACGCGCCGGTTAGCACGGTCACCTTGCCGGTCGGTTCGATGCGGACGGTGGCGCTCTCCCAACCACCGGCGGGCATCGCCTGCGACGGCCCCAGCGCGCAAATCTCCACGTAGGTCGAGACGCCGATGCCGATCAACCGGCCTTGCGCGCGCGCCTGTTTCTGTTCGGCGCGCAGCTTCGTGTAATCGGCATTGGCAAGCGCCTTATCGAGCGCGGCCTCGTAGTCGCCGCTGTCGTAGAAGAGGCCGGTCGCGGTCTTAAACGGAAACTCGTCGGGCTTGGGGAAGTTGCGGCGGCGCACTTCGACCGGGTCAAGCCCAAGTTCTGCGGCGACCAGATCGAGCGCGCGCTCAACGACGTAAGTGGCCTCGGGCCGACCCGCGCCGCGATAAGCGTCCGTCGCCATCTTGTTGGTGAAGACGCCGGTGACGTTGATCTGGATGGCGGGAATTTTATAGCAGCCTGAGAGCATCAGCCC
Organism: Pyrinomonadaceae bacterium; assembly: GCA_036389375.1. Classification (GTDB taxonomy): domain Bacteria; phylum Acidobacteriota; class Blastocatellia; order Pyrinomonadales; family Pyrinomonadaceae; genus QHXQ01. The sequence goes on along the minus strand of DASVQA010000194.1, from coordinate 11,554 downwards.
GGTGAGCGTCGGGATGGCGGGCGTTAGGAGTTGATGATAAGCGCCGAGGTCAGCGACGACGTTGTAGCGCAGACCCGTCAACGTGCCGTCGTGCTGACAACCGATCTCGATCTCGCCGTTCTGATCGCGTCCGTGTATGGTCGCCTGCATGTTCTCGCGCCGCGTCTCGATCCACTTGGCGGGCTTGCCCAGTTGCATCGAAATCCAACCGAGCAGCGCCTCTTCCGCGTAGACGTTCAGCTTCGAGCCGAAACCGCCGCCGACTTCCGGCGTGATCACGCGCAACTTGTTTTCGGGGATGCCGATCATCAGCGCAAGCTGCGTGCGTAAGAGATGCGGAATCTGCGTCGAAGACCAGACGGTCAACTCTTCCTCGCCCGGATAATAGCGCGCCAGCACGCCGCGCGGCTCCATCGCCACCGGCGCGAGGCGCTGGTTCACAATGCGCTGACGGATGACGTGATCCGCGCCCGCGAGCGCCGCCTCGATGTCGCCTTCGCCCGCCGTCAGTTTGTACGCGACGTTGCTGCCGAACTGCTCGTGTATCATCGTGCCGCCGCCTTCGGCCGCCGCCAGCGCATCAACCACCACCGGCAATTCGTCGTAATCAACCACGACCAGATCAACGGCATCGCGCGCAGCGTAACTATCGGTCGCCACGACGGCGGCGATTGGATGACCGACAAAGTAAACCTTGTCCTGCGCCAGCACGCGATGATCGGGCACTTTCAAATCCGGCAGGTTGCCCGCGCACGGCACAGGCCCCACGCGCTCCGCCACGTCGCGCCCCGTATAGACCGCGACCACGCCCGGCGCTTTGCGCGCCTCGCTCGCATCCACGTTCACGAGCCGCGCGTGCGCGTAGACCGAGCGCACGAAAGCGACGTGCAAAGTATCGGGCAGGCGTACGTCGTCCACGTAATGCGCCAGCCCCTTGATCAAGCGCGGGTCTTCCGTCCGCTTCACTCTCTGCCCGACGTATTTTGGCGACATATAATCTCCGAAGAACAGTGACGAGTGATAAGTGCCGAGTTAACGCAAGCTCTTGCCTTGCCAATCGGCAGTTGTCACCCATCACTGCTTTTTAGCCGCGTATGCGACGGCTTCGACGATGTGTTGGTAGCCGGTGCAGCGACAAAGATTGCCTTCGAGGCCGTGGCGTATCTCTTCGTGCGTGGGCTTGGGGTTGCGTTCCAGCAGTTGCGCGGCCGTCATGATCATGCCGGGCGTACAATAGCCGCACTGTAGCCCGTGACATTCCCAGAAGCCCTGTTGCACGGGATGTAGCGCGCCGTCGCGGGCCATGCCCTCAATCGTCGTCACGCTTGCGCCGTCGGCTTGGACGGCGAACATCGTGCAGGACTTGACCGCGCGCCCGTCCACGTTGACCGTGCAAGCGCCGCAGAGCGATGTCTCGCAGCCGACGTGTGTGCCGGTCAGACCCAGCACGTCGCGCAAATAATGGACGAGCAGCAGGCGCGGCTCAACCGCGTGCTTGTGCTGTGTGCCGTTGACGTTGATGTTGATCTCTCGCTTCATCGGGCGCAAACCTCGCGTTCAGCAGTGTGGGCAACTCTTGCGTGCAAACCGCGCGGCTCGTGATGCGCGCTCCGGCACGTGTCAAAGGGAAGTAAAGCCTAGCTGTTCTTTGGCGCTGCTTCTAAGCCAAATCGCGCGGAAAGTCAATGCGAGCGGCGCAGGGCCGGAGGAAAGGGTTGAGGGCTGAAGAAGAAAAGCCTTTCTGTTTATCCCTCATCCCTCATCTCTTGCTCTCCCGCCGTGCGCTGTGCGAAATTAAGCGCCCGCACGCTTCAGCCATTCGCAGACCGGAGGAACAAACGCCTTGCCGCAAAGTCGTAAGCGCCAGACCGGGAAGAGAAAAGGGCGCAAAGGTCTCTACGCACAACAATCAACGCCACACAGAGGGGCCAACAACCGCACACGTCTGATGGCCATCCTCCTGATCGCCGCGTTAGGCTTGGCCGGGCTGGCTTACCTGTTCCTGCGCGGCAACACGACGACGAGCGGCGGCGAGGTCACGACCGCTTCGGGCTTGCGCTACGTGGATGAGGTCGCGGGCACGGGCGCGACGCCGCAACGCGGGCAGACAGTGGCGGTGAAGTACACGGGCACGCTTGAGAGCGGCGCGAAGTTCGACAGTTCATACGATCATCCGGGGCAACAGCCGTACGAGTTCACGCTCGGCGGTGGGACGGTCATCAAAGGTTGGGAAGAGGGCATAGCGACGATGAAGGTCGGCGGCAAACGCAGACTAATCATCCCGCCCAAACTCGGCTACGGCGCGCAAGGGCGACCGCCGAATATTCCCGGCAACGCCACGCTCATCTTCGAGGTCGAGTTGGTTGCCGCTAAGTGACTTGGGTGTTTAAGCCCGCGCGTCTGCCCGGCAGTCTGCTACGCAAAACGGCGCGCGGCTGCTATCATGTGGCACAAGCAGCCCTCAAGTACAGCCCCCAAGTTGGTCACATCTTTTTTGAGAGAGGTGCGAAATCCGATGCGTGTGTGGAGAGCAAGACTCGTCGTCTCACTATGTTTGGTGTTCATCCTGTGCGCGGTGCTTGCGACGGCGCGCAGGGGCAGCGCGGCGCTGACGCCGCAAGCGGCCGTCAAAGCTGCGCCCGCCGCAGACATACACGGCTTTGACACGGCCAATCTTGATCGCAACGCGAGCGCCTGTCAGGACTTCAACCAGTTCGCCAACGGCGGCTGGATGGAGCGCAACCCTGTGCCGCCAGCCTTTGCGCGCTGGGGCAAGTTTGAGGAGTTGCGCGAAAAGAATCAGACGGTGTTGCGCGACATACTGGAAGCGGCGGCGCACAACCAGAAGGTGAAGCGCGGCACGACGGAACAGAAGGTCGGCGATTTCTATGCGGCCTGCATGGACGAGCCGAGCATCGAGGCGGCGGGCGCAAAGCCGCTCGCGCCCGAGTTCGCGCGCATCGCCGCCATCAAGGACGTGCGCGGGCTGCAAGACCAGATCGCGCACATGCACAGTCTCGGTCTCGGCACGTTGTTCCGCTTCAGCGCGGCGCAGGATTTCAAGAACTCGCAATCCGTCATCGCGCAACTTTCGCAGGGCGGCATCTCGCTGCCCGACCGCGACTACTACCTCAAAGACGACGACCGCTCGAAGCAACTCCGCGACGAGTACGCGAAGCACGTCGCCAAGATGTTCGAGTTGGCGGGCGACACAGCGGAGACGGCCGGTAAAGAGGCGCAGACGGTCATCGAGATCGAGCGGAAACTGGCCGAGGCGTCGAAGACGCGGGCCGAGCGGCGCGACCCGGCCGCCAACTACAACAAGATGTCGGTCGCCGCGCTCAATCAACTGACACCGCACATCGAATGGTCGCAGTATCTGAGCCAGCGCGGCCTCACCTCCGTGCAGGAGATCAATGTCGCCCAACCGGATTTCCTCAAAGCGGCCGATAAACTGTTGACCAGCGTGCCGCTCGAAGACTGGCGCGTCTATCTCAGGTGGCACTTGCTCAACTCAAGCGCGCCACTTCTGTCCGCGGCTTTCGTGCAGGAGGATTTCAATTTCAACGGGCGTGTGCTGACGGGCGCAAAAGAGATGCTGCCGCGTTGGAAGCGCTGCGTCGCGGGCACGGATCAGGCTCTGGGCGAGGCGCTCGGCGAGTTCTACGTCAAGAAGGCGTTTACGCCGGAGACCAAGAAGCGCGCGCAGGCGATGGTGGTCAATCTGATCACGGCGCTCAGGCAAGACCTCTCGACCTTAAGCTGGATGAGCGACGTGACGCGCCAGCGCGCCATCGCCAAACTCGACGCTTACCTGCGTAAGATCGGTTATCCAGACAAGTGGCGCAACTACGAGGCGCTCGACATCGGGCGCGGCGCTTACATCGAGAACGTGCGCCGGGCCAGCGAGTTCGAGATCAAACGCAATCTGGGCCACATCGGCAAGCCTGTAGATCGCACCGAGTGGGGCATGTCGCCGCCGACCGTCAACGCCTACTACAATCCGTCCATCAACGAGATCGTCTTCCCCGCCGGCATCATGCAGCCGCCCTTCTTCGACCCGCTCGCCGACGATGCGATCAACTACGGCGGCATGGGCGCGGTCATCGGGCACGAGATGACGCACGGCTTCGACGATCAGGGCGCACGCTTCGACGCCGAGGGCAATCTGGTTGACTGGTGGACGCCGGCCGACTTCAAGAATTTCAAGGAGCGCACGGACTGCGTCGTCAAACAGTTCGACGCCTTCGAGGCCGAGCCGGGGCTGCATCTGAACGGCAAACTGGTCGTGGGCGAATCGGTGGCCGATCTGGGCGGGTTGACGGTCGCTTATGCTGCGTTCAAACAGGCGCAGGGCGGGCGACCGGGCAAGACGATTGACGGCTTCACGCCGGAACAGCGTTTCTTTCTCGCTTGGGCGCAGGTCTGGGCGGGCAACATCCGGCCGGAGTATGCGCGCCAACTCGTCGTCGTTGACCCGCACCCGCTCGCACGTTTCCGCGTGAACGGGCCGCTCTCGAACATGGCGCAATTCGCCACCGCGTTCCAGTGCAAAGAGGGCGATCCGATGGTGCGCCCACCGGACAAGCGTTGCCAGATTTGGTGAGCATGAAGCGCTGATGAACGATGAACGATGAACGATGAGCTATATACAGTTCATCGTTCATCGTGCACGGCGCGCGCTTGCAGGCTGGCCGCTCAAGCGTTGTCTTCGTCTGCCTGTTGCTTCTCCTTCTCTTCACGCCGGTAGTGCGTGACGAGTGTTTCCAGCGCAAGCTGATCTTCAATCGTCAAATCCTCGAACTGTAAACCGAAGCCGACGCCGGGCATGTGGTAGCGCACCGAGCCGCGCAGCAGGCGTTCTTCCGGCAACCACAGGCGCAGGTGAATGATCTGCCCGACCTCGGCCCCGGCGTCGGTCTGGACGAAGCAGCCGCCGATGCTGAAACTTGTGACCCGCGCCTTGAGCGCGCAGTCTGCGTTGAAGCCCCAGTCAATGTATAGCGTGACACGGACGCGCGGGTGTCTGCGACGTTCATGAACCACTTGCTCCCCCTAGCGCGGCCGTACAAGTTATGACGTTAACGCCCGTCGCCGGTGCAAAAGCAGGTTTGCGCGGGCGGGAGCGCACGGGCCTTTGCGCCGGTGGTGAAGGACGCAGCACGCCGACCCAAGAAAAACGGAAGTAATTCTAATGAGACGTTATAATACCGCCCGCCATGAAAAGTAAACACGCGCACGCGCGCCGGTCTGTGCTGCTGCTGCTCGCAGGGCTGTGCAGTCTGGTCGTCTGCGCCTGCGCGCCCGCGCCGTCCGCAGGCGTCGCGCCGCCGCCCATAGCCACGCCCGACCCCGCCCTCCTGCAACAGGCCGACGCGCATTACGCAGAGCGCGCCGACCCTGAGCGGGTGCGCGCCGGTCTCGCCCTCTTGCGCCGCGCGCGGGCCGTCGCCCCGACCAATTATGAGGTGGCGTGGCGCGTGGCGCGGCTCGCCTACGTGTTGGGCGATCAGACAAAGGACGAGAAGGAGCGCGATGCGTCGTTCCGCGAAGGCATAGAGGCGGGCGAGGTGGCTGTGCGCGCCGAGCCGACGAAGCCCGAAAGCCATTTCTGGCTCGGCGCAAACTATGGCGGCTACGCGCGCACGCAAGGGGCGCTCGCCGGGCTGACCTACGCCGACAAACTGCGCCATGAGATGGAGACCGCGCAAAAACTTGACGCCGGTCTCTACGGCGGCAGCACCTACATGGCGCTCGGTCGCCTCGACCTCGAACTACCCGAATGGATGGGCGGCGACCGGCAACGCGCGCTCGCCACGCTCGAACAGGGCTTACAACATGGCCCGCAGAACGCGCTGCTCCGCCTGCAACTGGCGAAAGCCTACCTCGCCAACAAGCGCCCCGAAGACGCGCGCAAGCAGTTGAACTTCATCCTGACGATGAAGCCCGACCCCGCCTACCTGCCTGAATACAACCAATGCGCGACCGAAGCGCGCGAGCTATTGAAGAAAAATTTCTGACGCCGCGAGCGCCCGCCACATCCGCGCGGCAAACCTGACGCAAACGCTCGGCATCAGTGCGCGCGGGCCTGATTCGACCTGCTCCGGCGCAGCCCGTCTGCCCGCTCAAGTCTGCCTCAAGAATTTCTCAACCGGCCTGTCTATCCTGTAACCGTGTCCAAGTAGCAATCTTCAAGGCGCAGCAAAAGGGCAAGGCAGGCCTGTTCGTCCGGCGCGGGCCGGTCAAGCCGGGTGCAGACCGGGAAAAAAGGAGATAGGCTTATGACTCGTCAGCAGGTCAATCGAACTACGTTGCGTGCGCTCGTCTTCGTGGCGCTCTGTGCTTGCCTGATCGGCCTGTTGGGGCCGCGTGCGACGCGGGGCGCGAACCCGCCGAGCGGCATCATCACGCTCGCCAACACGGCGACGAATCCCGTCACCTATACGGCGGGGCCGTTCCTCGTCCCGAACCCGTCGGGCGCGGTCGCACTGCAATGCACGCCGACGCTGCCGTGTGACGATTATTTTCTGACGGTCAACATCCCGGACGCCTACGTGGATACGCATGAGGTGCGCGCGCGCTTTAGTTGGACGAGTCCGGGCGCGGACTTCGACATCGTCGTCTATAAGAACAACCGCATCTTCGGACAGGCCGGCTCGTCCTCGATGCCGGAATACGTCGTGCTGCCGGCGAAGCCCGCGAGCTACGTGCTGCGCTCCGTGCCGTTCAATCCAAACGGCAGCACGTTGAACGTCAAGATCTGGGTCGCGCCAAAAGCACCGGCGCGCGCGGCGGCGCAAGGCGGCGCGCCCACCTTCCAGAACTTCCAAGCGCCCGGCACGATGGGCGATGCTGCGGGCGAGCCATCCATCGGCGCAAACTGGCGCACGGGCAATGTGCTGTTCGACGCGGAACTCGAAACATTCCGCGTGACCTTTAACGATGCCGTGACGCCCGCGACCGCCGCGTGGGTTGATGTCAGCCCCACTACGTCCGTCACCTCGCTCGACCCGATCCTGTTCACCGATCACGTAACCGGGCGTACCATCGTCTCGCAACTCTCCGGCACGACCAGCCTTTCATCTTACTCTGACGACGACGGCGCGACATGGACGGCGAACGAAGGTGGCGGCCTGACCTCCGGCGTCGATCACCAGACGGTCGGCGGCGGCCCCTTTGCGCCCCCGCTCAACGCCGGGACGAGCGCCTACCCGCACGCCGTCTACTACTGCTCGCAACAACTCTACACGGCCTTTTGCGCGATGAGTCCCGACGGCGGCGCGACCTACGGCCCGACCGTGCCGATCTACACGACCGAGTGCGGCGGCATACACGGGCACGTCAAGGTCGCGCCCGATGGCACGGTCTATGTGCCGAATCACAACTGCGGCGAGAATCAGGGCGTGGCCGTTTCGGAAGACAACGGCGTGACGTGGAGTGTGCGCAAGGTCGTTGATAACGACGTGACTTCGAGCCTCTATGACAGTGTGCCGAGCGATTGGGATCCGTCGGTCGGCATCGCCAGCGACGGCACGGTCTATTTCGGCTACAAGGGCGGTGGCGAGGCGCACGTCGCCGTCTCGCACGACAAGGGCAAGACGTGGGTGCTCGACACGGCGGTTGCGCCGGGGCTTGTGCGCAACACGGCTTTCCCGGCCGTCGTGGCGGGCGATGCGGAGCGCGCCGCCTTCGCCTTCCTCGGCACGGACGTGCCGGGCGGCGAGCCGTCCGCCGTCTGGTATCTCTACGTGGCGACGACTTACGACGGCGGGCACTCTTGGTTCACGGTCAACGCCACGCCCAACGATCCCGTCCAGCGCGGCACGATCTGTTCCGGCGGTCTGGGCTGTGCCGGCGACCGCAACCTGCTCGACTTTATTGACGCGACCGTTGACCGCGAAGGGCGCATCCTCGTCGCTTATGCCGACGGCTGCATCACGGCACAGTGCATCGCGGGCGTCAAACCCGACAACTCGCCCGCGCCGAACGACGGCAAGAAGAAGGCGACCATCGCGCGCCAGTCCGGCGGCGCGCGCCTCTTCGCCACGCCCGTCGTCGTCAACTAAAGAGCGTCGCCGCGAATTGAACATTCCGGCGATTGCTGGCAAGGTTAACGGCCACTTCCTCGACGGGAAGTGGCCGTTATTTTTTTTCGCGCGCGCCTGATCCGTTACGCACAATGAACATTAAGGCCGGCCATGATGAAGCACACGCGGGGCGTTGGCGGGCGCTCGTCCTGCTCGCGCTCGCGGAACTGCTCGGCATGTCGCTGTGGTTCAGCGCGGCGGCGGTCGTGCCCGTCTTGCAGCGCGAATGGCAACTCACCACCGCGCGCGCCGGCTGGCTCACGCTCGCCGTGCAACTCGGCTTCGTCGCCGGCACGCTCTTGAGCGCCCTCGTCAACCTGCCCGACATCATCAGTACGCGCCGTCTCTTCGCCACCTCGGCCGCACTCGGCGCACTCACCAACGCCCTCTTCGGTCTCTATGCGCACGACCTACAGACCGGGCTGCTGCTGCGTTTCCTGACGGGCGCGTGTCTGGCGGGCGTCTATCCGCCGGGCATGAAACTGATGGCGACGTGGTTTCGACGCGGGCGCGGCATGGCGCTCGGCGTGCTTGTCGGCGCGCTGACGCTCGGCAAAGCTTCGCCCTATCTGGTCAACGCCGTCGGCAGCGCCGACTGGCGCGTGAACGTGCTGTTCGTCTCCGCGCTCGCCATCGTGGGTGGCCTCGTCGTGCTCCTCTTTGTCGGCGACGGCCCTTACGCGCAGCCGGTCGCCCCGTTCGACTTCGCGCAGGTCAAACAAGTCTTCAGCAATCGCGGCGTGCGCCTCGCCAACTTCGGCTACTTCGGGCACATGTGGGAGTTGTATGCGATGTGGACTTGGACGCCCGTGATGCTGCGCGCGAGCCTGCGCGGCTACGACCCGGCCATGGCTGAGACGGCCGCCTTTATCGTCATTGGCGCGGGCGCATTGGGCTGCGTCGCGGGCGGGCTGCTGGCGGATCGCGTCGGGCGCACGATTGAAACGAGTTGGGCGATGGGCATGAGCGGCGCGTGTTGTCTGCTCGCGGGGCTGCTGTTTCAGACGCACCCGCTACTGCTCTGCGCGCTGATGATCGTCTGGGGCGCATCGGTCGTCGCAGACTCGGCGCAGTTCTCAAGTTGTGTGACGGAACTCGGCGACCCGAAATACATCGGCACGGCGCTGACGCTGCAAACCTGCCTCGGCTTTCTCCTGACCGTCGGCTCGATCAATCTCATCCCCCTGCTCGTTGACCGCGTCGGTTGGCGCTACGCCTTCGCCGCGCTTGCGCCGGGCCCTCTGCTCGGCATCCTCGCCATGCTCCGCCTGCGCCGTCTGCCCGAAGCCGTCAGGATCGCGCAGGGTCGCCGCTAACGGCCCGCGTCCGCGTTAGTCGCTTTTCCCTTTACCAAGCCCCGGTAACAACGACTTGATCTTGTCGAGCGAGTCGAGCGTGGAGCCGAAGTGTGGATCGATGAGCCGCAAGAGCGTGATAACCGACCAGAGCACGACACCAAAAGTCAGATATTGTGCAAGCTGACCATCGAGCGGCAGACCCAGCCGGCGCACAGTCAACAGGACGAGAACAGGGAGCGCGCCACCGGCGAGCGTGCGCAGCGAACCCGTGGCCCGTTTGCCAATGCCTTCGGCGAGCGACACCTTGAGCGGCGTGCGCCGCCAGAAAAAATCCCAGTGGCCGGTGGTTGCTTGTAAAAAATTGTCCGCGAGCGCGCGCCGCAGATGCTCGTAAGTGTCCGGCTTAGGTGTGAGTACCCACTGCTTGAAGTCGCGCATAGCGGCGGCCATCTCAACGGCAAGCTCGGTCATCTGCGCGTTCGTGCCGGCGTCACCCGCGCGCAACTGGTTAAGCAACTCACGCTCAATGCAGGTCGCAACATCTTCCATCTGTGTAATCATCGTGCGTTTATGCCGTTGCGTGAGCCAGTCGGTCGGATACTTCTCAAGCAGGGCGAGGAGCGCCAACAGCCCGTCGCAGATCGTCGCCTGCGGGTAGAGCGCCCGCTTACGCTGCCCGAACGCGTAACTGACGACCAGTGCCACCGGGGTGACGAGCAGCACAACCAGAAATATGTAGAAATACAAGTAAGCCCCGCGCAGCACTGCTATGAGGAGATAGATGGAGTACCTTGCCGGCCCCGCTTGAAAATGGGTGTAGATATAAAAGTAGCCCACCGCATAGACGCACGTCAGGATCATGGGCCACCCAATTATTAGCGGCAGGGAAGCGATGCGGTCGCCCTTGGCAAACATAAGCGCCGGCCAGAAGAAGATGTAGAACCAGATCACAAGACTGATAAGGAAGAGTACAAAGTGAACGAGTTTCAGCCACCCTGCCGCAGGGACAGGAATGATGTTGAGCGGATCGTTGGACGAGTAGAATTGTACAAACGACTGGCCCACAATGATGGCCGCAGGTAGCACCAAGAACATGGCGAGCGTGAAGATGTACTCCCATGTTTCGACGGCTGCGAGTTGAGTCTCGAACTTGCGTATCTGCGGGCGCACCTGATTTTTAGTCGCGGCGTCAAGCACCTTGAGAGCGTCGAACCTCTGCATGCGCTGCTTTGCATACTTCGTGATGAGCAGGTGTAAGCGCCAACGAAAACGGCGCGTGGGGGGCAGGTAAGTGAGGACACGTGGTAAGCGCCTGACGAACCGGGGAAGCCGCTTAGGCTGCGCCGCAGGTGTGGTGGCGACGGCCTGTGCGCCCGGCATCATTGCTGGCTTAGGTTGCGCTTGGTTATCTGCTATAGCCATGAGGGTATGCTCCTTTGCGAGCATGAGCTGGATTGCGAAGATGCGCGAGGGAGCCGCACTGAGGGTTGGCCTCAGACTAGCGGCGCTGAATTTAGGCGCGGCCACGATATGCCGCTTCGTAGCCGGAAGTCAAAAAAGTTGGGCGCAGTTCGTCACCAGCGATGATAGGCGGGATGACCGGGCTTGACGGCGACGAACGTGCCGCGACAGGTGGCGCAGACCTTGCCGTGTGCGAGCAGGCGGGCTTCGACGACGGCGCGATCCGCTTGCGCTTCGACGACTGTGGCAACGAGTTCGATCTGGTCGTCGGCGGGCGTCGGGCGCAGGAATTTAACGGCGTAATCGGCCGTGACGGTGCAGGGCGGCGTGGCCGCGCCGCGCGCGCGCATCAGGTGATAAGCGGCCGTCCAGTTGGCATGACAGTCGAGCAGCGTGCCGATGATGCCGCCGCTCAGCATGCCGGGGAAAGCTTCGTATTGCGGCGCGGGCTGCCACACGGCGACGACCTCTGCGCCGCGCGCGAAGCTGCGGATTCGTAAGCCCTGCGCGTTGGCCGGGCCGCAACCGAAACACGCCATCTGCGGCGCGTACTGTTCCTGCAAACTCTGCTCAGGCATCAAAGCGCACCTCTGCTCGTCTGAAGCTCACGCGGAAAACTGTGTGCGTATGATAGCGCAGCAGGTGCGCTTTTGCCGCAACGGCAGCGGCCGGATGAAAACGTCTGCCGCGTGAGCCGCAGGCGCTTAA
>DASVQA010000193.1:0-54547 GCA_036389375.1 Pyrinomonadaceae bacterium | reverse complement strand
CGGCGGCGATGCCGGCGGTGTGCGTGCCGTGCCCGTTAGTATCGACGGTGCTGCCCTCGCCGGTGAAGTCCACCGCGGTCTGGATGCGGTTGTAGGTGGCGAGCGAGCGCGTGAGACCGAGCAAGCCGTACTGCCACTGATAACCGGCAAACTCGGCGCTGTCCATCGGGCTGATGCCGCTATCGAGCACGGCGATGCCGACGCCGTTACCCGCGCCGCCGTTCGCCACGTTTTCATTGCCTGTCGGCAAAACCTGATTCGCGCCCGTCGTCACCTCCACATGGCTCGTGTTGTCAGGCACGGCGAGCGAGCGCACCTCCGCGTCTTCCGAGAGCCACGCCACTTCGGGACGGTGCGCCAACTCTGCGAGCCGGGCGTTGGGCACGTCGGCCACCAGCATGCCGACGTTGTTCAACTGTTGCAGCACGTTTGCGCTCATGTGCTCCAACGCGGCGCGCGGCAGTTTGCTGGGGCCGCCGGCCAGACTGACGATCACGCGCGTGCGCTGATCGCTATCGGGCGCTGTTTCGTTGGCGAGCGTGCGCAACGAATCCGTCATTTTGTCGGTTTTGGCACGCACCGTCCGCGCCTGCGCGTGGGCCGCCGGCACGAACGACAAAGGGCCGACGAGCGGAGCCAGCAGCGAAAGTATCAAGAGTAATGCAATGGGGGATAGCCTACGCATGAAATCGAGTTCCTCTTTTATGAATTGAGTGATGCTAAGAGCGGGGCGGCATGCCAAGCGGGCAGCACGAAAGGACGAAACACGAGCGCAGGTAAAGACAAACGCTATGCCGTCGTCGGGCGCGCCGGAAAGCGGGTGAAATGGGGCGGGCGGGAAGTTAACTGGCGCTTGGTAGCTTCCTTCTGACCGAAGCGTGGTCAGCCTGACCGTTCAACGCGACAGGTGTGCGCGGCGAGCCAACTAGAAGCGCCCGCCGAGATCGGCTATTATCATTACAAACATAACAGTCAGGCCGATTGCCGCCGCCGCGCGCGACCGAACTTTCAGCGCGCCGCCGCGGCCGAGGTAACAAGAGCTTTGAGCACACAATCCAACCAGCCCGATCTCTCCGCCATCATCGCTGAAAACTTCGGCGCAAACGCCACCTACGTCGAGTCCATGCTGCAACGTTTCCGCAGCGACCCGGCGCTCGTGGACGAAGCATGGCGCACCTACTTTACCGAACTGCTCGGCGGCCCGACCGCGCCGCCAACCGACAACGGCGCAGCCAGCGCACGCACGAGCGCCGGGCGCGCCGCGCAATCCACCGCGCCCCAAACGGCCGCCACCGCGCCGACCGAACCCGCGCCCGCACCGCCACAGGCTGCGCCCGCGCAACCTGCACAACAAACGTCCGCACAGCCGCAGCAGACGCAAGTCCCGGCGGCCGAGGGCACGCCGATTCGCGGCGCGGCGCTGAAGATCGTCGAGAACATGGAGACGAGTCTGGGTGTGCCCACCGCCACGTCGAACCGGCAAGTGCCCGTCAAGGTGCTCGAAGAGAATCGCATCCTGATCAATCGCCACTTGCAGGAGCGCGAGCAGCGCAAGGTTTCCTTCACGCACATTATTGCGTTTGCGCTCCTGCGCGCCTGCGACAAGTTTCCGCAGATGAACGATGGCTTCACGCTCGTTGACGGCACACCCACACGGCTGCGCCGCCCGGTCGTCAATCTCGGTCTCGCCATTGACATACAGAAGAAGGACGGCACGCGGTCGCTGCTTGTGCCGAACGTGAAGCACGCGAACGCGCTCCGTTTCTCCGAGTTCGTCAAGGCTTACGAAGACGTGGTGCAACGCGCGCGGGCCGGCAAACTCGGCGTGCCCGACTTTCAGGACACCACCATCTCGCTCACCAATCCCGGCACGATTGGCACGGTCGCTTCGACGCCGCGCCTGATGGCCGGGCAGTCGGTTCTCATCGCCACCGGCGCAATCGAATACCCGGCCGAATATCACGCGATGACAGCCGAAGCCCTATCGCAACTCGGCATCAGCAAGACGATGACGATCTCCTCGACCTATGATCACCGCATCATTCAGGGCGCGGAGTCGGGCGCATTCCTCGCGCACGTACACGAACTGTTGCTCGGCGAGCACGATTTCTACGTGCAAATCTTCCGCGACATCGGCATCCCGCATCAGCCGATGCGTTGGTCGCGCGACTACAATCCGGCGCTTTTGGGCGGCGACCGCCAACGCGATCAGATCGTCAAACAGGCGCGCGTGCTTGAGTTGATTAACGCCTACCGCGTGCGCGGGCATTTGATCGCGGACATTGATCCGCTCAATGCACTGCCCGTGCAGTATCACCCGGAGTTGGACATCGAAACATACGGGTTGACGATCTGGGATTTGGATCGCGAGTTCATCACGGGCGGCCTCGCCGGCAAGGACAGCACGACCTTGCGCGAGATTCTCAACATCCTGCTCCGCGCTTATTGCGGCAAGGTCGGCATCGAGTATCGCCACATCCAGAGCAAAGAGCAGAAGCTATGGCTGCGCGATCAAGTGCGCGTCGAGTTCGTTTATCCGGAGCCGATTGCGCCGGAGATCAAAAAACAACTGCTGGCGAAACTGATCGAGGCGGAGCAGTTCGAGCGTTTCCTGCACACGAAGTATCTCGGTCAGAAACGCGTCTCGCTCGAAGGCTGCGAGACGATCATTCCGCTCCTTGATCAACTCGTTGAGCGCGCCGCCGAGCACGGTGTCGTGGACATCACGCTCGGCATGGCGCATCGCGGGCGGCTGAACGTGCTGGCCAATGTAGTCGGCGATTTCGCCGAGCGCATCTTCACGGCCTTTGAAGGCTCTGTCCATCCAAACTTCCCGGCGGACGAAGGCGACGTGAAATATCATCAGGGCGCGAGCGGCGAGCGCACGACCGCCGGGGGGCACAAGATCAAGATTGACCTCTCACCCAATCCGAGCCACCTTGAATTTGTCGATCCGGTCGTCGAGGGCTTAGTGCGCGCCAAGCAGGACGCATGGGAGCGCGACGAAGGCACGCCGCGCGAGCAGGTGATCGACCGTGCGCTGCCCGTCCTGCTGCACGGCGACGCCGCGTTCGCCGGGCAGGGCATCGTGATGGAGACGCTCAACCTTGCCGACCTTAAAGGCTATCGCACCGGCGGCACGATCCACATCATCATCAACAACCAGATCGGGTTCACCACTTCGCCGCAGGCGGGGCGCTCTACGATCTACTCGACCGACGTGGCGCGCATGACGCAACTGCCGATCTTTCACATCAACGGCGACGACCCGGAAGCCGCTTTTCGCGTCCTGCGGATCGCGCTCGCCTTCCGGCAGGAGTTCAACAAGGACGTGGTCTTGGACGTGATCGGCTTCCGTCGCCTCGGCCATAACGAGGGCGACGAGCCGAGCTACACGCAGCCGCTGATGTACGCGCGCGTGAAGGCGCATCCCGGCGTGCGCGTGAAATACTCGGAGCAACTCGTGCGCGAGGGCGTCGTCACGCCGGCCGAAGTTGAGCAGATGATCAAGGCGCAGGTGGCGGAGTACGAGGCGGTGCTGCAACGCGCGAAAGAGTTGGTCGCGCGCAAGCCGGAGAAGAAAGAGTTGCCGCCGCCGGTCGCGGAAGAGGACGGCTCGGTCGTGCTTGAGACGGCAGTGGACGCCGACACGGTGCGCCGGATCGCGCACGCCATCGCGGTCGTGCCCGAAGGCTTCCACGTTAATCCGAAGATGGTCAGCCAGCTTGCGCGGCGCGCGAAGATGGGCACGGGCGAGACGCCGCTCGATTGGGCCTTCGGCGAACTGGCCGCATTCGGTTCGCTCGCGCTCGCCGGCACACCTGTGCGGCTCTCAGGGCAGGATTCGGGGCGCGGCACGTTCAGCCAGCGCCACGCCATCATGTACGACACGCTGACGGGCGCGGCTTGGACGCCGCTCGCCGAATTGGCCAAGAGCAAGTCGGGTCGCCCGCTCGTCGAGGTCTTCGATAGCTCGCTCTCGGAGCAGGGCGTGCTCGGTTTCGAGTACGGCTATTCGGTCGTCGCCACGCGCGCGCTCGTCATGTGGGAAGCGCAGTTCGGCGACTTCGGCAACGGCGCGCAGGTCATCATCGATCAGTTCATCACGCCGGGCGTGGACAAGTGGCAACAACCGGCGCGGCTCGTGCTGCTGCTGCCGCACGGGTACGAAGGACAGGGGCCGGAACATTCGAGCGCGCGGCTCGAACGCTATCTGCAACTCTGCGCCGAGAACAACATGCAGGTCTGCTATCCGAGCACACCCGCGCAATACTTCCACCTGCTGCGTCGTCAGGTGCAACAGACGACGGCTCGCCCGCTCGTCGTCATGACGCCGAAAAGTCTCCTGCGCCTGCCCGCCGCCACGTCAACCGTTGACGAGTTGACGCAGGGCGGCTTCCGCCCCGTCATTGACGACGCGGAGATTGCTGCGCGCGACCGCGTGGCGCGCATCGTGCTCTGTAGCGGCAAGGTCTATTACGATCTCAATGCGGCGCGGTTGAAAACCGACGACCGGCGCGTGGCCATCGTGCGCGTCGAACAGTTCTACCCGTTCCCGGAAAGCGCCTTGCGCGAAATCTTCGCCAGCTACCCGGCCGCCACGCAACTCGTCTGGGCGCAGGAGGAGCCAAAGAACATGGGCGGCTGGACGTTCATCGAGCCGCGCCTGATGGGTCTGCTCGGCAAATGCGAACGCCCTTACTACGTCGGGCGCGCGGCTTCAGCCAGTCCCGCCACCGGCTCTTACACGATCCACGAACTCGAACAACGCGAACTGGTCAATCAAGCCCTGACCACCGACGCGCCCTTCATCTCAAACGCCAGCACGGCCAAATTTGCCGGGCAAGCGGATTCGTGAAGCCAGCCGTTGCACGAAAGACGATGCAGTAAAAGCTTTAACCACGAAGCCACACGAACCGACATTGAAGAGCAGTGCGCCGCTGCATCTTCAATGTCGGTTCGTGTGGCTTCGTGGTTATTGTCAGGCCCGCCCGGGCCGAATTGTTAGGGTTTCTTCGGCGGCTCCTCTTCGGTGAAGTCGCCCTCTTCGATGATCTTCACTTCTGTGCCGAACTTCTGATAGTTGCGGAAGCGGATCAGGTTGCGATCCTGCATGAGTTGTTTATGCGTGATGCGCTTGCCCGTTTCCGGGTCAAGCTCGGTGATGGCGGCGAGCTTGGTGAATACGATCTCGGACGTGACGGGCAGCAGATATTTCTGACCACTGATGTCAACCCAGTCGTAATCAATGGTGCGATCCACGCGCTTGATCGGAAAGTCCGGTTCGATCTCGGTCGTGGTGAACTCGCCGCGCAGCACGCGGGCGCTTTCGCGGTCGATCCAGAGCCGGCCGCGCAGGCCGACGTTGATGCTTTGGACTGAGCCATCGTCCAGACGCGTCGTCACGCGTTCGCGGGCGGTCTTCTTGGCGGTCGTGAAGTCGTAAATGAACGTGCGCCGGCCGCGCAAAGTGTCCGTGGCGGCGAATCTGAAATCCGTCTGGCTCTCGTCTGTGAACAGAAAGAGCACGCGCATGGCAAAGTCGCCGGTGGAACTTGCGCCGCCGGCTTCGGTGTAGTCGTCGCGCTCAGGCCCGCCGCCCTGCGGCACACCGTTGACCGCCAGCAGCTTGTACTGCTCGCCCGCGCTCTCGCGGTAACTGACGGCGACCGTTAAGCGATCAAGCCCGATCCAGTTGTGCGTTGTGCCGAGCGCCTGCGCGCGCGTGATGAGTTGCTTGACGACGAAATCAGGCAGCCCACCGGCGGCGGCAAGGATCGTCTTGCGCGCCTGCTCAAGCAACTGCGCGGCTTCGGCGGGCGGCGGCGCGGCGGCTTCCGTCGGGTTCAGTCGCCGCCGCTCGGCCTCTTCGAGCGTGCGCCGGAGCAGCGCATCGTTGCCGCTCTTGGTTGCCACGACGCCGCGCATGCCTTCCGTTAATTCAAACCCGATGCCGCGTCGTCTAATCTCAGCGATCACCTCATCGCGTTTCTCCGGATGCTTCGGCAACTGATAGACGAGTCTGACCAACTCCTGACTCGTGAGCGGCGCGTCCGCGCTCTGCGCCCGCGCCGTCGAACAGAAGAGACTACCCGTGAGCAATCCGCACGCAAGAAAAAGAGCAAACTTGTTCATAAAGCACAACCGACTAAAAACAGAACTGTCTGATCGCCCCCGTCAGGATGGCCACGCACGCTTCCAACTCCGCCACCGGCACAAACTCGCCCGTGCGATGCGCCGTCGTAATGCTGCCCGGCCCTATGACGACCGCTTCCGCGCCCAACTCGGTCAACTGCGGCGCTTCCGTGCCGAAGGCAACCGTGCCGGCGGTCTGGCCGGTCGCCGCTTCGAGATGTTTGACGAGCGGCGAGTCAGCGCGCGTCTCCATCGCCTCGTCCAGCCGGATGATATCTATGCGGCAGTCGAAGTCCGCATCCAGCGCGCGCAACTTTTCCACCTCGGCTTTGATGAGCTCAATGGTGTGCGCGGCTGCCTGACCCGGCACAGGTCGCCATTCGAGCGTGAATTGACAGCGCCCCGCGATGATGTTCTTGGCCGTACCGCCATTGATCAACCCGACGTTGATGGTCGTGTAGGGCGGATCAAAGGCGGCGTGTGGCGCGGTCTGCAAGTGTTCCGCCACCGCCGCGATGCGACCCAGCAACTGCGCGGCGCGGAAGATGGCGTTTGCGCCGAGCGCAGGGTAGGCGCTGTGTCCCTCGCGCCCGCCGACCGTGACTTCTGCGAGACAATAACCTTTGCCCGCGCGCACGGGTTGCAGAGAGGTCGGTTCACCGATGATGCTGTAGCGCGCACGCAACGCACGCGCGTCCGCCAGCCGCTTCGCACCCAGACAACCGATCTCTTCGTCCGCCGTGCAGACGAGCGCGAGCGGGCGCTTGAGTTGGGTCAGATCGATCTGCTCGATGGCCGTCAACGTGGCGGCAATGAACGCCTTCGTGTCACACGCGCCGCGCCCGTAGAGTTTGCCGGCGCGCTCCGTCAGCGCGAGCGCCTCCGTCCAGTCGGCGGCGAACGGCACAGTGTCCGTGTGCCCGACGAGCGCGAGTTCTATAACCGCGTCGTCCTTCGTCGTCTGCGGCGCAACCGCGATCATGTTGAATTTCTTAACGCCCTGCTCGTCCGTGTACGGCAGCAGGCGCGCGCACAGTCCTGCCGCCTCCGCGCGCGCCGCCAGCAGTTTGATGATGTCCAGATTGGAGCGCGCCGACACCGAATTGATGCGGACGAGTTCCGCCAGTGTTGTTATGACACTCATGCTGAGGTGTCACCGTTTTGATCAGCGTGCTGGCTGTTACGCCCGTTACGCTCGCGCTCTACCAGAGTCGGCACGCTCTTAACTAAATGGGAGATATCATTCTGCACACGCGCCTGCACCTCAATTACCTGACCGGGGGCCCTTGCTAAGCCGTCCACCTGCGTCTGCGTGCGTTCCAGATTAGCGGAGAAAATCTCTTGCCGTTGGATCATGAAGTCAATGATGTTCTGCCTCTCGTCGTTGGTCATCTCGTAGTTCCTGTGAGGAAAGCTAAACTCAGCCGTGCGCCCAGAGGCGTCTCTGCAAGGCTGTGAACCGCTCAATAATCTCTTGCTGCGCGGCATGCTGTCCACCTTGCACGAGCAGCCGGCCGCCGACGACGACTTCGCGTATGCCTGTGCGCGCGAGCGAGAAGACGAGAGCCGGCAACAGATCGTTGTCGTTCGCACCGGCGACGGAAGGATCGTTCAGATCGACGGTGAAGAAGTCGGCGGCCCGCCCCGCTGCGAGCGTGCCGCCCGGCGCGGCGATGCTGCTTGCGCCAGCAAGCGTCGCACAGTCGAACAGGCGCGCGGCGAGGCTGGCAAGTTGCTCGGCCTCGGCCGGCAAGGTTTCGGCTGCGGGTGCGAGCACGGCGCGGGCCAGTTTTTGCAGCCGCAGATGATATTCGAGTTCGCGCGCGTCTTCGAGCAGATCGATCTGCACGTGGCTGTCCGTGCCGAGCGCGATTGGCACACCGGCGGTCAAGAGCAGATCGGCCGGCACGATGCCGTCGCCGAGGTTGCGCTCGGTGGTGGGACAAGCGCAAACGTGCGCGCGGGCTTGGGCCATGGCGCTTATCTCGGCGGGCGTGACGTGGACGGCGTGGACGGCCGTCGTGCGTGCGTCCAGCAGTCCTTCGGCGGCGAGCAGGGCGACGGGCGTGCGCCCGTGTTCGCGCTGGCAGGCGGCGAGTTCCGCCGGTTGTTCGGCGACGTGCATGTGGACGGGCAGCGCGCGCGTGCGGGCGTAGGCGCAGACTTCATGTAGATAGTCGAGCGGCACGGCGCGGACGCTGTGCGGCGCAATGCCGACCCACGCTTGCGCCGGGGGCGCAGCGGCGGGCGCGGCAGCGCGCATGAGCGGCTCGGTCGTCTCTGTTAGCGCGTTGCTGAGGTCGTCCGTGTGTCGGATGAAGTCGTGCGGGTCGCGTTCGATGAAGCGCGCTTGCTGCGGCTCGGGCGGCGTCTCGAATCCGGCCCGCGCGTAGGCGACGCGCAGCAGCGCGATACGCAGACCAACGACGCGGGCGGCGCGGACAACCTCTTTAGCGAGCAGGTTGGGGTCGGCATAAGGCGTCCCGTCCGGCGCGTGGTGCAGATAGTGAAACTCGCCGACGGCGGTGATGCCACCGAGAAGCATTTCGAGAAAGGCCATGCGGGCGGCGTCGTATAAATCTGCGGGCGTGAGGCGCGTGGCGGCGGCGTACATCTGCGCGCGCCACGTCCAGAACGAATCGCGCGCGGTGGCGCGCTGCTCCGTGCGCCCGCGTATGACGCGCTGGAAACTGTGCGAGTGCGCGTTGATGAGACCGGGCAGCAGGGCGCGACCCGGCAGGCGCACGACGCGCGCGGCGGCGGGCAACTCAGCGGCGCGCGGCAACTGTGTGATGCGCCCCGCGTGATCGCAGACGAGCGCCCGCCCGCGCTCGAAGCGGCCGTCCGCGTAGAGCAGTTCGGGCAGGTAAGCCGTCAACGTTTCATTGTCGTGCTGCGGGTTGTCGTGTGCGTCAGTCAAGCAAAGGAGTTTACCGCAAGCGGCGCAGATTTATGGAACGCGCCGCAAGGCATGGACGAGTATGGACGAGTGATGCCGAGCCAGCTTTTCATTCATCGTTTCGCGCGCGTGGGGCATCTAATCTGCACTTATGCAATCATCCTTGGCTAATCTACGCACATACGCGGGCTACGCGCGCCGTTTCGGGCGCAAGTTCGTGGCGGATCGCATGGCCGAGCGGCGCGTGCCGGTCGGGCCTGCGCCGCACAAACCTGAACCGGCAAAGTGGTCGAATGACGATCTGACCGTCGCTTGGCTCGGCCACGCAACCGTGCTCATCAACTTCTACGGCACGTGGCTATTGACCGATCCGGCCCTACGTCCACGCATCGGCGTGCGGGTCGGGCCGGCTTTGACGGTCGGGCCGCGTCGCCTAGTGCAGCCGGCGCTCACCGCCCGCGAACTGCCCGCGCTCGACGCCGTGCTCGTCTCGCACGCGCACATGGATCACTGCGACCTCGGCACGCTCCGCCAACTACCGCGCCATGTCCACGCCGTCGTGCAGCGCGGCAACGCCGACCTCGTGCGGCGCTTCCGGCACACGAGCGCGCTCGCGTGGGGTGAGGCGGTGGAAGTTGGCGGCGCGCGCATCGAGTCAATCGAAGTCAACCACTGGGGCGCGCGAAAACTGACCGACCGGCAGCGCGGCTACGGCGGCTTCCTCGTTGAAAAGCACGGGCGCGCAATTGTCTTCGGTGGCGACACGGCCTACACGCACGCGTTCGCCGCTCTGCGCCGCCGCGCAAACGTCGTGTTGGCGATGATGCCCATCGGTGCTTACGACCCTTACATCTTCGCGCACGCGAACCCGGAACAGGCTTGGGCGATGGCGCGCGCGATGGGCGCAACCTACATTCTGCCGATGCACCACTCGACGTTTCGCCTGAGCCGCGAACCGGCGGGCGAACCCGTCGCGCGGCTGCTGCGGGCGGCCGGACAGGAGCGTTGGCGCATAGCCGCGACACAGGTGGGCGAGACGTGGCGGCTGCCCGCAGATTAAAGAGGGCGCGCGGGCGGTTTTTCGGTTCGACGCCTGACGGCGTTCGCGTGTATCCTGCGCTGGCATGTGGGCAGAAGCCCGGTTCGCGTGCGTGGCAAGGTGAAGGGTAGGTGCAGCATGAAGCAGAGAAAGCTAGTGGCCTTGGTGCTCGGCCTGTTTCTGTTGGCGCTTGTGGGGCAAGCCCGGCAGCGCCGGAGGCATAGAGTGAAGCAGCAACCAAAGAGTACGAGTACACGCGTCGCCGTCGGGTTGTGGGGCGGGCCGCATGCGCGCCTGCAAGTGACCGACGAAGGCGGGCAGATTCAATACGATTGCGGGTCGGGCCGGCTGACCGAGCCGCTTAAGCTTGATGCACAGGGGCGCTTCAGCGTCACAGGCATACATGTGCGCGAGCGGCCCGGCCCCGTCCGCGTAAACGCCAAGCCGGACGAGCACCCGGCGCGCTACCGGGGCAGCGTGCGGGGCCAGACCTTGACGCTCAATGTCACGACGACCGACGACGGGGAAGACCTCGGCACATTTACGCTGACACACGGCAGCGAGGCGCAACTCACGCGCTGTTATTGAGCCGGACAAATAGACAGGGGCGCGGCCGGCCCTTTTACGCGCGGCTTAAAATTATCTTAGTGACGGAGACCAGCACGCAGCGCGCAGAGTTGACGCAGCGCATCATCGCGGCGGCGCAAAGCGACGCGCGCGTGGTTGGCGTCGTGGACTATGGTTCGACGAGCGAGGGGCGCGCTGATGAATGGTCGGACATAGACCTCGCGCTTTTTATCCGCGACGCGGACTACGCCGACTTCGAGCGCGCGTGGCAAGCGTGGGCGGCGCAGTTTGGCCCGCTCTTGCTCGCCTATGTCGGCGGCATCGGTCATCCGTGGACGGTCTACGACACACAGCCTTTGCCGTTGCGCGTTGATTTCGCGCTGCACCGCGAGTCCGCCGTCGAGGTCATGCTCGCGTGGCCGAATGCGCCGACGAACGTCGCCGCGATGGTTAAGCACGACGCGACCGGCGGGCGCATTGGCGCATGCGCGGCCAAACTCGTCGGGCAGCCGCTCGACCTGCCCGATCCGGCGCGTGCCTTCGAGCAGATTGCGGGCGACGTGTGGTATTACCTCCTGCGCACCTACAGCAAGCTGCGGCGCAGGCAGATCTGGGCGGCGCGCTTCGATTTCAACTTCATCATCGTCGGCAACCTGATGGCGCTTCTGCGGCTCGAAGCGGACGCGACCGCGCGCATGCGGAGCACCTCCGCCGCCGTCGGCATCGAACAGGCGCTCACGCCCGAACGCCGCGCGCAACTCGACGCGCTCATCCCCGGCGCGGATACGGCGAGCCTCTACGAATCGTTCCGGCGGGCGGTTGAACTGACGCGGCAGGTCTGCGCTTCGCTCGCCGCGCGCCACGGCTGGCCGTGGCCGGCAGAACTCGCGGCCCGACTCGCGGTGTTATTTGAGGAGTTGTGAGGCGCGACGCGCCAGAAGCGCCGTCCATCGTGATTCAATGCGCGCAACCCTGAGCCGGTAATTTCTGCGGCTCGCGGTGGCAGACTACATCACGACGGACGGCGCTTCTGGCGCAGTCTGACTGTACTGTGCTTTCGGGCTACGCCTTGTTGAAGACGAGCGTGGTGTTCATCGTGCCGCGCGGCGATTCGCTGGTGCGCTGGATGGTGAGCGTCTTGCCGTCGCCGGACAAGTCCCAAACTTCCGTCGTCGTTGAGGTCACATCGTTGCCCTGAAAGTTGAAGGTGCGCTTGGTCGTGAGCTTCAGGGTTTTGCCGCCGTTCTGCCATTCGGCTTTGGCGGTGGCGCTGCCGCGCCCGCCCGTGTCGAGCGTCGCTTCAGAGCCGTCAAGTTTATAAGTCATTTTCTGCGGCCCCATCATGCCGCCGCCTCTACGGCCGCCCCCGGGCCCACCGCCGCCGGGGCCGCCGCCCTGCGCGTCGGGGTTCTCTTTGCGGGTCACTTTCGTGTCCACCGTCAACTGTTGCGCGTCCTGCGTGATGGTCAGGTTGTAGCTTTCGACATTCTCCCATTGCTGGGGCAAATCTTTGCTCTTGGTCTTGTCGAGCGTCCACGTGCCGGCGAAGTTTGCGGGTGCGGGCGCGGCGCTCGCCGCCCAGAGGCCGACCAGCAGGACGCCGGCCATAGCGCCGCCGATTAAAAGTCTTCTCATCTTCTTCTGTCTCCTTCAGCGTGAAATTGTTGGCAGACGGATTATGGCTAAAACCCGGGCCTGCGTGTCTCTACCCACAAAGACGCGGGTGCGGCGCGGCCGGTTACGACTTTTATGCCGACCCGGAAAGCTCACGCCAAATAAGCGCGGGCGGCACGGACAGCGTGGGAGATTTGCCTCTCCTCGCGCTGTCCGTGCCGCCCGTGCGGTCTGTAGAGTTTAAGCCGTTACTTTGCGCCCGTCGCGCCGCAATTAGCGGCGACGGGTTTTGCTCTGCTTCGTCGGCTGCTGCTGCTTCATGCTCTGTTCGAGCGCGGCGAGCCGGCGCTCCATTGAGTCGTTGGCGGCGCGCAAGTTAGCCACTTCGCTGCGGAGTTGCGTAACTTCGGCCGTGCGCTGTTGCAGTTGGCCGGTGCGCTCGTCGAGCGCCTTGACGGCGGCAAGCGAGACGCCCGCCAAGTCCTGCACGCCGATTGAGGTGTTGCCCGTGCCGAGACCGAACGCCTGATAGAAATCTTCCGCCATCGGGCCCATGTGGCGCACCTGCGCGCCCTCCGAGATGTAGTTCCAACTGCTGACCGGGACTTTGCGCAGCCGCGCGAGCACGTCTTCGCCCCGGCTCAGCATGAAGTTCTCTTTGGTCGTGCGGCTCGACGTGCAGTTGAAGACGCCGGAGCCGGCCGGCAGGTTGCAGCCCGTCGTGCCGCCTAAGTTCGTGCGGAAGCGGAAGCCGCCCGTCGCACGCGCCGCAAACTCGTTGTTCGCCGTGTTGCGGAACGTGTCGGCGCTCTGCTGGGCCGAGCCGTCCGACCAGATGAACGTGCCGGTGAAGCCGTTGTTCGAGGCGAATTTGCCCATCGCCGTCGTGTGGTCTTGGTCAGCCGTCACGTTGTAGCCGATTGCGACGGCGGCGAGACCGCGGATGTTGAAGGTGTCGGGGTCGCAGCGCCCGTTGATGAGCGGCCCGCCCGACTTGGCGTTGTTGCCGAGCGCGACGCCGTAGGTGTCGCACACGCGGTTGCCCGCGCCCGCCGAGAAACCGGCCGCGCCCTTCACCTGATTGCCGCTGCCGAAGACGATGCTAGACGTGCTCTCGGCCGAGTTGGTGTCGCCGAAGGCGAGCGCGTAGAGACCGATGGCGGTCGAGTTCGAGCCGCCCGCCCACGAGAAGAAGCCCACATTCGCGTCGTCCCATTCGGCGTCGGCGTAGCCGGAGCGGAACGCGCCCTTGTAAGAGTCCCAAGAAGTGCGATAGCCCTTGCCCTGCCAGGGCGAGACGCCGATGCCGAGGTTGCCGGTGGCGACGAAGCTGCCGTTCTGAAAGACCTTGAAGAAGGCGGGCGTGTGCCCGCCGGGGCCGGAGCAGCAGGTCGAGCCGCCGCGCAGGTTGATCATCGCGGCCGTACCGTTGGCGTCGCCGACCGAGAGTTGCTCCGCGCCGGGGACGAAGCGGACGGTGGTCGAGTCCACGTAAGCCTTGTTGGTTGCGTCGGCCGCGCTGACGGGATTGCCGACGTTCGTGATCGCCACGCCGTTGGCCGACAGCCCGTTGACGAAGGTGTTCTGGCCTGTCCATGCGTTTTGCGCGTTCAGGCGCGCGATGTTGCCGGAGACGCGGTTGTCGCCGATGACGGCGGCGGTCGCCGGGTCGTTGATCGCGTTCACGATGGCGTTGCCGGAGGGCGTCCCGCCGCCGCTCGTCGCCGTCGTCATACTTGAGCCGTCAGGGAAGATGATGGCGTTACCCGCGCCTGACAGTTTGATGCTGCCCACCACGTCCAACTTCGCCGCCGGTGCGCCCGTGCCGATGCCGACGTTGCCCGTGTTGGTAATGCGCAGCCGCTCAAACCACTGCTGCCCTGCCGCGTAGGTTGAGAAGATCAGATCGTTCGTGCTGGGCAGACCCGGCGTCGCTACGCCGAACGCAACAGCGGCCTGCGGTGCGCCCGTGCCGCCACCCAAATCTTTCCAGAACTCCATCGAGCCTGAACCGCCTGCCAGCACGAGCGGCGTCTTTGTGCCCTGCGCGCCGATCTCAACGGTGTGGAAGGTCGAGGCGCTGGGGAACAGCAGCCCGTTCTGCCCGGTCGAGTTGACGCCGAAGGCAGCCAGCCCGCCCGCTTCCGAGAAGGCTGCGTCGCCGAGCGTGCCCGCGTTATCGAGCCACTTGGCGATGCGGTTCTGTGTGCCCGCGCCCACCGCGCTCGGCGTCACTTGACCGCCGATGGGCGTCGCGCTGGTCGTCGTTGCGCCGGCCACAAGATTAAACTGCGCCTTAAAGTCGGCCGCAGATTTCAGCACCGTGCCGTCCGCGAGCACGATGCCATCGCGGGCGCGCACCGTGCCGGCCACGTCGAGCGTCGCTTCGGGTTTATCCGTGCCGATGCCGACCCGGCCCTCGGGCGTCAGGCGCATCTGCTCGCGGTCGAGGCCGGCGAAGAAATCGCCGGTGCGGAAGGTGAGCGCGCCGCGCGTGCTCGTCAACTGTCCGTCCTGCCCGTCATGGGCCGTGACGGTCGCCGCGCGCGCCTTGCCTTCGCGCAGGATCGTCAAACTCTCGGCCGCCGCCGTGCCCGTCAACTTCTGGGCCTGACGACTCGCGGCTAGCGCCTGCGCCTGCGCGGGCGTCAACTCCGCAGCGCCGACGCGCTGCAAGGAGATTTGCCCCGCCTGCACCGAGAGCGCCGCGTGCTGCTGCCGCGTCTCGCCCTTTAAATCTTTGTAGGTCACGATGCACAGGTATTGGCCGTCGGTTAGCCCCTGCTGCACGTCGGCCGGTTGCCAGTCGTAAACGTTCCCGGCCTTTGCGCCGGAGTCGAAGAGGCGCTCGCCGGTGGCGGCATAGATTTCCAATCGAAGCTGTAAGACCTCGGCGGGCGCGGCGAGCCGCACCCGGCCGGCTGCGACCGAAGCGGTCACGGCGGACGCGTTTGCTTGTGTGCCCTGTGGCGCGACCGGCTCGGTCTGCGCGTGGGCGTGATTGACGCAGAATGTGAGCGTCAAAAGAACTAGCGGCAGATAACGTCGGAAAAACATGTTCTTACTCCTCTGGTCTGTGCTGGCGCAACGCGCGTCTATGTCTGCGCGCCCGCCGCTTCGGCGCGGGACGCCGTGCGCCCGGCCGCTTATGAATGCCAAATTCGTGCTGAAGAAATTTTTAAGCTGGAGTCGCATGTGCGGTAGCAAGTTGCGCGAAGCTCGAACCGGGTGTCAGTCGTCCGTTGTTAAGCGGCGCGCAGGGCTGATTGCCCGATGCGCCAAAGACGACCGTGAGCGAGCGGCGGAGTTCGCTCGACCGTTGCCGGTGTTCCTGTATCCAACCGTTGACGGTCGCGCGCATCTCTCGTTCGGCGTTGACCGGACGACGCTCGGTCGCCGTCTGCGCCGTGCCTTCGCTCTGGCTGCGCTTGATGATTCTGACCTGTCGCTCGCGCTGCATGATCTTGCCCTCCACACGCTAACGCGCAGTCGCGGCGCAGAAGGGATCACGCGTTAGGGGAACTTTCTCGCCCGCCGACCAAGTGGCCGGGCTAGAGCAAGGCGATGCGCGCAGACGTGGCGCGGGCGTGAGAAAAAAAGTGTTGGCCGGCGTGACTTTCGTGATCCTATTTCGCGCGGGCTTGCGCGTTAACCATGTAGAGAGCGATTTCGAGGCTTTGGCCATCAACAGTGGAAGTGAGGTCGAGATGCATAATGTTAATGTGGTTAATCATCGGCAGCGCAATGATAGCGGGCAGCTTTCTGCTGGCGCTCGTCTCAGACGGATTCGCCTACGGGTTATCGCGCGGCGTCGAAGCAGCGTTCGACTTTCTCGAATACAAGGCGGCGCTCAGGCAGGCGCGCACACGCGCACAGCGGAGCAGTAGTCGGCTGGTTTACGCCGCGCCCGCACCCGCGCGCGGTTTGAGTTAAGCGGGTGTGCTTTCGGTGCGGCGCAGGATGGCGTCGAAGCGCGGGTCGGCACGCAGGTTATCAAGATGTGGATCGACGCGGACAAAAGTGAAACCGACGGCGTGCTCGCGTTCCGCCTGTGCGAGCCACTCGAAGGCGCGGTCGCGGTCGTCGAGCAGCGAGAAGATGATGGCGATCTCGTAAGCCGTCACCCATTGCTCGTCGCGCCGCGCAAGCAGATCGTCGAGGATGGCGCGCGCTTCCGCTTTGCGCCCGCAGGCCGCCAGCACGTGCGCGTGTTTGGCGCGCGTCGTCGGCGTATCGCCCGCGAAGATGCGCTCCTGCTCGAAGGCGGCGAGCGCCTCCGCGTGCAGCCCCTGCGCTTCGTAGGCCCAGCGCAGCACGACGTTGGCCGCGACCGAGCCGGGATCGAGTTCGAGCGCGCGCCGGCATTGCGCGATAGCTTCATCAAACCGGCGCGCGAGAAACAGCACGTTCGCCACCGCAGTTGCGATCACGGGCGACTGCGGCGAAATCTCCTGCGCGCGTCTGATCTCCGCGACCGCCTCTGCGCGCCGGTCGGCCGCCGCGAGGCTGAAGGCGTACCAGCGATGCGCGGCGGCGTTCTCAGGTTTGAGTTCGAGCGCACGGCGAAACTCGCGCTCCGCCCCCGCCCAGTCGCGGTCGTAATGAAGTTTGACGAAGCCGAGCGAGGCGTGCGCTTCGGCCAACTTGTCGTCCGCCGCGACCGCATGGAGCGCGGCCTCTTTGGCGCGCGCCCAAGCCTCTGCGGGCGGCGGCTCGACGTACCAGTTCAGGAGCGCGTAGCAATCCGCCAACTCCGCGTAAGCTAACGCAAACTGCGGCGCACGCGCGACCGCCCGCTCAAGTCTTTCGATCCCCTGCCGCAAGCCTTCGGCCGTGCGCCGCGTCGCGTAGTAGCGCCCCGCCACGTAGAGTTGATTCGCCTCTTCATCTTCCGTATGGCGCGTGCCCTGCGCGGACGCGGACGCAGCATGGAGCGCGCCCGAATCGTGCGTCGGCCGGCCCGCCGGCACGACGGGCGCGGCGGCGACGGGCGGCGCGGGCGCAGGTTGGCTTGGCCGGCCGTTCGTGCGCACGTCAAACGGCTGACCCGTGCGCCGGAGCAGCGCGGCGAAGCGCGGTTCATCGCGCAAGGGGTCTAACTGCGGTTCGACGCCGAGCCAGACGATCCACGGGTCGCTTGCCGCCACGCTCTCTTCAAGGAGCGCCAGCGCCTCTTCGCGCTCCCCCAGATAGAGGTGGACGAGGGCGCGATGATAAGGCGTGACGAACTGCGCGCCCGCCTGTGCGCTGAGTTCAGCGAGCACGCGGCGCGCCTCCGCATGCTGCCCCGCTTCGGCGTAGGCTGCGCCGAGCGCCGCGCGCAGCATCGGGATGCCGCCGATCAATTCCGTCGCCTGCTCTGCGGTCGTGACAGCTTCCGCATGCGCGCCGATGCGTCTGAGCGTCCAACTCAAAGTGAAATAGGCGGAACCGAAACTCGGCTCGCTCTGGATCAGTCGCCGCGACTCCGCGACGTTCTCGTCGTAGCGCCGCGCCTGATAGAGACACCATGCGAGAATGTATGCGTTAAAGGGGTTGAGCGGGTCGAGCGCGCGCGCGCGCCGCGCTTCGATGATCGATTCGTCGAAGCGCCCTTCCATCGCAAGCTGGCAGGCGTAGTTCGAGCGGGCGGTGGCGTAGTTGGGGTTCAATTCGATGGCGCGCAGGAAAGCGGCGCTCGCCGCCTGCCACTGCGTCTGGTGCGTCAGGAGCGCCAAGCCCTGCGCGGCGTGTGCTTCGGCGCGCGTCTCATCGAGTTCGACGGCGCGGCGGGCGGCGGCGCGCGCGGCCGCGAGCGATTCGGCGGGCGGCATTAATCCGTAGATCGCTTGCCAGCAGTGATACTCGGCGATACCGGAATAGGCGGCGGCGTAAGCGGGGTCGAGTTCGATGGCGCGCTGGAAGCAACTCATGGCTTTACCGAAGCCGGTGGCGCTCATCGAAGTCCAGTAGTAACGCCCGCGCAGATAGGCTTCGTAAGCCTCCGGGTCGTCCGTGCCGCGCTTTGAGAGTTGCTGGCGCTCGTCGCCCGTCAGGTGCGGGACGAGTGCGCCCGCCAACTGTTTCGAGATGGAATCTTCGAGTTGCAGCACGTCCGCCGCGCGCTCGTCAAACTTCCCGGCCCAGCGCGTCGCGCTCTCCTGCACGCTCAGGAGTTGCGCGCTCACGCGGATGCGGTCGCCGACGCGCCGGATGTTGCCGGAGACGACGTAGTTGACCTGCAACTCGCGCCCCGCCTGAATCGGATCGGCGTCGCCGCCCTGATAACGCAGGACGCTATTGGCCGGGCGCACGATGAGTTGCTGCACGCGGCTCAGGCGTGTGATGAGCGCGTCGGCGAGGCCGAGACCGAGATATTCGTCGCTCGTATCGTCAGCACGCGCAGGCGTGAGCACTTTGAGCGGCAGAATGGCGATGGACTTATCGCCCGTCGCAAGCCCGGTCGCGGCGAGCGCGGCGGCCGGATTGTTCGTGCGCTCGGCCAGTGTCAGGAAGCGCGGGTCGCCGCGCAGCACGTCCAGTTGCGGATCAACGACCAGCCATGTGACCCACGCATCGTCAATCGCCACGGCTTCTTCGAGGAGCGCGAGCGCCTGTTCCTTGTCGCCGAGATAGCAATAGATGAGCGCGAGACAATAGGGCGAGACGTAGCGCGTGCGCGCCAGTTCGCGCAGCAGCGTGAGCATGGAGCGCGCATCGTCGTTGCGCCCGGCCGCGGCGTAAGCCGCGCCGAGGCCGGTCAGGTAGAGTTGTCCGTCGCCCGCGAGTTCGACCGCTTTCGCCGCCTGCGTGACCGCTTCCTCGTAGCGCCCGGCGCACCGAAGCGCCCAACTATAGACGAGGCGACCGTAGCCGAAGCGCGGCTCTGCTTCGATCAGCTTGCGATAGGCGGCCAGCGCCTCGTCAAAGCGGCGGGCGTGATAATGACACCACGCCAGCGACGTGATGCCGAGCGGCGACATCGGGTCGAGCGCGAGCACGCGGTCAACTTCGGCGCGCGCCTCGTCGAAGCGTGCCTGTTGCAGCAGGTTGAAACTGTACCAGTTGTGCGCCGTCGGGCTGTTGGGGTTGAGTTCGAGCGCGCGGCGGTGATGTTCTTCGGCGGTGCGCCAGTCGAAGTCGCGGCAGACGGTGGCGAAGCCGAGCGCGGCGTAAGCTTCCGCCAGCATGTCGTCCAACGCGACGGCGCGCTGCGCCGCCTCCTTCGCCGCCGCAGAGCTTTCGGCGAAGGGCATGATGCCGTAGATGCCGAGAAAGATGTAGTAGTCGGCGATGCCGGCGTAGGCGAGCGCATAGTCGGGGTCGAGCGCGATGGCGCGATGATAATCAACCAGCGCCTTGGCGAAACCCTCTTCGGTCAGACTGTGGAAATGATAACGACCGCGCAGGTAAGCCTCGAACGCCTCGGCGTTATCCGTGCCGCGCTTGGCGAGTTGCTGGCGTTCTTCACCCGTCAACTGCGGAATGAGCATGCCGGCGATCTGCTCGGAGAGTAAATCTTCGAGTTGCAGCACGTCCGTCAACTTCTGATCGAAGCCTGCGGCCCAGCGCGTCGCGCCCTCCGCGACGCTGAACAGTTGCACGGTGACGCGCAGCGTCTCGTCCACGCGTTTGATCTCGCCGGACACGATGAAGTTGACCGCAAGCCGCTGACCCGCCACGAGCGGCTCGTCCATTGCGCCGTATTGCATGACGCTGCTCGTCGGGCGGACAACCAGCCGGCGCACGTTCGAGAGCCGCGTGATGAGCGCATCGGCCAAGCCCACACCGAGATATTCGTCGCCCGTGTCGTCGGCGGCCGGCGCGTCGAGCAAGCCGAAGGGCAGGACGGCGACCGATAGCTCGTCGGTGTGTGCGCGCTCGCCCGGCGGCGGCTTCAGGAGCGTGGCAATAAACGGCGGCGCGGAGACGGGCCGCCCTTCGAGATAGCGCGCGATGTCTTCGCGCAGATGCTCGACCGATTGATAACGCTGCGTCGGTTCTTTGCGCAGCGCCTTCATCACCACGTTTTCCAGATCGCCGGAGAGCGCACGCCTGAGCGATTCGACGTTTGCGCGCCGACTCCAATAGAGGTAGTTGAGCGTCGTCGTCTCCTCGTTCATCGGATAGGTCGGCAGCAGATCGTCGGGGCGCGAGATGACGGCGCTTAAGGGGACGGGTTCTTCCTCGCAGATGATGCGGGCGATCTCGTGCGGCGCGCGGTTGCGCAGCCGGTAGGGGCGATGCCCGGTCAGCAGTTCGTACAGCAGCACGCCGAGACTGTACACGTCGGTCGTCGGCGTGACGGTCTGCCCCTGCGCCTGTTCGGGGCTGGCATATTCGGGCGTCATCAGGCGCATGGCGGTGGCGGTCGGGTCGTGCGTGATGTCGCCGATCAGATCGGGGTTGAGCATCTTGGCGATGCCGAAGTCCAACAGCTTCGGCACGCCCTCGCTCGTGACGAGGATGTTGCTGGGCTTGATGTCGCGGTGGATGACGAGATTGCGGTGCGCGTAATGCACCGCCTCGCAGATTTGACTGAAGAGGCGGAGGCGTTCGGCGATGGGCAGCTTGTGCTCGTCGCAGTAGCGATAGACGGGCAGCCCCTCGATGTGCTCCATGACGAAGAAGGGCAGTCCGTCGGTGGTCGTGCCGCCGTCTAAGAGGCGCGCGATGTTCGGATGATCGAGCGTGGCGAGAATCTGGCGCTCGTGACGGAAGCGGCGCAGGATGAAGTCCGTGTCCATCCCGCGTTTGATCAGTTTGATGGCCACGCGCTGGCGAAACTCGCCGTCGGCGCGCTCCGCCAGATAGACCGCGCCCATGCCGCCGCGCCCGATCTCGCGCACGATCTGATACGCGCCGACGCGCCGCCCGATGGTCGGGTCAACGAATGCGCCGGTCGGCGGCGTCGTGGTGGGCGTCTGCGTCAGGTGGCGCAGGTCTGTGACGGCGAACGCGGGCGCTTCGATGAACTCGCCGGCAGCGTCGTGCTGCGCGATGAGCGCGGCCACCTGCGCGTTCAACTCATCGTCGCCCGCACAGCACGTGGCGATGTACTGCGCGCGCTCGCTCGCCGGCAGATCAATGGCGACCTGAAATACTTCCTCGATCTGTTTCCAACGTTCGGGGGTCATGGAAAAAAACAGTGCCGGGTGACAAGTGACAAGTTTTTAACTTGTCGCCTGCTCGTCACTCGTCACTCGTCACCTGTCACTGTGCTTGCCACTCGTCACTGTTTTTGCACTTGTCCGTAGAGCCATGCTTTAGCCATGCGCCACTGGCGCTTGACCGTCGGGGCGCTGACGCCGAGCACTTCCGCCGTCTCTTCGACCGAGAGGCCGGTGAAGAAACGCAACTCCACGATGCGACTCTTCTGCGGGTCTAGCTCGGCGAGGCGTTCGAGCGCCTCGTCGAGCGAGACGAGGTCGGCGGCGCGTTCGCCCGACACGTCTATGTTCTCATCGAGCGCGAGCTTTTGGATGCTGCCACCACGCTTTTCCGCTTGCTGGCTGCGCGCATGATCAACCAGAATGCGGCGCATCATCTGCGCCGCGACGCCGAAGAAGTGCGCGCGGTTCTGCCACTGTACCTGTGTCTGATCGACGAGCCGGAGATAGGCTTCGTGGACGAGCGCGGTGGGTTGCAGCGTGTGCCCGGCCCGCTCGCGGCGCAGGTAGTTCCCGGCCAAGCGGCGTAACTCGGCGTAGACGACCGGCAACAGGTCATCTAAGACAGCGCCATCGCCGTCCGTCAGCCGGATGAGCAGCCGGGTTACTTCTTGCTGCGCGGAGGTGACCAAAGGGGGAACTTTCGCTAATAAAAAACCGACTTAACTAATGCGCCAGCCGCAATTATAAACGACCGGCCGAGCTATATCAATTAGCCCCCCTCGGACAGACCTGTAGCGGAGTGACGGCCACCAGCTTGAGCTTTCTTATTTTTGAATGCCGGAGGTCGGACTCGAACCGACATGGGGAGTGAACCCCGCCAGATTTTGAGTCTGGTGCGTATACCAATTTCGCCACACCGGCGGCGTGTTGGAGCATGATAGAGGCAGGCGCGCGCGGGCGTCAACCGTAGGGCTTTCGCTTGAAGGAACGGGCCGCCACGCCCCCTCGCATGGCGGCCCGTGCGGCACAGTCCCCACCCAAGACGTGCCGCCCGATGCGTGCCTGCCTCGTCACGCACCCTGAAGCAAGCGTTCGATGGTACTAACCAACAACGCGCCCTCAGCCGGTTTCTTCAAAAACATATTGACGCCCGCAAAGTAAGCAGACCCAGCATCATCGTCGCCGGAGAACATGATGATCGGGACTGTTGAACGCTCTTTTAGGTGCTGGCGCACGTAGCCGACTAAAGCTGCACCACTTATATCTGGCAGGCGGTTGTCTGTAATCAATAAGTCAAAGGGTGTCTGATTTAAAAACTCGCGCATCGCCGCGCCGCCATTGACGCACGAGATAACGCGCCAGCCTTGCGCTTCCAACATCTCTTTAACGCTATCAGCGACGAGTGGATCATCTTCGACGTGCAGAATGGTGAGGCTCATGTGTGCTATCCTTGCGCCTGTTCTATTCTTTGAAAAACGACGGCCCAATGCGTAGCTCACCCTCACAACCTGACTGATGAGCCGCGCCGTTGAGTTTGAAAGGTTCATTCTCACGGCGAAGACATTGGACGACTATGATTTTATCGCAAGTTGCGATAAAAGCAAGCAGCCGACGAATCATGTTCCATCAGGAGGCAACTCCTGATGGGTACAAAGCCGCAACTCAGACCGCAGCGCCTAGCTGAGAAACTTCGTTATATTCGAGAATTTCTTGATTTAACTCAGACTGAGCTTATGCGGCGGTTGGCAGTTGAAGAATTCGCTACGCAGAGCAATATTTCGGAATTCGAGTCAGGCAAGCGTGCGCCTTCATTGCTCATCCTGCTGCAATATGCGCGCTTGGCGGGCGTGCATGTGGAAGACCTGATTGACGACGAGGCGGACTTGCCGGCGAAGTTGCCGGGCAAGGTGAAACACGCGAGATTGAAGCCCGCCGCTGCCTTCCGCCGCAAGCGGCGTTGACCATCAGGGCATTACCTCTCGGCTTCGCACTCCTTAAGACAACATCCCTTTTATTGTGTCTCGTTCCGGGCGGTGGGCGCGTGTTGGGCGGCGGCGGCAACGTAGCCGCGCCGACCGCGCAGGATGAGTCCGGCGCGACGCGGAAGCACGTTCAGACGACGATACTCATAGGGGTCGCTGCCGACGAGCGGGCGCTTGGGTGCGTAGGTGACGACGTACTCTGTGCCGATCTCGCGCGCCACTTCCGCGCCCTGCGCGCTGAAATCTTCCTCGGAATCGGGCAGCCAGATGCGCCCGCCCGTCTCGGTGGCGAGCGTCTTTAAGCGTTGCTCGCTGCGCTGCATGGCGCGCTCGTAGGCTTTGTGTATCTTGTTCATCTTGTTGTCGAACGTGATCCCGCCGCCCATCGGCGGGCCTGTGCCTGTGCCGCGATTCATGGTGGGCGGCTGCGTCGGGTCTATACCGACGGTCGGGATGCCGGACGAGGCGACGCTGCCGGGCGGCGGCAGCGGCGTCGCGGTCTTTGCGCGCGCCTTGCTCGTCGTGCGCCCGATGGTCGTGTAGCTGATGACGTGGACTGTCACCTGCGCGGCGTTCAATTGCTTCAACGCTTCGGCAAAGCCCGTGCGCCCGCCGAGCGTGATGGCGTCGCTGGCGGAGAGTATGCGGAGCAGTTCATCTTTGCCGGTGGCTGTGCCGGGCGTGTCCACGCCGTCGGTGACGAGGACGATGTGGCGGTTGCCCATCGGCTGATCGGCGAAGAGACGCGCCGCCTGTTGCAACGCTTCCGCCGTGCGCGCGCCGTTGCCCGTGTGCAGTTTGGTCTGTAGGGCGTGCTTGGCCACGTCGAAATTGGTCGTCCATGATTCGAGCAACTCGATCTTGCGGTCGAACTGCATGACGGCGACCGCGTCGCCCGCGCGCAAAGTGGAGACGATGCCGAGCGCGGCCTTGCGCGTGCTGCTCGTGCGCTGCGCCGGGTTCAACTCGCCGCCCGTGCCGAGCACGAGCAGCACGCTCGCGGGGATGCGCTTGATGCTGCGCACCTGCTGCGGCACGTTGTCTTCGAGCACCACTATGTCGTCGCGCTCAAGCGTCGGATCGAAACGCCCGTACTCGTCGCGCGCAAACAGAGGAATTCGCACCTCTTCGGTGTAAACCCTGATCTGATCCGCATCGGGCGTCGGCGTCGGCCGAGCGCGCCCCGACTGCGCACGCAGACCGGCGGGCGTGCAGACGAGCAGCGCGAACGCCGCGCAGACGAGCAGGGTTGGGCGTGAAAGCATAGCTTGAGACTCCGAAACTGCTGGCACTAAGTTTAAGACGACACTCTTTCGATGCGCCGGACAGCCGGGCCGCGTTGCCCTGAGGTCAATTTGCTTGGGCCTGCTTGCGCGCCTGCGCCTGCACGGCCGTGATGGCGACGGCATCGACGATGTCCTCGGCTTTGCAGCCGCGCGAGAGGTCGTTGCAAGGTTTGTCGAGACCTTGCAGGATGGGGCCGATGGCGGTTGCGCCCGCGAGTCGTTCGGTCAGCTTGTAGGCGATGTTGCCGGCTTGCAGGTCTGGGAAGATGAGCACGTTGGCGCGGCCTGAGACGGGCGAGCCGGGCGCTTTGGCGTCCGCCACCTGCGGGACGAGCGCCGCGTCCGCCTGCAACTCGCCGTCTATGATCAACTCCGGCGCGCGGGCGCGCACGGTGCGCGTCGCCTCGACGACCTTATCGATCAACTTATGCTGCGCGCTGCCTTTGGTTGAGAACGAGAGCAGGGCGACGCGTGGCTCGACCGCCAGCAGCGCGCGGCAGGAATCGGCCGAGGCGATAGCGATCTCCGCGAGTTCGACCGCCGTCGGCTCGATGACCACGCCGCAGTCCGCGTAGATCATCGCGCCGCCTGCGCCGAATTGCGGGTCGGGCGCGACCATGACGAAGAAGCTGGACACGAGTTTGAAGCCGGGCCGCACGCCGACGCAGTGGAGCGCGGCGCGGACGGTGTGCGCCGTCGTGTTGGTTGCGCCCGCGACCGAGCCGTCGGCGCGGTTCATACGCACAAGCAGGTTGCCGTAGTAGAGCGGGTCTTGAATGGCGAAGCGCGCCTCGTCCGGCATGAGGCCCTTCGCGCGCCGGAGTTCATGATAGAGCGCCGCCACTTTGTCGAAGTCGGGCGCGCGCCGATGGTCGAGCACTTCGACGCCGCCGAGGTCTGCGCCCGTCGCGCTGGCCGCCGCGCGAATCTTCGCTTCGTCGCCGAGCAACGTAACGTGCGCCAGTTTCTCACGCGCGCAAATGCCGGCCGCTGCGACCGTGCGCGGGTCTTCACCTTCGGGCAGCACGATGCGCTGCGGCTCGGCTGCTGCGCGCCGCCTGATCTGTTCGAGAATGGACATAAGGCACGATGAACGCCGAACTGTTTAGCTTTAGGTTTGAGCGCGCACAGTATAAAGCAATCCGAAGGCGAGCCGATAACCGGCGGGCGGCGGCGGCTCAAGCGCCGCGGGCGTTCCTTTGCCGAAAGCCGGTAGCTGATCTAAACTGCGGGCCTTCCGCTTTAGAGTAGCTTGTTCGCCGTTTGCAGAGATCGAAGGCGCAGGAAAATTGTCTGCGCCATTATCTCGCGCTGCTTGTTTACAACTTAAGGAGGGACACTCATGGAGAGTCGGTTCAAGGTGTTCGGCCACGCGGCGCACCCGATCCTGATCGTCTTCCCGTTGGGCTTGCTGGCCACTTCGGTCATCTTCGACATCCTCTACATGGCGACCAGCAACCAGCAGTTTCCCGTCGTGTCCTACTGGATGATCGCCGCCGGCATCATCGGCGGTCTCGTCGCCGCCGTGCCGGGCTTCGTGGACTGGCTGGCGATCCCGAAGGACACGCGGGCCAAGCGCGTGGGCCTCATCCACGCAATTGGCAACGATCTGGTGCTCATCCTGTTCGCCGTCAGTTGGTGGCTGCGGCGCGGCATGCCCAATCAAGCACCGGACACGCTGGCGCTCGCGCTCGCCATCGTCGCCGTGCTGCTGTCGCTTTTCACCGGCTGGCTCGGCGGCGAACTGGTCGAACGCCTCGCTGTCGGCGTACACGACGGCGCGCACCTTGATGCGCCCAACACGCTCTCAGGCCGGCCGGCGCGCGAGAGGGAATAAACATGAGGCGGGACGATGCAGGCGCGCGCGCTGAATGAGAAACAGTCTTTCCTTCATTGCGCGCTTTCGTCGTGCATTCTTTAGCTGGTGGTTGCTCGGGCCTGCGCGTGTCTAGTTGTGAAGGTTGCGTCGATCAGGTGCTCGGCGGCGGCGACGAGTTGGGCAACGATGCGCGAGTCGCTGGATTTGCAGGCGTCGAAGTTGCGCGCGTCGAGCGCGGGCGCGTCGAGTCCGTCTTCGTCAACGGCGATGAGCGCGACGCAGAGCGCGGGCGAGTCCGCGATGATAAACCACTCGCGCGCCAGCTTCGCATCGGGCGCGACGCCTAAGACGCGCATGTTGGGATGGCGCGGCGGCTGCCAGTCCGGCTCGCCGAAGATGTAGACCTGCTCGGACACGTCCGCGATGCGCAGGAAGCGCGCCACAATCGGCTCCAGGCGCGACAGGCGCTCGAAGCCGACGTAGATGCGCCCGCCGCGATGCGCGCGCAACAGAATGGCAGTCTCGATCAGCAGACTCAGGTATTCCAGACAGGGCGGCTGCGTGCGGCAGCGAAACGTCGTGTACTCGTCGAACGTCTGGCGCGAGATGGCGGCGACGGAGCCGAGGTCTTTGATCGCCCCGGCCTGCCCCACGGCTCGCAGCATCTCCGCAAACATCGAAAACTCTTTCACTCTGCGCGTCCCTCAACCTCTCTTGCTCGGCTGCTTGGTTTTCTAGCCACCCCCGGCTACACGCGCGTTACGAATGTTTGGGGAAAGTGTGCGGAGCGGCGTGATCCGTGCTTTTTCCTGCGCGCGTTTAGTCGGGGCGCAGTGATTTATCCGTTGGCAGGGCCCGCGCGGGTTGTATAATCTAAACGACCACCTTGCGCCCCTGAGAAAAACAGTTGCGAGAAGAGACTCTGCGCGAAAACGAACTGCTGCGGGCACTGCTCGACGCCAGCATTGACGGCGTGCTGGCCTTTGACCGCGAGTGTCGTTATACGCTCTGGAACGCGGCGATGGAGCGATTGTCCGGGCTGGCGCGCGCGGTCGTCGTCGGGCGTTATGCTTTCGAGGTCTTTCCGTTTCTCAAAGAGACGGGCGAGGACTGGTACTTTTACGAGGCGCTGGCGGGGCGTAGCGTCGTCGCCGAGCGGCGGGCTTACACCGTGCCGGAGACGGGGCAGGGCGGCTTATTCGACGGCTACTACTCGCCGCTTCGTGATGCGGGCGGCGCGGTCGTCGGCGGCGTCGGCATTATCCGCGACATCACGGCGAGTCATGCGGCGGAAGCCGCGCGCCGCGCGAGCGAGGAACGCTATCGCGCCTTCATCACCAATAGCTCGGAAGGCATCTGGCGCTTCGAGTTGGAGCATCCCGTGCCAATCAACCTCCCGCCCGACGAGCAGATCGAACTCTTCTATCGCTACGGCTACTTGGCCGAGTGCAACGACGCCATGGCGCGTATGTACGGTTACGAGCGCGCGGAAGAGATTAGCGGCGCGCGCCTCGGCGACTTTCTCGTCCGCAACGATCCGAACAACATCGCATACCTGCGCGCCTTTATCGCGGCCGGCTATCGGCTGAGCGATGCGGAGTCGGTCGAAGTGGACAAGACGGGGCGCACCAGATTCTTCCTGAACAATCTGGTCGGCGTCGTCGAAGACGGCCGAACGCTGAGAGCGTGGGGCAGCCAGCGCGAGATCACCGAACGCAAGCGCGCGGAGGAGGAGCACAAACGGAGCGAAGAAAAATATCGCAGCCTGCTTGAGAACGCGAACGACATCATCTATTCGCACGATCTGGCCGGCAACTATCTGACGATCAATCGCGCGTGCGCCGAAGTGACGGGCTACACGCGCGAAGAGATACTGGGCGGGTTGAATATCGCGCAGGTCGTCGTGCCCGAACATCTCGAACGCGCCAAGCAGATGATGGCGTTGAAATTTCACGACCCGACCCCGACCGTCTATGAGATCGACATCGTCACCAAAGACGGGCGGCGGCTGACGCTCGAAGTGAGCACGCGCATCGCGCGCTACGACGGGCAGCCCGCGTTCGTCGAAGGCATCGGGCGCGACGTGACGGAGCGCAAGCGCGCGGAACGTGAACGCGAAGAGTTGTTCGCGCGCGAGCAGCGCGCCCGGCAAGAGGCGGAAGAGGCGCTCGGCGTGGCCCGCAACATCGAAGCGAGTCTTGGGGTGCTGGCGGAGGCCTCCGGCGTGCTGCTCGGCTCGCTCACGCTGGCGGATGTGCAGCCCGCGATCCTCAATCTCGCGCGCCGGCTCATCTCCGCCGACGCCTATGCTATCTGGCGTTGCGACGATGCAAGCCAGACGTGGCGCATCGTCGCTTCAGCCGGACTATCTGAAGACTTTCGCTCGCATCTGGTCGAGGATCGAGCGCCGGGTAACCAGCTTACGGGGCCGTTCATCGCCGAAGATGTCGCGCAGGTTGAGCAACTGGCGGAGCGCCGCGCCACGTACCGCGCCGAGGGCATACGTTCGCTGCTCGCCGTGCCCATGCGGATTCACGGCACGGCCTCCGGCACGCTGACCTACTACTATCGCCAGCCCTACCGCTTCAGCGACCGCGAACTGCGCGTCGCTACGGCGCTCGCCAATCTGGCGGGCGCAGCCATCGGCAGCGCGGAGTTGTACGACGAGCAGCGCCGGCTGGGCGCGGCCGCGCAGGCGGCCGAGTGGCGCTCGAACTTCCTCTCGGAAGCGAGCCGCGTGCTCTTTTCCACGCTCGACTACGAGGCGACGCTCGCACGCGTCGCGCGGCTCTCCGTGCCTGATCTGGCCGATTGGTGCGCCGTGGATATTCTCGAAGAGGATCATTCGGTTAAGCGGCTCGCG
Organism: Pyrinomonadaceae bacterium; assembly: GCA_036389375.1. Classification (GTDB taxonomy): domain Bacteria; phylum Acidobacteriota; class Blastocatellia; order Pyrinomonadales; family Pyrinomonadaceae; genus QHXQ01. Next base: position 25,251 of record DASVQA010000193.1, on the reverse strand, counting down.
GTCGCGCACATTGACCCGGCGAAGGTCGAGTGGGCGCGCGAAATACAGGAGCGTTACCCGCCCGACATGAACGCGCCGACCGGCGTGCCGCAAGTACTCCGCACGGGCCGGTCGGAGGTCTATCCAGACATTACGGACGAACTGCTCGTCGCGGCGGCGGTAGATGCCGAGCACCTACGGCTGCTGCGCGCCATCGGCTTCTCTTCAGTGATGCTCGTGCCGCTCATCGCGCACGGGCGCACGCACGGCGTCATCACCTTCATCACGGCCGAATCGGGCCGTCGCTACGAGCCGCAGGATTTGGCGCTGGCCGAAGACTTGGCCAGTCGCGCCGCCGTCGCCATCGAGAACTCGCGGCTCTACCACGCGACGCAACAGGCCAACCGCATGAAGGACGAGTTTCTCGCCACCGTCTCGCACGAACTGCGCACACCGCTCACGGCCATTCTCGGCTGGGCCAACATTCTGGGGCGCGAAGTGGCCGATGAAGCGACGCGCGCCCACGCCGTCGAGGTCATCGAACGCAACGCGCACGCGCAGCAACAACTCATCGAAGATATACTCGAAGTCTCGCGCATCATCAGCGGCAAGATCCGCATAGACGCACGCCTCGTCGAACTGATGCCGCTCGTCGTCGCGGCGCGCGAGGCGGTTGAGCCGGCGGCCACCGCCAAAGGCATCGAGCTAGAGTTCGCCTATGATCTCTCGGCCGCCGCAGTGCTCGGCGACCCCGACCGGCTGCAACAGGTCTTCTGGAATCTACTGTCGAATGCCGTGAAGTTCACGCCGCCGGGCGGGCGCGTCTCGCTCAGTGTCGCGCGCACAGGGACTTGGGCCGAGGTCGTCGTCAGCGATACGGGCGAAGGCATCGCGCCGGAATTTCTGCCGCACGTCTTCGAGCGTTTCCGCCAGGCCGACATGGGCACGACGCGCCAGCACGGCGGCCTCGGACTTGGGCTGGCCATCGTGCGCCATCTGGTTGAGATACACGGCGGCACTGTGCGTGCGGAGAGCGCAGGGCGTGGGCACGGCTCGGTCTTCACCGTCCGCTTGCCGCTGCGTGGCGGCGAGCCTGTGCCGCAGTCGCGCGTGGCGGCAACGCAAAGCGCCGTCCCTGAGGTTGCGCAGCCGGAGCAGTATCGCAGCCTTGCGGGCGTGCGCTTGTTGGTGGTCGAAGACGAGCCGGACACGCTGACGATGCTCAGCTTGGGCCTCAGCATGCACGGCGCTGAGGTAGCGACGGCGCGCTCCGCCGCAGAAGGGCTGACGGCCTTCGCCCGCACGCGCCCCGATGTGCTCATCTCAGACATAGGCTTGCCGGAGACAGATGGCTACGATTTGATCAGACAGGTGCGGGCGCTCCCCGCCGAGCAGGGCGGGCGCACACCGGCCGTTGCCCTGACGGCCTACGCGCGCACAGAGGATCGCTTAAAAGCCCTCGCCGCCGGCTACCAGATGCACGTGCCAAAGCCGGTCGAGCTAACGGAACTCGTGGCGGTTGTGGCCGATCTGGCCGGGCGCTCGGCCTGATGGCTGATTTCGTTCGATAGTTACCCCAAAAGCTACGCCGCCGGATCGCCACCTGTTGCACAGGCACGGCGCACACCGCACGAACCCGCGCCATAACGTCATAACATAGCCTGCCGCAACGCCGGCCCATGCGCCTGTCCGCTCTGGCATGCACGTTGCCATTATTCCAGCCGGGAGGTTTGCAATGAAAAAATTAATAACTACTCTGCTCTGTTTGCTGATACTAACCTTCGCCGTCGCGCCGGTTGGCGCACAGACGCGTTACCGCCGCAATCAAGCGACGGCAACGCAGCAACGTCGCTACTACGACTATAACCGCTACGACGACCGCTCCATCTGGGAGAAGCACCGCGACAAGATCACAACTGCGGGCGGTGCGGTGGGCGGCGCTGTGCTCGGCGGGTTGCTCGGCGGCAAGAAGGGCGCGGTCATCGGCGCGATCACGGGCGGTGCGGGCGCGGCCGTCTACACCTACAAGATACGCAACAAAGATCGCTACCGTTACTAACGACGAGCGCGCACCAGAACATTAAAGGATCGGTCGCCCCCGTAAGACCTACGGAGTGACCGCACAAGGGAAGCCCGGCTGCGAAGGGGAGAGCGCAGCCGGGCTGACCTGTATCCGGCGGGCCTATGCCGGCCTTGCCCTGAGCGCCGCCAGCAGTTTGTCGTGGATGCCGCCGAAGCCGCCGTTCGACATGATGACGACGACCGCGCCGGCGCTCAACGTGGGTGCAAGGCGACGCACGATCTCGTCCGCGCCTTCGATGGTCTCGGCGGGCTTACCCGTCGCGGCGATCTCCTGCGCCAGTTCGGCGGTGTCTAAGAGCGCACCGTATTGTGTGAGCGAGGCGGCGTTAAAGACGCTGGCGATAATGACCGCGTCGGCCGGCGCGAAGGCACGCACGTAGTCCTGTTGAAAGACGGCGAGGCGCGAAGAGGTTGAGCGCGGCTCGAAGACGGCGACGAGCCGACGGCCCTTGTACTTCGCCCGCAGCGCCTGCAAAGTCTCGCGCACGGCCGTCGGATGATGCGCGAAATCGTCAATCACGGTCACGCCCTGTACTTCGCCGCGCACCTGCATGCGCCGCTGCACGCTCTGGAAAGTCGCCAGCGCGTCTCTCATCGCCGCCTGCTCCACGCCCCACGCGTCCGCCGCGATGATCACGGCCAGACAATTACGCACGTTGAACTCACCGATGAGCGGCGTGGCAAATTCGCCCCATGCGCGCCCGGCGCGGAAGACGCGAAAGCGCGTCAACGCGCCCGAGAAATCTATGTCGCGCGCCTGCCATTCGGCGTCGGCTGCCGTGCCGAAGGTGGCCAACTGCGTGTGCAGTCCGTCCGCGCCAAATTCCGCCACCACTTCGCGCACGACAGGGCTGTCCCAACCCGCGATCAACCGGCCGTTCGCGGGCGCGAGATTCATCAAACGTTTGAAGGCGAGTTTGACGGCCGCCAGATCTTTGTAGATGTCGGCATGATCGAACTCGATGTTGTTGACGACGGCCAACTCCGGCAGGTAGTGCATGAACTTCGGCCCCTTGTCGAAGAAGGCCGTGTCGTACTCGTCGCCCTCGATCACGAAGTAGGGCGCATCGGTCACGCGGAAACTCGCACCGAAGTTCTGCACCACGCCGCCGACGAGAAAGCCGGGGCTTAAGCCGCCGACCTCCATGACCCATGTCGCCAGACTGGTCGTCGTCGTTTTGCCGTGCGTGCCTGCGATGACGAGCGAGTGCCGGCCGCGTATGAACTCCTCCTTGACCGTCTCAGCCTGCGAGCGATAGTAGAGCCTGCGGGCCAGCACCGCCTCGACCTCGGCGTTCCCGCGCGACAGAGCGTTACCGATGACGACGCAATCCGGCGTCGGCTCAAGGTGGGCCGGGTCGTAGCCCTGCATGACGTTGATGCCGAGCGCGGCGAGCATCGTGGACATCGGCGGATAGACGTTCTGATCCGAGCCGGTCACGCGATGCCCACGCGCTTGCAGCATACCGGCGAGGCTGGCCATCGCCGTGCCGCAGATGCCGATGAGGTGATAGTGCTTTGGTGTTTGCACAGTAGCTTTAGCTCCGCCTGTGTGATCCGAAAACTTCAGCGCGCGCCCGCCCCGTCCTGCACCAACGGCAATGTGAACGAGAAGGTCGAGCCTTGCCCGACTTGTGAGACGACCTGAATCTCGCCGCCGTGTAGTTCGACCAGTTGCTTGGTGATGTAAAGCCCAAGCCCCGTGCCTTTCTCGCTGCGCGTGGCGCGGCTGCGGGCCTGTTCGTACTTGTCGAAAAGGCGTTCGAGGTCGTCCGGCGCAATGCCGACGCCGGTATCTGTGATGGCGACGCGCAACGTGGCGGCGTCGGCGCGCATGGCTGCGAGCGTGACGCGCCCGCCTTTGGGCGTGAACTTGATCGCGTTCGAGAGCAGGTTGACGATGATGCGACAGAGCTTGGTGCGGTCGGCGCTGACGGGCGGCAGATCGGCGGGCAGATCGGTCGTGAGCGTGAGACCTTTCTCGCGGGCGAGCGGCGACATCGTTTCGCGCAACTCGGCAAAGACCTCCGCAAGCACGACGGGGGTGACTTCAAGATTGAGCGTGCCAGAATCGAGTTTGGCGGCATCGAGCAGATCGTTGACCAACTCGATCAGGCTCTGCGTGTTGCGCTCCATCATCGCTACCATGTGCTGCTGTTCGGTCGTCAACTCGCCGAGCCGTCCGGAAGTGAAGAAGTTGATCACGCCGCTGATGACCGCTAAGGGCGAGCGCAGGTCGTGCGTCGTGAGCGCGAGAAATTCCTCTTTCATCGCGGCCACTTCGCGCAGGCGCGCGTTCGCCTCGTTCAGTTCGTTGTTCGTCCGGCTCAACTGTTGATTGACCTGCTCCAACTCCGTGCGCTTCTCTTCAAGTTCGGCCAGGACGGCCAGCAGATCGCGGTTCTGGCGCGCGAGTTCGATGGCGGCGGATTTCTCGTCGGTGGTCGTAAACTGCGCGCGCAGTTGCTCGACGCGCGCGCGCGCATCTTTGCTCTGGCCCGGCGGCAGCCACTTGATGACGCTGACGCGCGTGCCCGCGCCGGGCGCGCTGTCAATCTCGAACTCGTCCATCAAACGGCGCGTGCCGGCAAGCCCCACGCCAAGCCCGGAAGGGGAGCGGTAGCTGCCGCGCAGGATCGAGCGCACGAGTTGTTCGTCCATGCCGGGGCCGTCGTCGCGCGCCATCAGTTGCAGACCCGTTGCGCCGTCGGGGCGTTCGACGATGGCGAGCGTGATCGCACCGGCGGCGGCGTACTCGTAGATGTTGCGTGTGAGTTCGGAGACGGCGGTGGTGATCTTGATCTGCGTCGTCTGGTCGAAACCGAGATCGCGCGCGAGCCGGCGGACGCGGTCGCGCACGGCGACGATGTCCGACTCGCGGCGCACGTAGATGTCTCCGAGCTTACTGGTTTCGATGCCTGCCATGAATGAATGAACCTTCAGCGCGCGACGAGCACGGTTGCATCGTCCGTGTCGCGGCCATAGTCGCGCATGAGTACACCGGCGAGCAGTTGGGGGCTATGCTGCAAGAGACCGGGATAGTCCTGTATGTCCCACTTCGCGCTGACGCCATCGGTGGCGAGCACGATGGTCGTGCCTTCCGCCCAAGGGTAAGACCAGACGCGCGCGCGTTCAAAGCGTGCGCCGAGCGTGCCGTTGGTCGAGATGGGCCGCGCCGGTTGGGGCGCACCGAAGACGCGCACCTCGATGTTGCCCACGCCGGCATAGTAGAAAGCTTCCGCCGCACTGTCCACGACCGCCACGCCGAGCACCGCGCCGCGCGTCGCGCGCAAGGCCCCGTGCGCCGCCTGCATCAGTTCATCGAGCGGTTCGCCCTGCCAGTCGTTGAGCACGGAGCGCGCCACCCGCGCCGCCTCGTATGCGCCGCGCCCGTGCCCCAGTCCGTCTATCACCGCGCAGATCATCCGGCGGCCACGCCGCCGCACGAAGTATGCGTCGCCGTTGTGCGTCTCGTCCGGGTGCGTGCGCGACCATGCACCGATGCGTCGTGCGGTCGCGCCGTGCGTGCGCGCGGAGAGCCGCGTCGCCGCGACCCACTTGCGCCCCAAGAGGGCCGTGCCATGCGTGGTGCGCCGCGCGGGCGGGAGCGAACGGAGCGCGCCCGTCGCGCGCACCGTCGAATAAACGTCGAACTCGTCCATCAACCGGCGGATCGCGCCGAGGCCGGAGCCGAGGCTGCCGCCCGACGAGACGCCGTCGCGCACCGCCCGATCCAGATCGTAGATGCCCGGCCCCTTGTCCCAGTAAAACAACTCCACGCCCGGCTCAGCGCCGAGCGGGCGCGTGAAGTGCAGCCAGCCGCCATCCTTCGCATAGCGCACGGCGTTCGTGCCGATCTCCTGCACGACGATGTCCAACTCCGCCAACTCGCGCTCTGTGAAACCAACCTTGCTCGCGTAGGCGTGTACCGCCCGCCGCGCCGCTCCGACCTGCGCCTCGTCCCGCACCTCAAGTGATTTAATCTCACGCATAGATCAGAGATCAGAGGTCAGGGGTCAGAGGTTAGTGCTTTGGTCTTGACTGACCTCTAAACCTCTAACCTCTGACCTCTACTGCTCACTGCCAGCGCACGACGACGATGCGCGTGCCACGTTCGGGAGTTGATTCGATGGCGAATTCGTGGGCGAGACGTTGCGAGCCGGGTAGCCCTTTGCCCAGACCGCCGCCGGTCGAGAAGCCATCGCGCATGGCCGCGGCGAGGTCTCGGATGCCGGGGCCGGAATCTTCAAAGACGAGGCGCAGCCCACTGCGCCCGCGCGCGTCCGTGACCGGCTGCACGATCAGGCGACCCTGCCCCGCGTATTTGACGACGTTGCGGGCCAACTCCGACGCGACGGTGGCGAGGCGCGTCTGATCCAGCAGCCGGAAACCGAGCGCGACGGCGTACCGGCGCACCTCGCCGCGCGCCACGACGATGTCGTGCTCATGCTTAAGTGCGATGGACAGACTCTCCAAACAACCCCAGCCCCTCGTAGAGCGCCGCCTCGTCCGGATCGTCGGCCTGTGCGTCGAATTCGGCGCGCAGCAACTTGATGCCCTCGTCCACGTTGAGCACCGTCTCGACGCCGCGCAGTTCCAGTCCCAACTCGACCAGCGTGATCGCCACCGCCGGGCGCATGCCGACGACGACCGTGCGCGCGTCCATGATGCGCGCCATCGAGGCAATGTCCGAGAGCATGCGCCCGATGAACGAATCCACCATCTCAAGGAGCGAGATGTCGATCAGCACGCCGCGCGCGCCCGTGCGTTCGAGTTCCGCAAGGATGCGCTCTTGCAGCCCGATCACCGTCTGATCGTCCATGTCCACCTGAATCGGGACAATCAGCACGCGTCCAACTTTCAAGATCGGAATCCGCTGCGCTCCATCCATAATGTCTTTCTCCGAAAGCCAGTGACGAGTGCTGGGTGACAAGTGACAAGTAAAAAACTGTTTGCTCGGCACTCGTCACTTGTCGCTGCCTTTATCCGTGCCTGCTTCGTGTGTCTTATGTCCGCCGGTGTGTCCGTTGGCGCGCAGATGCGCGATGAGGGCGGCGGGCACAACCGTGCGCCCGACCAATTCGAGCGCGAGCTTGATGCCATCGGACATTTGCGCGCGGGTCGTGATCTGCGAGAGGTCTATACCGAGTTGCACCATCGTCTGCGCGATGGCGGGCGAAACGCCCGTCAGGATGCAGCGCGCGCCCATCAGCCGCGCTGCCGTCACAGTCTTGATCAGGTGGTTGGCGACGAGCGTGTCCATCGTGCGGACGCCCGTGATGTCGAGGATCGCAACCGTGCTGCCCGATTCGACGACGCGCTGCAAGAGCGCCTCCATCATCAACTGCGCCCGGCGCGAATCGAGCGTGCCGATGATCGGCAGCGTCAAAATCTTGTCCCAGACTTTGATGACCGGCGTGGACAATTCCATCATGTCCGCGCGCTGTTGATGGATAATCTCTTCGCGCGAGCGGATAAAGTTCTCGACCATCACGAGACCCATGCCATCGATCAACTCGGCGAAGTAGGACAACTCGTGCAGGAAGGCTTCGATGTCGCCATCGTACTCTTCCAAGAGCATCGGCCGGATCGTGTTGCGCAGCGAGAGCACGTAGGTCGCATTCTCGCGCGCCGTGTAGCCCTTGACGGCGCGGGCGTGCGAGACGCGATTGAGCACTTCGCGCAGTTCATCGAAGGCGGCGTCGTCAAAGTCCGCCGCGCCCGATTCACTGATGGCGCGCACGAGCATGTCAACAATCTGCTGCGACTGTTGGCGCAACTCCTTCTTCGAGATCAACTCGTCGCGGAACTCGTCTGAGTCGAGCCGCTCCTTGATCCACAGGTTGAGAATCTCGTCGCGGCGCGTCGCCAGCAAATTCACCACGCCGCGCACCTGTTCCGACTGGACAGCACTCTTGTTCGGCATTCGATACCCCTGCGCGCCCGCCCGGTCGCCCGGCGGCCGCGGCGGCGGTCAAAATGATCTGGTTGTGCGGGAGAGTTTTAACGTCGCGCGAGTTTTCAACGAACCGCTCGGGCGACAAAACTTATCTTAGCATCGCGGCGGTTAAAAGCAACCGTGCGTCGGGCGCGGGCGCGGGCGGCCAAAAAGAGACGGCCGGCACTGGGTAAAAGTGCCGGCCGTCTCTGTTCGTGGGCGCAGCAGAGTGCGCGCGTTTAGTAGGCGATGATCGGGTCGGTGTAAATCCGTTTGACCTTCACGCCGTTGATCGATTTGGGCAGGTCGGGCTGCGTGGCGGCGGTGCGATCCACGTAGATCACGATGGTCGCCTCGTTGATGCCTTTGCCCGCCGCGCCGATGCCGACGCCGATGACGCCAGGCCGCGCCATCAGGTCGTGCTCGGCGGCGCGCATCACGCCCGTCGCATGCTCAACCGCCAGTGCTGAAACTTCCATCTGGCCTCCGAAGGTGGCGGACAGGTCGGGCGTCGCCGCGCTACTGAGCGCCGCCGTACACGTACCGCCCACGAAACTAACCGTCCGGCCCAACTTCGCGCTCAGCGCCGCGAGCACGTCGTTGATCGGGTTGGCAATGGTCGCCGTGCTGCTGCCGGCGAAGAGGAGCGCCACCGGCTGACGGCAGCTGGCGCTGTTGTTCGAGACGATGAGCGAGCCGGAGTCGCCGCCCGCGCTGAAGGTGCTGCTGTTGATGACGACCTGATTAGTGTAGCTCACGACCGTGCCGCCGTTTGAGCCGCAGGATTTGGGATAGCTGACGTTGACGCTCGTGTTGATCGAGCCGATCGTGCCGGTCGTAAACCCGGTCGTGCGCCCGGACTTGGCGACCGCCAGCCCGACCGCCGGGGCTTTGACGACGCCGCTGATCGTGCCGATGTCTTCAATGCTGCCGGTCGTGCTCATCGTGCCGGAGCGCAGCGCAGCAAGCGCGGCGTCCACGTTCGAGCCGAGCGCCGCCGCCGTCGTGAAGTCCGCGACGATGCGGGGGATGGCGCAGTTGTTATCAATGAGACCGGGTTGCGACACGTCTTCGCCCGCCGCGGCCTGATCCGCGCGTGCGAGCACATGATTGTTCGAGAGAATGTAGAGCGCGCCGGCGCTGTCTTTGACGAGCGAGCCGAGCGTGCCGCTGCAACAGAAGCGCCGGCTGCTGTCGTTGACGTTGCCGCCGGAGACGCCATAGTTGTTGTTGAGCACCCGATGATTCGCGCCGCCGTCGGCCCGGCTGGGGCTAACGACATAGGACGCGCCGAGCAGACAGGCAAGCACGGCGCAGACAAGTAGAGGGGTTCTAAGCTTGAACATCAATTCTCCTTCTTTAACCGAGTGGGGTGAAAGCCGCAGGGCGCGAGTGTGGACGTTCAGACGTGAGAAAACGTCTTAACCGCAACCCCGAAAAACCGAACAAGGGGCAAAAGCTTTGATGTGGTACATCAATGCGGCGGCCAAGTCAATAGTCAGCCGTCGTCGCCGCAGATAGACCCACTTCGCGCACGAAGGCCGCGCGCACAAACTTTAAGCGACTTTGCAAATACCGCGTGCAGTCTTACGGCTTGTACTTCTGCATCATCACCGTAACGAGCGGCGCGTCGCCGCTGGTGCGGGCGTAGGAGACCCAGCAGCCGACTTTCGGGTAACGCACAAGGCGATACATAGAGCCGTCCGGCTTGGCCGCGAGATCAGCGCCGAGCACGGTCTTGGACAAGGGCGCTTTGTCCGTGCCGAGATAGAAGACGGCGATGGCGGCGACGTGATGCTGCGCGTCGTAGGAAATCTGCGCCGTCTCTTTATCGGAGAAGGTGTAGAAGTCCTGCACGGCACTCTTCTCCTGCGGCACGCCGAGTTTCTGCCGCGCCTCTTCGGTCGTCATGCCGAGGCGCACGCCTTTGTACTCGTTGAAGACGGGCGGCTCGTTCGTCTCCGTCTGATTTTGATCTTGCGCCAGTGCGCGCAGGGGCGCGAGCGCAGCGCAGCCCAGCAGGCACAGACCGAGCGCGATAACTCTGGCCGGGTGTTGGCAAAACCGAAGCATGGGGTTGGCTCCTTCTAAAACAAGGGTTGGCTTCAGCACGATGGACGACGGGCTAAACCGACGGACTAAAATATGGAGAGAAGTGGAGCGCGAACGCGCAACCCGCTTGTGGTTAAACCCCGGCGACCCCGGCTGGATGACCAAAAAGATATGGCCCAAGCGGGCGGGAAGTCAATAGACGATAGGCCGGCGTCGGCGAGAGCAGTGGTGGCGGGCAGTGCGGCGGCCGAGCGACAGCAGAGAATTTTTATAACGGGATGCCGCGAAACTTGTCCGGCTTCTTAGGCGGCTTGCCGACCAGCACCGCGTTGTCTTGTTCGCGCTGGCGCTGCTTGCTCTCCGAGTGCCAATCGGCCCATTCGCCGGGCGCGTCGAAGGTTTCGCCGCCGTGCCGCGTGATGCGCTCGCGCACGCGGCACATGACGGGCGTGTTGACGCCGACGCCGCTAATCACCGCTTGCCCTTTGGTGAGCGCCGGCAGTTCCTGCAAGAGTTGTCGCCCCGCGCCCTCGACCGACTTGGCAACCGTGTCCTGATCAATCGGGTTGACGATCCGCATGATGACCTGCGTCATGCACTGCGAGAGCACGTCCTGATCGAGCTTGCCCGGTCGTTGCGTGATCAGCCCGATGCCGACGCCGAACTTGCGTCCCTCGGAGAGAATCTGTTTGAGAATGTTGGTGGACACGACGGTCTGGCCGGCGGGCGCAAAGCGGTGCGCCTCTTCGAGGAGCGCAAAGACGGGATAGGGCAGGTGATTGTCGCTGCTCTGATCGGCTTCCTGCCGGACGGTCATCATGCGCGCCTTGTTGACGCGGCGCAGCAGCGTAGCGACGACGACCTGCTGCTCGTTCTGCTCTATGTCCGAGAGTTGCAGGACGGTGCAGCGACCGGGCTGGAACAAATCTTTGAGCGGGATGTGCTCGTTGTCCGAGAAGATCGCGCCCGGCTTATCGAAGCGCGAATCCAGCCGCCACAGCAAGCCCTCAATCGAACTCGCGTTGCTCGATTCGCTCCGCTCGCTGCCTTCGTACTTCTGCGCTTTCACCTCGTCGCGGAGATCGTGATAGCCCCACAGGCCGCGCTCGGCATCAGGGCGATTCGTCAACGCCCGGTAGGCTTGCGCGAGAAAATGGAGCATCTTGTCGGACGTGCCTTCGGGCAGCAGGTACTTGATGTCGGCTTCCGTCAGCGACGAGAAGCGCACCTTGACGCGGTCGTGCGTGTAGATTTTTAGTTCCGGGTGGTAGTTGTCGGCCGCGAAGCGCGCGTCGCCTTCAATCGAGCGCAGCGTGTCGTACTCGCCGTGCGGATCGACGATGAGCACGGCCGCGCGGTTGTGCGGCATCATCAACTCTTCGACCAGCACGCCCGCCGTGTAAGACTTGCCCGCGCCCGTCGAAGCGAGAATCGCCAGATGCGTCGAGACGACATCCTTGACCGAGAGCACGACCGGCACTTCGCCCGCGCTGCGCGTCAGCAGGCTGCCGAGATGCGCCGCGCCGCGCTCGCCCGTCTTGCGCGGCGAGAGCACGCTCGCCAGCGTCTCGGACGAGGCGAGCAGCACGGGCGCGCCTGCTTCGGGCGGGATGCGCGGGTTGACGAAATCGCCCAGCCGCTCGCTGAAATAACCAATCGTCTCGACCGTGATCTCGTATAGCTCGCAGCCCTCGCCGTCCAGCCCGATGAGCGACGAGACGACTGCGGGCGGCGTCTCCGGGTCGGCGAGAAAGGCATCGGGCAGATTGCGCACGAGCCTGCGCGCCGTGACCGTGCCGAGAATGCGCCGCACCTCCGCGCCGTCCTGCGCCGTGTAATAGACAAACTCGCCGATGCGCGCGCGCCGGTTGTCCGCCGTGATGAACAGGTATTCGTGCGGGCGCTCGCCCGGCCCCTTAATCGTGCCGACAAGTTGATCGGTGAGAGCTTGTTGCGAACTCATGAGCGGCGTTCGGGTTGTAAATCGGACGACGATGGCGGTCGTCCTAAGTTTCCCTCAGATGCCGGCGAGTATAACACGTAAGTCCGGGGCATAGACCTTGCGCCACGCGCGGCGGCGCTAAGCCTTACGCATGTCGGCCACGAGCGCCAGATCGGCCGTCACCATCTCTTTAACCAACTGCTCGAAGGTATAGGCCGGCTGCCAGCCTAATTCACGCCGCGCTTTCTCGGCATTACCGATCAGCAGATCAACTTCCGCCGGGCGATAGTAACGCTCGTCCACCTTGACGTAATCTCGATAGTTCAAGTCGGCTTCGGCAAACGCCAACTCGCAGAACTCTCTGACCGTGTGCGTCTCGCCCGTCGCCACCACATAGTCGTCCGCTTCGGGCTGCTGCAACATCAAGTGCATCGCCCGCACGTAGTCCTTCGCATGACCCCAGTCGCGGCGCGCTTCTAGGTTGCCGAGCCGTAGCTCATCGGCGAGGCCATGCTTGATCCGCGCCACCGTCGAAGTGATCTTGCGGGTGACGAACTCGTGCCCGCGTCGTGGCGACTCGTGATTGAACAGGATGCCGCTCGTGGCGAACATCTGATAAGCCTCGCGGTAGTTGCGCGTCAGATCGAACCCGGCCACCTTGCTGATGCCGTAAGGTGAACGGGGGTGAAAGCGGGTCGTCTCGGTCTGCGGCGTCTCGGCCACTTGCCCGAACATCTCGCTTGAGCCGGCAAAGTAGAAGCGGCATTCGGGACGCAGTTCGCGCACGGCGGCAAGCAGGTAGTGCGTGCCGTTGATGTTGGTATTCATCGTCGAGAAGCCGTCGCGGAAGCTTTCAGCGACGAAACTTTGCGCCGCGAGGTGATAACACTCCGCGAAGTCGTGCTGGCTGACGATGTGAAAGAGCGAGGCGTAAGATTCGAGGCTCGCCGGGTGCAGCGTGACCCGATCAAGCAGATGAGCGATGCGGGTGAATCTGCGTTGCGGATCTTCGAGCGCGACGCGGCGCACCAAGCCATGCACTTCATAACCGGCGCTGAGCAGATGCTCGGCTAAGTAGCTACCATCTTGCCCCGTGATCCCCGTGATTAAGACTTTTTTGGTCAAACGATTGTCTCCGACAGATTAGATTGAAGATTGCTTTGGGCGACCCGACTTATCGGGTCGCTATGGTTGAAAACGCGCGATCACGTCCACGACGTATTGCTGCTGCTGCAAGGTCAACTCAGGATAGAGCGGAAGTGCCAGCGTCTCGCGGGCGGCGCGCTCAGCTTCCGGTAGCGCGCCCGCTTGATAACCGAGATAGCGGAAGCACTCTTGCATGTGCAGCGGGACGGGATAATAGACCTTCGTGCCGACCCCGTGCGCACGCAGATGCGCGAGCAAAGGATCGCGCACCGCTGCGGGCACGCGCACCACGTAGAGGTGAAAGACGTGCTGCGTGTTCGTGCGGATGAAGGGCGGTTTGAGACGAAACGGCAAACGCGTGTTGGTGAACAGGAGCGTGTAGGTTTCGGCCCGGGCGCGGCGCGCTTCGGCCCACGCATCTAGGTGCGGCAGCTTGATGCGCAGCACGACCGCTTGCAAGGCGTCAAGCCGGCTGTTGATGCCAACCTCGCGGTGCAGATATTCGGTCGCCCCGCCATGCACGCGCAGAACGCGCAGCCGCTCGGCGTGTGCATCGTCGTTCGTCGTCAGCAAACCCGCCTCGCCGGCCGCGCCCAAGTTTTTCGACGGGTAGAAACTGAAACAGCCCATCTGCCCGATTGAGCCGGCCCGCCGGCCTGCGTCCGTCGCGCCGATGGCCTGCGCGGCGTCTTCGATGACGGGCAGATTATGGCGCGCGGCCACCGCCGCGATGGCGTCCATCTCGGCGCATTGCCCGTAGAGATGCACGGGGATGACCGCGCGCGTGCGTTCGTTGATGGCAGCTTCGAGTTGCGCCGGGTCGAGATTATAGGTGCGCGGGTCTATGTCCACGAAGACGGGGCGCGCGCCGAGCCGGGCGATGGCGCTGCCGGTGGCGAAAAAAGTATGCGGCGTGGTGATGACCTCGTCGCCCGCTTTCACGTCGAGCGCCATGAGCGCCAGCAAGAGCGCGTCCGACCCAGAGGCGCAACCGATGGCATGCTTGACCTGACAATAGGCCGCCAACTCCGTTTCGAGCGCGCTCACTTCCGGGCCTAAGACGAACTGTTGGCTCGTGAGCACGCGTTCGATGCCAGCGCGCAATTCGGCTAGTAAAGGTTCGTGCTGCTGCTTCAGATCAAATAAAGGGACATTCATTTGTGGCGATGCTTGTACCATCAGATACCTCAGAAACAGACGGCCCGCGCTAGGTGGCACGGTCTAAATATCTGCTAGAACTCGATCAGTTTACCGCCTTGATTGATTGATTGCTGCGCGGCTTCGAGCAGATGTACGACGCGCAGTCCCGCCGCGCCGTCGGTTAACGGCCGGCGCTGGTCGCGGATCGCATCGAGAAACTCGGCGCAGACGTGCGCGAGCGCTTCGGTGGAGTCGAGTTTGGGCACCCACACGTCGCCCGTGCGATAGCTGACCAGCGTGCGATAGGCGGCCTCTTTGTCTGTGTCCGACTCGATGCGGTTCGTCGTCACACCCTTGTCATAGACGCGCACCTTTTCGGTCGGCTCAATGTCGTCATAGACGATCATCGTGCGGCTGCCGGCGATGAGCGTGCGGCGAATTTTGACGGGCGCGAGCCAATTGAAATGAAAGTGCGCGATGAACTGATCGGCGAAGCGGAGCATGACGTAGGCGATATTCTCAATCCCGTGCTCGATGTGGCTGCTGCCCGTCGCGGTCAAGGCGACGGGTTCGCGCCCAACCAGAAAATCCATGATCGAAAGATCATGTGGCGCTAAATCCCAGACGACGTTGATGTCGCGCTGAAACAGGCCTAGATTAATCCGCACCGAATCGAAGTAGAGCAGATCGCCGATCTCGCCGCTCTCGACGATCTCTTTAATCTTGCGCACCGCGCCCGTATAGACGAAGGTGTGATCGATCATCAGCGTCCGCCCCGTCGTCTCCGCCAGCCGGATCAACTCTTCGGCCTCGCGCATGCTCGTCGTGAATGGCTTCTCGACGAGCACGTGTTTGCCGGCCTCAAGCGCGTCTTTGACAAACGGGTAATGCGTGGCGACCGGCGTGGCAATCACGACGGCGTCGAGTTCGGGGTCGGCGAGCAACTGCCGGCGGTCGTTCGTCGTGCGCGCAGACGGGTAGCGGCGGCCGATCTCACGCAGCCGATGCGTGTCCACGTCGCAAATCCAACGCAGCGACGCGCGTTCGTTCTCCACGAAGTTGCGGATCAGATTCGGGCCCCAATAGCCGCAACCGATGACGCCGATGGAAATCATAAAAGGGCTGAAGGCTGAAGGCTGAAGGGCGGCGGGCCGAAAGCATGAGCGCACGTCGCAAGCGGGCACGCTTTCATCCCTTAAGCCTCAACCCGCAACCTGTCTCAAAATCCGCGCAGGGTTGCCGGCGACGATTGCGCCGGGGGGGACGGTGCGGGTGACGACCGCGCCCGCGCCGACAATTGCGCCCGCGCCGATCTCAAGCCCGCCTAAGATTGTCGCGCCCGTGCCGATGGACGCGCCGCGCCGGACGATGGTGCGTTCGAGCGTCCAGTCGCTTGCGGTTTGCGGCGTGCCGTCCGGGTTGGTGGCGCGGGGATAGCGGTCGTTGACGAACTGAACGCCGTGCCCGACGAAGACTTCATCCTCGACGCGCACGCCTTCGCAGATAAAGGTGTGGCTTGAGATTTTACAGCGCGCGCCGATGGATGCGCCCCGTTGGATTTCGACAAACGTGCCGATGCGCGTCTCGTCGCCGATCTCGCAGCCGTAGAGGTTGACGAAGTTGTAGATCGCCACGTCGCGCCCAAGCTTCACGTCGGGCGCGATGACGCAGAACTCGCCGCGCGTCATCGTCACGCTCCGCGCCCGTTTGCGCCTGCCGGAGCCGGGCCGTGATCGTCGCCACCCTCGTCGTCGTCCTGCGCGTAGTAGTTCGAGTAGTAGCCGTAGCCGTAGTAGTAATCGTTGGCTTCGAGCTTGACGTTATTGAGGACGATGCCGAACAGGTGCGCGCCCACGTCGAGCAGTTGTTGCTTGGCGCGGCGCACGACTGCGCGCGACGAGCGCCCCCCGTGGACGACCAACATTACGCCATCGACCATCGTTGAGAGGATCGAGGCGTCCGTGAACGAAATGGCGGGCGGCGAGTCAATGATGATGTGCGTGAAATTATCGCTCAGCAGATGTAAGAGCCGGCGCATCTCTTCCGAGCCGAGCAGTTCCGCCGCGTTCGGCGGCACGGGGCCAGAAGTGATGACCTTTAGGTTCGGCTGGCGATCATAAGTCTGGATCAACTCGCTGACGTTCATATCGCCCGACAGGTAGTTCGTTACGCCGCGCGTGTTCGGCAGTTGGAAGTGCATGTGCACGCGCGGGCGGCGCAAATCGCAATCGAGGATGAGCACTTCCGCGCCGGTCTGCGCAAGCATCATCGCAGTGTTCACGGCCGTCGTGGTCTTGCCTTCGCTTGGCTGGCTAGAGGTGACGAGCACGGTCTTCGGCGGTTGCCCGGCCGAAGAGAGCAAGAGCGACGTGCGCAGGTGGCGATAAGCTTCCGCGACGGGCGAGCGCACCTCTTCGATGAGCGCGAGCGCGGTGTTCTCGCCCGGTTCGGGCACGTGCGCGTGGCGGGCAAAGGCGAGCCGGCGTGCTTCGCGCGGCGCAGGGATGAGCGCGAGCGTCGGCAAGTGGATGTGCCGATCAACGTCTTCGACCGACTTGAGCGTGTCGTCCAAGTAGTCGAGCAGGAAGGCCAGACCGATGCCTGCGCCGAGCGAGAGCAAGAGCGCGATGACGATATTGCGCACGCGCGGCGGCCCGACGAGTTGCGGCGTGCGCGCGGGCGTCTGGACGAAGACGTTGCTCTGCTGGCCTTCGACCGAGGCGGTTTCTAGTTCAGTCCGGCGTTGCATCAGCGTGCCGAGCATCTGCTTGCTGGTTTCGAGTTGCTGGTTGACGTTGCCGAGCCCGATCTCTTTGATGCCCTGTTGCTGCGCCTCACCGCGTTGCTTGATATAAGCCACGCGCAGGCTGGCGTCTCGCCGCTTGGCTGCGTCGAGGGTAGCGCCGAGGGCGGTCACGTCCGCATTAGCTACGCGCTTGCGCGCCTCTTCCGTCTGCTTGATCTGGGCTTCAATCTTCTTCACCGCCGGCCATTCCGGTGTGTACTGCTCAAGGAGGGCCGCCCGCTGCTCATTCAGATCGGCCAACTTGGTCTGCAACGCCTGCACCTGTTTGTCGGCGGCAACGACCGGAATCGAATAGATGTCGGCCGTGCGCTGCGCCTGTTGCGCGGCGTCGTACTCGGCTTGAACTTTCTTAACCTCGCTCTCGGCTTCGAGCGACTGTTGGCTCAAGATCGCCACGCGCTCAGCAATCTCGTTCGCGCCTTTGAGATCGGGTTTGAGCGCCTGCCCGCTCGCCATTAGGGCGTTCATGCGCTGCTTTTCGAGCGCCGCCACCTGCTCCTGCAATTCGGTGATCTGCTTGGCGGTGGATTCCTTGGCCGCCCTTGTGCCGGCGCTCTCGCGCTCGCGGTCGTTCTCGATGAAGACGAGCGCGATGGTATCAACCACGCGGCGCGCGATCTCCGGGTCGGTGTGTTTGAAACGGATGTCAACGAGGTTTGTGCGTTCTTCGGGATCGACCGTCAGGTTCGCCGCCAGCGCATCTTCATAAGGCTCAAGCTGCGCGAGTTGTTCGGGCGTCAGTTGCACGTTTGCGCCGGGCACGGTCTCGTTGGCAACGGTCAGGTTGCCGTCCGTGCCGGGGGCGCTCTCCTTTGGCTTCGCCTTATCGCGCGAGAGCACGCGGCGCAGCGTGGTGAATAGAGACGCGTGCGCCTGCCCGCCGAGGAAGGCCGGGTTGTTCTGCAAGTTGAGCGCGAGAATCACCTGCCGGTGCAGACTCGGATTCTCCAACAGCTTCAACTGCGTGTTCCAATACTGCGGATCGCTGCCGATGTTGATGACCAAATCTTTCGCGCGACTGCCGCGACTCTTCTGCTCGATCTGGATGACCGTCTTGGCTTCGTAGGTCGATGGCAGCCGGTACATTTGGATGGCGACCAGCGTGGTGACGACCGTGACCAGACTGAGAATGAGCCACTTGCGCTTGAGCACGACGTTTAAGTAGTCGCGCAGGTGCGTCGGCTCGGCGACGGAATATGAGCCGGTGACTTGCACAGGCTGCGCCAGATCGCGCAGTGGGCGATCAATGTTTCCGGTCGTGGACGAAAGCGGCAGCAGGCGATTATCTTGGGACATCTTCTTTAAACCTTACTTCTAAATCTGGCGAACGCGTAACCGGCCGGGAACAGCAGCCCCGAATAATAGCAGAGATTACGGGAAATGCTGAAAGCCGGTCGCCGTCAGAATTAACCCGGCCGCCACGCCGGGGCAGCCCGCAACCAGCCGGGCCACGGTTGCCCGGGCGGCGACTGTGTAATTTCGTCTGCTTCGTGATTAATCTGGGCGCTCGTCGGCGGCTGCGCGGGCGCGCAACTCTTCGGCCGCAAATTCAGCGAGCGCCGTCTGCCAGTCGGGCAGGGGCGCGAGGCCAGCGGCGGCGCTCAGCAGACAGCGCAGGCGCGAATTGCGCGGGCGCGGCGCAGGCCGCGCGAGCGTGTCCATCGAGACTTCTACGACCGTCGCGCCGGGCGCGCCTGCAAGCGAAACGGCCGCGCGCGCAAAACCGGCATAACTCGTTCCGTCGCCGCCCCCCGTGACGTGATAGAGGCCGGGCAGATCAAGTGCGGCCAATTCGCGTAGCCGCGCAGCAAGGTGCGGCGCGTAGGTCGGCGTGCCGTAGGCGTCGCCGATGGCGCGGAGTTGTTCGCCGCGCCGCGCGCGTTCGAGCGCGGTCGCTAGAAAGTTGCGCCCGCCGCGCCCGAAGACCCAGCCCGTGCGCACGACGACGGTGCGCGCCGAGGCGATGCGCGCCAGCCACTCGCCCTTGAGCTTCGAGATGCCATACGCGCTCTGCGGTTCGGGGTCGTCGCGCTGCGTGTAGAAGCCGTCTTTGTCACCGGCAAAGACGTAGTCGGTCGAGATGGTGACGAAAGACGCCCCCGCCTGTCGGCAGGCGTGCGCGAGCGTTTCGACAGCATAGGCGTTGACGGCGAGCGCGCGCTCCGGGTCTAACTCGCAGCCGTCCACATCCGTCCACGCGGCGCAGTTGATCACGGTGTCAGGGCGCGCGCGTTCAAAGACGGCGTGCACCTCCGGCGCGCGCGTGATCTCTAAACTCGCGCGGTCGTGCGCCGACACTTTGTCGCCCTGCGCCGCGCAATGTGCGACGACGGCGCGCCCGACCAGCCCGCCCGCACCTGTGACCAAGACCTTCAACGCGCGCCGACCTCCGTGCCGTACTGCTGCGTGTAGTATGCGCGATATGCGCCCGAACGCGCCCGCGCAAGCCACGCGGAATTGTCGGCGTACCACTGAATCGTCTTTTGCAAACCGCTCGCCCAAGTCTCGACGGGTAGCCAGCCCAACGCTGTCTCCGCCTTTGTTGGATCAATCGCGTAGCGGCGATCATGACCGGGCCGATCTTTGACATGGCGGATCAAAGTCGGCGGCTTGCCGAGCGCGCGCAGGAGATGTTCGACGACTTCGAGATTGCGCCGCTCGTTGCGCGCGCCGATGTTGTAGATTGCACCCGCTTGCCCTTTTTCCAGAGCGAGCAGGAGCGCGCGGCAATGATCGTCCACGTAAATCCAGTCGCGCACGTGCAGCCCGTCGCCATAGACGGGCAGCGGTTCATCCGCGAGCGCGTTGGCGATGCAGAGTGGGATCAGCTTTTCGGGAAACTGGCGCGGGCCGTAGTTGTTGCCGCAGCGCGTGGTGACGGTGTCGAGTCCGTGTGTGTGATGCGCGGCGCGCACCAGATGCTCGGCCGCCGCTTTCGAGGCGGCATAAGGACTGTTCGGCGCATAAGGACTAGCTTCGGTGAAGCGGGCGTGCTCGTCTGCCGCGAGACTGCCGAGCACCTCATCCGTCGAAATATGCAGGAAGCGGCGCACGTTGCGCGCGCGCGCAGCGTCCAGCAGCACTTGCGTGCCGATGACGTTGGTGCGCAGGAACTCGTCCGCCGAGGCGATGCTGCGATCAACGTGCGACTCGGCGGCAAAGTTGATGATCGCGTCCGTGTCTTGCTCAAGGGCCGCTAACACCTCGGCCCGGTTGGCGATGTCGCCGCGCACGAAGCGGTGGCGCGTGGGGTCGAGCCCGGTCAGGTTGTCGGGATTGCCGGCGTAGGTGAGCGCATCGAAGTTGACGATGCGATAGTCTGGGCGCGCGGCGAGCGCAAGGTGGATGAAGGCAGAGCCGATAAAGCCTGCGCCGCCGGTCACAAAGAGTGTGCGCATGAATTTAAGCGTTTACAACTGCAAGGCGGCTTGCGTCCGGGTTGCTGAAAGTGTTGGTCGAATTAAGGGCGGAGTATAGGTGCGCGCAATTGAGCGTGTCAAACAAGCGCTGCGCTTGGGCTGCTCTCTTGACTCAACCCGATCTGAGCCGCACAATGAGCAGCCCAAAACTAACGATTAGGAGTTCTCAGTTATGGCGACGCTCGCCGACATACTCAATGACCCACCTGCGCCACACGTCAACGCGCAGGGTGAGAATTTCCTGATGGGGCTGACCGAGTCGGCTTTGCGTTTCTTAAATGAGACCGTTGATCAATCCTCCGTCACGCTTGAGACGGGGAGCGGTATCTCAACCATCGTCTTTGCGCTCGCCGGGGCACAACACACTTGCATCACGCCCGCTGCTTACGAGTTCGATAATATCAAAAGCTATTGCAGCGCACGCGGCATTCCGACCGCGCAGGTTAATTTTGTTGCAGGCGGCTCTGAGTTCGTCTTGCCGACTTTAGACCTGCCGCCGCTCGATCTGGTTTTGATAGACGGGCGGCACGGGTTTCCCGCGCCGTACATAGATTGGTTCTACACGGCGACCAAGTTGAAAGTCGGCGGGCACATGATCGTGGATGATACTTGGGTCTGGACGTGTCAAATCCTCTCTGATTTTCTGGTTGAGCAGCCACAATGGGAACTCGTCGCGGAGTTTGACGAGCGCACGGCCGTCTTTCGCAAGGTCGGGGCCGGGTCAGAAACAGTGGAATGGACGGAGCAACCAAAGGTCGCGCTGGGCGGCCGGATGCAGTGGTACGACGGGCGGACGCACTATCAAGGCCCGTCTAGGCTTCAACGCGTGTTAACCGATGTGCGACATGGCGACCTGTCAGCCCTGCGCCGCAAAGTCGGGCGCAGGCTCAAGCGCACAGAGAAGTAATAGCCGCACCACGATGATCTTGCTTGCGACAAAACTGCCGGGTGCGTTTCTGATCGAGCCGGAACGCTTTGCGGACGAGCGCGGCTTCCTGGCGCGCGCGTGGTCGGAGCGCGAGTTCGCTGCCCAGGGGCTAAAGCTCCCTTGCGTCGAGTGCAACATCTCTTTCAACAAGCGCAAGGGCACGCTGCGCGGCATGCATTTTCAGCGCGCACCGCACGCGCAGGCGAAACTCATCCGCTGCACGCGCGGCGCGCTCTACGATGTCATCATTGACCTGCGCCCGGACGCACCGACCTACAAACAGTGGTTGAGCGTCGAGTTGAGCGCCGACAATCAACGCATGCTCTACGTGCCTGAAGGCTTCGCGCATGGCTTCCAGACGCTCGCCGACGCGACCGAGTTGTACTATCAGATGTCAGCAGTCTATGTGCCGACGGCGGCCGACGGCGTGCGTTGGGACGACCCGGCCTTTCGCATCACTTGGCCGGCCAACGACGGCGACGAGCGCATCATCATCGCGCGTGATCGGGAGTATCCTGATTTTACCGGTTAGAAACTGCCCGTCCGCCCCCGCCCGCAAAATATGGCTCGCCGCCGCTTGCGTTCCAACCGCACTTTATGTATAAGACTTGCCCCTGCCACTGCACAGGCAAGCGAACAAGGGTTGGCCCTTGGCAGAGTCAAGTAAATCTGGCTTGTTCACACCGCCCGTAAATGGGCACATTTGATATGCCGCTATCAATCAGTCGGAGTCCTTTGCATTACCTTAGTTCTACGCAGCGCGAGCGCCGGTAGCTTTGGCCGAAAGACTATCGGGCCGCCAGTCAGACTTTGCGTACCATCGTTCTCCGAATCTTAAGCAGAAGACCGCGGTTCCTGAGCGCCACCCTTTGCTCAGCCAACCCCCAAACCCCAAAGGAGCTAGACATCAATGAGTAAGCTACGCTTTATGTGCCAGACTTTGGTCTTAGGCATCGTTCTCCTGGCCTGCGCCTCTTTGGCGCAAGCGCAAGCGACGCGCACGTGGGTTTCCGGCGTGGGCGACGACGCCAATCCCTGCAGCCGCACCGCGCCCTGCAAGACCTACGCCGGGGCGATCTCCAAGACCGCCAGAGACGGCGAGATCAGCACGCTCGACCCGGGCGGTTTCGGGGCTGTGACGATCACAAAGTCGATCACCATTAACGGGGGCGGCGGCGGCCAAGGCTACGGTTCGATTCTCGCCGCGCTCACCAATGGCATCATCGTCAACATCACCGACGCGGCCGACACGCGCAAGACCGTGCGCCTCAACTGGCTCGACATCAACGGCGCAAGTTCCGGCCTCAACGGCATCCGCTGGCTCGCCGGCAGCAACCTCTACATCGAGAACACAAACATTGACGGCTTCACCGGCAACGGCGTTGACGTGGCCCAAGGTGCGAGCGGCGCGGCGAAGCTTTACTTGCGCAACGTCTCGATCCGCAACTGCGTCGCCGACGGCGTCAAAATCAACAGCGCTGGCACGGTTGTTATCGCCTCGTTTGACAATGTCTCCTCGTCCGGCTGCGGCAATGGCGTCAACATGGCCGCCCATAGCCGCCTGACGGCGCGCAACTGCACGTTTGCGACCAACACGACGGCGGGCATAAACCATACAGCGGCGGACTCTGAATCCACACTCTTCCACTGCTCGGTCAGTAACAACCCGACGGGCGTTGCCGCCACGAACGGCATCTCGCGCATCTCCGACAATCTGATCTACGGCAACAGCAATGGCATCACCGGCAACGTCAAATCGTGGGGCAACAATTACATTGACGGCAACACTAATAACGGCACGCCGGTAGCACCGAACCTAACGCAGACCTAAACCTTCTGTCCCCGCGCTTTCTTTATTCTTCCCCGCCGCGCTCAAGTTGCTAGCTGGCGCGCGGCGGGGGCGGGGCGACGGATGGCCGCTAGGTCTCGTCTGGAGTCGCAAGGGCCGCTCGGTTTGAGCGGCCGCTTGGCCGAAGCAGCGACTTCTGAGGCCCGGCCTGCACGCGAGGCGCAAGCTTCAGCTGGTCGTTGCTTCAAGCGTTAACAGGTGTTCACCGAAAAGTGAGGAATCCCCATGAAGTCCCGCAAAGCCGTTATATCTCCTCCGCTCATAACTCGAATCCGCGCGCGCCGGTCGCGCGCAAGCAAGCGTTCATTCAACGGAGCGTTCTACGGGGCACTTGTCCTCGTCGCGCTCGCCTGCACGATCTGCTCTCTGCCTTCCGCCGCCGCGCTCCGCAGGCTGCGGAGCACCAACCAAGCCGACGCGGGCGCAAACATGCGGCATGGCGTAGCCGTGTCCGAGGCGAAGCGCGCGAGCGTGCCGTCGGTGCGGCGCGCAACGGCCGCCGGGCCGGAATTAAACCGCCTCGCCCCGCCGCAGTTGACGCTGTTCCCCGCGCTCATGTTGCCTGCGCCGCCGCCCCCGACCGGCGAAGTCATCGAAACTTTCGCGGCCGACTGCACGACGCCGCAGGATGTCTTCAATCTCGGCGACACCATCTGCGCCAAGGTCACAAACGCGCCGACCTTCTCGCTGTTTGCGCTGCGGCGCATCAGTTGGGTCAACACGGGCGGCCTCATCTTGCAGCAGAACAACGTGCTCAACTCGTCCGACACGTTCACGTTTACGCTGCCCACGACGGCGACAACGGCCGACGGGCTTGACCGGCGCGGTGGCTGGGCCGTCAACAGCATCTCGACCGCCGACAGTTCCGTGCACGCGCAAGCCCGCTTCACCGTCAGAGACCCGAACAACGCGGCCGCCAACCTCTCGGTCTTACAGTTCGCGCAGGGTGGCGAGGCCGTGGTCGCGGCTGGCGCGCACATTACTTATACGGTCGTCGTCGCCAACCACGGCCCCGACGACGCGCACAACGTCCAACTGACCGAGGGCGACCCGACGCTGAATAACACAGGCACGGCCCCCACGTTCGTCTCCAGTTCACAGCTTTCGGGGCCGGCTTTCACCTGTTCCAGCGACACGAACTGTTCAATCGCCACGCTCCCGGTCGGTGCGGCCGCCACGTTCGCTTTTATCTACGATACTGCGGCCAGCACCGCCAACTACACCGTCATCTCCGAGACGGCGAGCGTCACCAGCGACACGAACGAAACGAACGCCGCCGATAATTCTTCGACCGCCTTCGCCACCGTCATTGGCGTCTCGACGGCGACGGAATGCACGCTCGACTGTCCGAACGACATGACTGTGACCGCCAACACCACGCAGAACGGTGTCTCCGGCGCAATCGTGAACTTCGGCGCGGCCGATGCCGTCGGCGACTGCGGCACGGTGACAACGAGTCACCCCTCCGGCTCTTTCTTCCCCTTGGGCACGACCGTTGTGACCTCCACCTCTTCGCTCGGTGGCGGCTCATGCAGCTTCAATATCACGGTGGTCGAAGCTGGCGGCCCGACCATTAGCTGCCCGGCCAACGTCAGCCAGCACATCACGACGGGTTGCGAGACGCAGATTAATCCGGGCACGCCGACCGCAAGCGCGGGCGCGACCGTCACGGCCGACCGTAGCGACGACCAGCAACTGAGCGACCCATTCCCCGTCGGCACGACCACGATCCTCTGGACGGCGACGGACAATCTGGGGCGCACCGCCTCCTGCACGCAGACCGTCACCATCACCAACGACGACACCACGCCGCCGACCATCACTGCGCCGCCGGACGTGACTGTCTCGACGGGGCCGGGGGCCGGAGCGTGCGGCATCATTCTCACCGAAGCCCAACTCGGCCGCGCCGATGCCGACGATCCGGGCGGCTGCTCGGTCTCTGTCGCGCCTGTCGGCGTGCCTGCCGGGAA
>DASVQA010000192.1:0-36856 GCA_036389375.1 Pyrinomonadaceae bacterium | reverse complement strand
CGGCGCGTTCTTCGGCCAGTTCACGCTGGCGCTGCTGTTGCAGTTCCTTGATGTCTTCGGGCATCGAAGGCGCTTTCTGGAAAGTCTCCTTCGGCTTGTCCTTCAGGAACTCTTTCATGTAATCGATCCAGATGGGCAAAGAGCCATGCCCGCCGGTCATGTCGCTGCCTAGATTCTTCTTGCGGTCGGGGTAGCCGAGCCAGACGCCGGTGACGTAAGACGGCGTGTAACCGATAAACCATGTGTCCGTGTGGTCGTTGACGGTGCCGGTCTTGCCCGCGACCTGCACGCCGACGCTGCTGGCCGCAGGGGCCGTGCCGCCGGCTGCGACGACGCCGCGCATCAACTCAACCATCGTCAGCGCGACGTACTCGCTCATCACCTTGTAGGTCGTTCGTTCCCACTCTTCGAGCGGCGCACCGTCGCGGTCGAGGACGCGCTTGATCAAGTGCGGTTCGACGC
Organism: Pyrinomonadaceae bacterium; assembly: GCA_036389375.1. Lineage (GTDB taxonomy): Bacteria > Acidobacteriota > Blastocatellia > Pyrinomonadales > Pyrinomonadaceae > QHXQ01. The sequence continues at coordinate 36,394 of DASVQA010000192.1, read as the reverse complement.
GCACGCCTTTGTTCGGGAAAGAGGAGTAGGCCGAGACCATCTGATCGAGCGGCACTTCGGTCGCGCCGAGCGCAGAGGGCAGATACGGAGCCATCGGCACTTTGATGCCGAAGCGACGCACCATCTGCGAGCCGGTCTGGATGCCGATCATGTCGAGCGTGTGTACGGCCGGGATGTTCAGGGAGCGTGCGAGCGCGACTTTCATCGGCACGTCGCCGCAACTGGTTGAACCGTCGTAGTTATGCGGCTGCCAGTCGCCGCGCTTGATCGGCGCGCCGCTGATGATGGAGTCGGGCGTCAAGCCCCACTCGACCGCCGCCGCGTAGATGAAGGGCTTGAAGCACGAGCCGGTCTGGCGATAAGCCTGCGTCGCGCAGTTGAACTTGTTCGTGTAGAAGTTGTAGCCGCCGATCATCGCGGCGACTTCGCCGGTCTTCGCGTTGAGCGAATAGAGCGCGCCCTGTATGTCGGGCGTCTGCGTCAACTCGACCGTGAGCCGGCGATTCTCTTTATCCACCGCCTCGATCTTGAACTCGGCGATATAGCCCGGCTTCAACTCGTCGCGCGGCTGGCGATTAGACCAGCCCATATCTTTGGCCGTGACGGTCGCCGTGTAGCCGCCGAAGCGGACGGTCGCCTCGTTGCGCGCGCGATCCACCTGCGTGATGAGGCCGCGCACCCACGTGTCCGCCTCGTAGTTATTGCCGTACCATTCGGGCAGGACGACGGCGGCGAGCGCCTGCGGGGTGGCGGGCGTGTTCGGATTGTCCGGCTCGAAATAGCTGTAGGCGGAGCGCCAGCCGCGATGACCGCGATCATAAGTGCGCAGTCCGGCGCGCACGGCCTCGTAAGCCTTCTTCTGCGCGGCCGGGTTGATGGTCGAATAGACGGCCAAGCCGCCGAAGGCAACGCGCGTCGTGTACTTGTCTTCGATGTACTGCCTGATCTCTTCGACCGGATACTCGAACCACGCGTGCGACGCAGAAGGCGGCGGGTAATAGGCCGTGTCGGCCAGCTTGATCGGCTTCTGTTTGGCGGCGTCCACCTCCGATTGCGAGGCGAAGCCGTTGCGCGCCATCAATTCAAGCACCAGATCGCGGCGCTCTTTGGCGAGTTCCAGACTGACGGTGGGCGAATACTTCGAGGTCGAGCGCGGGATGCCGGCGAGCAGTGCCGCTTCGTCGAGCGTCAAGTCTTTGGCCTGTTTGCCGAAATAGGTCTCCGATGCAGCTTCAAACCCGTAGGCGCGTGCGCCTAAGAATACGTGGTTGAAGTACATCTCCATGATCTGGTTCTTGGTGTAGTAGCGCTCGATCTGAATGGCGATCAACCACTCGTTGAACTTGCGCGTGAGCGTCTGCTCGCGCGTGAGGAAGAGGTTCTTGGCGAGTTGCTGCGTCAGGGTCGAACCGCCCTCGCGTCTATCGGCCGTGATGTTCTTCCAGGCCGCGCCGACAATGCGAATGGGGTCTATGCCGACGTGGTCATAGAAGCGCGCGTCCTCAACGGCGAGGATCGCGTTCTTCAAGACGGGCGGAATCTCTTCGTACTTGAGCGGAATGCGCCGCTCTAAAGCGAACTCGCCGATGACCGTCTCGCCGTCGTCCGCGTAGACGCGCGTCACCTGACTCGGCCGGTACGTCGCCAGCGATGCGACTTCGCCGGCCGCTTTCGAGTAGTTCAACTCGTAGGCGGCCACGATGCCCGTCAAGCCGCCCGCCGCGAGCGCGAGCAGCAGGACGGCGGGCAGCCAGAAACGGCGCAGGCGGGAGCGGCGCGGCGCGGTCGCAGCGCGCCCCGCACCTTTGGACGTGCGTGGATTCTTAGCCGACATAAGTGCGATCCTCGATGGTTAGCACGACGGTGTTGCTACTTGCTGGCAGAAGCGGCAAACGGGTTTTGCTCATAATCAGCAGGAGAGACCGACAAGGCAAATTATAACGTATTCGTCACAGGCGCGTGAAACGCCCACGCCACAGCGCACGCCTGTGGCTACCAACGGTTAAACCCTGCGCGGCATCTAAAAATCACGGCAGACGCGAATGATGCTTAACGACGAGCGCCAGCACTTTTTGCGCTTGGTTGCTCGCGTTGGTTGTCAGGCGCGGCTGTCTTAGCGGTATAATCACCGCGCTCTTGCGGGGGCGATAGGTCTCGACAGGGGCTTTGCGCGTCACGCGGGTGCATGCCGGGCTTACTCTGAGCAGCTCGTTAACAAGCTTGGGGAAACAACAATTGCCAACTCTAATGAATTGGCCCTTGCTGCCTAATTAACCTTAGCCAGTAAGCGTCTCGCCGCAAGTTGCTCAAGCGCGCGGAGCGAGATGTCACCTAGTTGGGCTGGCTCGCCGTCTGTGCTCAGGGGCGGCGGGCGAGATAAAACTGGGCTAGTCGCGGTCGGGGTCTTCGTCGCTTCACTAACCCGGCGGCAGCGAACACGCCTGAGTAAGACAGGCAACAGAGAAGCGGCTAAGCATGTAGAGCCTTCGGGCGTCGGCCTTTGGACCCGAGTTCGATTCTCGGCGCCTCCATTCACAAGCAGTACGACGAAAGCGGTCAGCCAGCGCGATGTGATAACATCAAGCACGCTGACCGCTTTTAGTTTTGCACCCAGAGAAGGCGAGACCCAAGATGGGCACGACCACACAGATGATGACGGCGGAGTGGTTAGCGGCTGGCGCACGCGCGGGCTGGATCGTCAGTCCGAAGCAGCGCACCGTGACCGTGCATCGCGCCCAGAAAGAGATCAAGGTGCTGACCGAGCCGGACGAGCTTGACGGCGCAGACGTTGTGCCCGGCTTTCGCTGCCGCGTAATGGATATTTCTGTTTGAGCTATTTAAAAGCACCCAACGAATCTTTGCAGCAGTTGAATCCCAACCTTCCCATCGGCATCTTTGATAGCGGCGTCGGCGGACTCACCGTCTATCGCGCGCTGCACGAGCAGTTGCCGGCCGAGCGTTTCGTTTATCTGGGCGATACGGCGCGTGTGCCGTATGGGACGAAGTCGCTGGCGACGGTTGAGCGTTACGCGGTCGAGAACGCCCGTTTTCTGGCGGCGCACGGGGTCAAGCTGTTGGTCGTGGCGTGCAACACGGCGTCGGCGCTGGCGTTGCCCGCGATAGGCGCGCACGTCGGCGTGCCGGTCGTGGGCGTGATCGAGCCGGGCGCGCAGGCTGCGGCCCGCGTCTCGGCGGGCGGGCGCATCGGCGTGATTGCCACTGAGGCGACGGTGCAGAGCGGCGCATACCGGCGCGCGATTAAAGGCTTCGCGCCGCAGGCGGAAGTCGTCGAGCGTGCGTGCCCGCTCTTTGTCGCGCTGGCGGAAGAGGGTTGGGCGGAGACGGACGTGGCGCGCAGCGTGGCGGCCGAATACTTGAAAGATTTACGCGGCGGGCGCGTGGACGCGCTCGTGCTGGGCTGCACGCACTATCCGATCCTGCGCGACGTAATTCAAACGACCGTCGGCGCAGACGTGCGCCTGATTGATTCGGGCGAGGCGACGGCGGCGAGCGTCGAAGCGTTGCTTGAGCGCGAGGGCCTGCGCCGGCGCGCGTTCGACACACACACGGGGCAGTTGCTCAAACAGCGTGCAGGCGCGCGCCGTTTGTGCGATGATCTGGATCACTTCTACGTGACGGATGCGGCCGAGCGGTTTGCGCGCGTCGCCGAAAGATTTTTGGGCAGCGCGCCCTCACGTTTGGAGGCCGTGGAAGTCTGGGGACAGGATGAGCTTCAAACCGCAAACTAATGTTGCGAAAGCCGGAGTCGCTTTCGCCCGAACCGATGGTCGCCGCGCGGACGAATTGCGCGCCGTGCGGATCACGCCCAACTTCATGCCTTACGCCGAAGGCTCGGCGCTCATCGAGATGGGCGCAACGCGCGTTATCTGCACCGCCACGCTCGAAGAACGCGTGCCCGTCTTCCGGCGCAATTCCGGGCAGGGCTGGTTGACGGCCGAATACGCGATGCTGCCGCGCGCGACGCAACAACGCACGCAGCGCGAGACGGGGCGCGGCGGCCCCTCCGGGCGCACGCACGAAATTCAACGCCTGATCGGGCGCTCGCTGCGCGCCGTCCTAGACCTCTCGCTGCTAGGCGAACGCACGCTCACAGTTGACTGTGACGTGCTGCAAGCCGACGGCGGCACACGCACCGCTTCGATCACGGGCGCTTACGTCGCCTGTGCGCTCGCCTGTCAACGCTTACAGCGCGACCGCGTCATCGCGCGCTCGCCCTTGAAGGGTGCGGTGGCGGCCGTCTCGGTCGGCATCGTCGGCGGCACGCCCCTGCTCGATCTCAAGTACGATGAGGACTCGCGCGCAGAGGTGGACATGAACGTCGTCTGCACCGGCGACGGGCGCTTCATCGAAGTGCAGGGCACGGCCGAGGGCGAGCCGTTCGCGCGCACCGAGATGGACGCGCTGCTCGCGCTCGCCACCGACGGACTCGCGCAACTCTTCGCCGCGCAGCGCGCCGCTCTGGAGCCGTTGAAATGAGGCCGCCGGCCCGGCACACGGCGGGCAACAGGATTCTCAAACGCGCGCATCTGAAGGGATGAATGACAACGCAAGGGTCGGCCCTTCAGAAACGCAAATTCAGCTCGTCGTATGCAACAGGAGTAAAATTTAATATGCGCCGCTTGATCCCCTTAGCCGCCGCGTGCCTGCTGGCGCTCTGCGCCGTCGCGCCGGCACAGACGCAGGAAATCTTTACCGACCCGCACGCCCCTTACACGCTCGAGCTACCGTCGCCCACTTGGCGGGCCATCACCAGACCCGACAGCGCACACGAGCACACGGAGTTCGTCTACGGCGACCGCAGCGACGGCTACCTGCGCATACGCAAAGAGGTAGTGGACGAGGGCACAACGCCCGCCACGCTCTCGCGCCGCGACCACGAGTTGAAACTGCGTTTTCTGGCTGGCTACGTCGAAGGCAAAGAGGAGAACTTCCCGGGCCGGCTCAAGGGCGTAGCCTCTTCCTACGAGTTCACCGGCGGCGGCAAGCCCATGCTCGGCCGCATCTACTACCTGCAAGCCGACAGCCGCACCATCTACGTCCTGCACTTCACCGGCGCACGCGACAAGCTCATGCGTATCCGCAACCAGACGGACTCCATCGCGCGCAGCTTTCAACTGAAATAAAAGTAGCCAGTAGCAGCACATGGCTGACGACTGAGGACAAAGAGCGCGGCGCTTAAAAACCTACTGACTACTGACTACTGCTTCCATGTCTCTCGCTCCGGGTCTGGCCGTTCGGCCGTCGCCGATTGATGGCAAGGGGTGTTTCGCCACCCGCTTCTTTCCGCAGGGGCGCAAGATCGCGGAGTACACGGGCGAGCTTATCTCGCGCCGCGAGGTGGCGCGGCGTTTACGCACACGCCGGCATCGCATCCTGCGCATCTGCGCGCTCGACGCCTATTGGAGCCTCGACGGCGCGCGCGGCGGCAATGGCACGCACTACGTCAACCACTCCTGCCAACCAAACGCCTACATGCGCACCACGCGCGGTCACATACTCTTCATGGCCCTGCGCGACATACAGCCCGGCGAAGAGATCACCGTCGATTACGTGACGACCCTGCACCCCGACAGCAAACGCTGCCACTGCAAAGCGCCCGGCTGTCGCGGCACGATCAATAAAATTTAGCTCAACAAAAAGAAGCGGCGCGCGCCTCAGGCAACGTCGGCCGCAAGGGCCGCGAGCGCGGCGAGCAGTTCTGTCTCTTCTTCGACCGCGACCGTGCGCAGGTCGAGCACGACGCGTTCATCGAGTATGCGCGCGACGACGGGCGGCGCGGCGCGGCGCAGCGCGGCTTCGAGCGCGTTGGCGGAGAGTTGTTGGTGTGTGAGGGCGATGAGCGTGGTCGGTAGCTGCGTCGTCGGAGCCGAGCCGCCGCCGACGGCCGATTGACTGGGCACGAGTTCAAAGCTGAGCGCCCCCGCAGCCGCGCCGCCCGTGCGTGCGCGGCGGACGAAAGCGCGCGCGCGCCCGGCCAATGCCGCCTGCGTCTCTGCGAGCATGCGCAGGGCAGGCACTTCCGCCTGAGCCGAGCCGCGCCGGTGTGCGTCGAGGGTCGCAGCCAGCGCGGCCAGCGCGAGTTTGTCGGCGCGCAGCGCACGGTATAACGGGTGACGACGACATTGTTCGACGAGCGCGCGCCGACCGACAAGAAGGCCCGCCTGCGGCCCGCCGAGCAGCTTGTCGCCACTAAAGGTGACGATGTCCGCGCCCTGCGCGATTGATTCGTGGATGATGGGTTCGTCGCGCAGACCCGTCGCGCCGAGGTCTGCGAGCACGCCTGAGCCGGCATCTTCGTAGATGATGAGCGCGTGCGCGTGTGCGAGCGCAGCGAGTTCGGCAAGCGTGGGCGCGGCGGTGAAGCCGACGATGCGATAGTTCGACGGGTGAACGCGCAGGATCACTTTCGTGCGTTCACTCAACGCGCGCTCGTAGTCCGCCAGCTTCGTCCGATTGGTCGTGCCCACCTCGACGAGCGTCACGCCGGACTGCGTCAGCACGTCGGGCACGCGGAAGTCGCCGCCGATCTCGACCAGTTCGCCGCGCGAGACGATAGCAGCGCCGCCGCTGGCGAGCGCCGTCAGCACGAGCAGCGCCGCCGCCGCGCAGTTGTTGACGACGAGCGCAGCTTCCGCGCCGGTCAACTCCGCAAGCAGCGCCTCAACCTGCGCGCCGCGTCGCCCGCGCGTGCCCGCCGCCAGATCGTATTCGAGCGTGCAATAGCCCGCCGCCTCTTGCGCTACGGCCCGACGCGCGGCCGCCGACAACGGTGCGCGCCCCATGTTCGTGTGCAGCACGACGCCGGTTGCGTTGATGACGCGGCGCAGCGCCCCTGCCCGTTCGCCGGCCACGGCGCGCGTCAACCGCTCGACCGCTTCCGCCAACAGGGCGGCGCGCGTCGGCCCGCCGTTACCTGTTGCGCCGTCGAACGCACGCGTCTGCAACTCCGCGCGCAACTCGTCCGTGACGGCACGCGCCAGCTTAGCCAAATGCGCCGCGCCGGTGCGGGCACGCAAACTGGCGGCGGCCGGTTCACGCAGCAGCGCGTCAATCGAAGGTAGCGCGCGCAAAGCTTGAGTGCGGTCGGGCATTTGTCCTTAATCCGTTGCTGATGGGTGCTTACGTGCCATTGAGCGGTGCGGCTTGCCAAAGCTGAGCGGCATTCTACGCTCTCCGCGCGCCGAAGCGTAAGCCGCCAAATTTATTGACACCGCCGCGCGCCAACGTTTATGTTCGATGTGAGGCGCTTTTCCGCAGCGCCGAGTTTAAGGAGTCTCAGTTATGCCGCGAGAGAATCTGTTCGTGCGCCGGCTCCGCGAGCGCGAGCACGAACGCCACCGTGATACGCCGGGGCAGGAAGAGAAGAAGACGAATCTCGCCCACGAGCAGCCCCTGTCGATTGATGACATGCTCGTCCGGCTCGAAGACGACGTGCGCAAGCTCAAGGTCGAGTTCGACATCTACTTCAACGGCTCGGCCAAGCGTCCGCCCTACGATACTAAGGGGCGCGTCGAGACACTCATCAAGCGGCTGGCCGACGAGCGCAATTTCACCTACGCGCAACGCTACCGTTATAACTCAATCGTCGCGCGCTACACGTCGTTCCGCGACCTGTGGCGACGTACGATTCAGGAGCGCGAAGAGGGGCGCGGGCCCGCCGCGCAAGGCGCGCGCGCCGCGCACAAGCAGGAAGAGCCGCACGTGCGCCGTGCCACCTTCGTCTGCGCCGACGCGCGCGGCGACGTGCCGACAGTCAAAGGTCTCTACGATGCGCTCGTGCGCGCGAAGGTGCAGTGCGGCGAGGCGGTGGACGATTTCTCGTTCGCACAATTCCATCGCATGATCGCCGCCAAGACCGACGCGCTCAAAGAGCGTCTGGGCTGCCAGAGCGTGCGCTATTCCGTTTATCTGGAAGACGGGCGGGTTAGTTTCAAAGCGAAGGCGGAACGTCAGCGCGAAGATTAAAACCGAAGATTAAAATCGTCAGACGCTACAAAACCAGAACGGCGTGCCTGTTGAATTAACAAGCACGCCGTTCTGGTTTTGATTCCGTGAGGCCGAACGAATCCAGCCTTCCGGTTTCGTAACGCTTCCCGGCTCTTGCGACCGGAAGCGGTCAGTGGCTGAAACAGCCGATAGCTTGGGGAGCAGAAGCTTACACCTTCATCACTTTTTCGGCCTGCGGGCCCTTCGGGCCCTGCGTCACTTCAAACTCGACGGTCTGACCCTCTTCCAGCGTCTTGAAGCCGTCGCCCTGAATGGCACTATAGTGAACGAAGATGTCCGAAGAGCCGGGCTGCTCAATGAAGCCGTAGCCCTTCGCGTTGTTGAACCACTTGACCTTACCGGTAATTCTAGGCATAGCTAACGAATCCTCCTAACGATTCGGGTGAAAGCGGCCAAAGCGGTGCAGTCGCTTTCAAGGTGACTGCACACCTCTGTCCGCTAAGTTAACGCTCATGAGCCGGGTGCGCCGCTTTTCAGGAGGACGCCCCAAGAAAACTACATGAAGCAAAGAAAATGCCCGTGCTGCGGGTTGAGCGCTTCGAAGCGAGGCACGCGCTCTACACCACACACGGACAGAGAGGGAGAAAACACGAACTCATTGCGCTACCACTAACAAAACTTAAAACGGCCACTTCAATCAAACTTAACTGAACGGCCGCCCGAACGACGGCGCATACTAAGCGATGCCCCGTAAAACTGTCAAGCGGAAAAAACTTACGCGCACACTCACTTGGCCTGTGCCTCTGCACCCGTCTGCGCCGGCAAATAGGCGCGCGGGTTGACCGGGTTATCGTTGATCCGCACCTCGTAGTGCAAGTGCGGGCCCGTCGAGCGGCCCGTCGAACCGACGAGGCCGAGCAGTTCGCCGCGCATGATCTCGTGCCCCGTCGTCGTCTCGATCTTTGAGAGATGACCGTAGCGCGTCGTCAAGCCGTTGCCGTGATCGATCTCGACCACCTGCCCGTAGCCGTTCTTCCAGCCGGCGAACATGACTGTGCCATCGGCGGCGGCGCTGACGGGCGTGCCCACGGCGGCCCGTATGTCCTGCCCGGTGTGAAACTCAGAATCGCCACCGCCAAACGGATCGTAGCGCCCGCCGAAGCCGTCGTTCATCTCGCCCGTGACGGGCCAGATGGACGGCACGCGCGCACGCTCGTGCAGCGCGCTCTCGTAATGCTCCAACTGCTGTTCAAGCTGCGCGGCGCGCGCCTCGACGGCCGCGATCTCGGCCGCGTCCAACTTGACCAGCGGCCCGCCCGTGCCGCGCGGATTCTCATTCGGATTTTGCTCCGAGACGCCGGATATCTCGGCTAACCGGCGCGACGTGTCTTCAATCGCATCCACGCGATTTTCCAGTTGCTTGAGTTGCCGGCGCTGGCGTTCGTTCTCGGTGCGCAGGCGCATGTTCTCGCGCTCTGTGCGCAGGTGCGCGGCTTCGCGGAACGCGCCGTAGATGCCGTAGAGCGAAGTGCAGATGACGGCGCAGGCTAGAACGGCCGCGAATTTCAGCCAGCGTTTATGAATCGTGATCTGCCGGACGGCGGCCCGCGAGCGCGAGGTATGGGCGACGATGAAGGCAGACAAACGGTCGTCTCTGGTCACGGGGATAGTGCTCCTTTATCACTTCAGCCAGCGCATGCGCGGACAAAAGACCACGCAGGGTACACGCCGGGCCTGAGGCGCGTCGAAGGCACTGCCTACCCAGTAGGGCGACGGTGCGAACATGAAACCGATTGGGGGTTTCTGGATTTAGCTTGAGACCTGCCTGAAAGTCAGGTGGTCGGTCGCAGGTTCGAATAGTGCTTGTCGAACCATAGGCGAACCGTTTGACCTGTACAAGGGGCTGCACCCTATCATAGGGGGCGGGTGAATGCAAACGGACGAAGAATGAGCTAAGGCGGCGGCGAAAATACTAAAGGCTCACGACCGCCGGTTGCGTTTAGTCCGCAACCGCAGCCGCAAGCCTTCAGTTGAATTGCGCGCGGGCTGTTAAATGTCTTGGGCCTCGCGCCGGGCCCGGCCGCGGCCGCGCAACATCATCAGCACGACGAGCAGGAACAGGCCGATAAAGACGACGACGATGCCGATCTTGAACGCGACGAGCAGAAAGGTCACGAGTTTGATAAGCTGGCGCACCAGCGTGATGAGTAGCAGAATGAGCGTGACAATCGCGCCCCACCGACCGAAAATCCTCAGCATCGTCGAATCTCCTTAAAACCGATAACCTTGATAACCAGCCACGTCGCCATCATAGCAAACGGGCGGGCAAAGTGGCGAGGTCGCTGTGGGCCGCGTCCGCTCAAGCGGGCGGCCAGCGATCCGTGCGCCGCGCCTGCATCGTCAGGTCGCCTGTGCGAAAGCGCGGCACGCCGACGGGGCCGCTGCCGATGAGCGGCGGCATCGGCGTCTGCTCAAACTGCGTCACGTCGCGCGGGCGGCGCGAGCGTAAGTGATCAAAGAGCATGTAAGCGCCGAGCAGGACGAGCGCGACGGGCAGCAGTTTGCTAATGGGTAACAGCAGCCCGAACATCGTGTGCAGCAGAAAGATGCCGCCCAGCACGACCAGCACTATGGCCCAGGCGACCGGATGCCCGTAGAGTTGGCGCGCGATGGCGTCCGACTCGGCGTCGGGCGCAAGACCGGCGCGGATGAGTTGCGCCGTGCGATATGCGTCTACGGCGGCAAAGAGCCACATGCCGAGCGCGCCGAGCACGAAGAAAGCGTTGGCGTCCGTGATCGTCGCCATCTGGAAAAAGCCGGCGAAGATAGCGAAGTGGACGACCGCTTTGGAAATCTGCCCGTTGTAGGCTGCGCCGAGGCCCGGCAGCAGGAACGACAACAGCAGCGCCACCACGCGCGAACTCTTGCGCCGCACCTGCACGGGCGCGCCGCCACCACGCGTCGAGTGATATTGCAATAACTCGACGCCCGCAACGATGCAGTCCTGACAATAAGGGAAGCCGCGAATGCGATGGTCGCAGGCGGAGCATAAGGGGCGCGCGCAGCGGCTACACTGCACGGCGGCCGTATTGGTCGGGTGATAAGAACAGTTCATCAAACTTCGCTCGCGCTCTCGCTAACTCAAAATCAAATCTTTCGACCGGGCGTGCGTTCGCAGCCGCGCTCATTAAGGTTTACTGTGCGCCACGCGACGGCGGCGGTTGTGCGCCGTGCGACTCATGATTGCGTTGCTCTGTGCTCACGTCGCGCTTGCCGAGAATGGCAGCGCTGCGGGCGGCGCTCGCGCCCCGTTCGGCGGCGAGCAAAGAGGCGCGGTACATGCCGGCGATTGAGCCATCGGGCGAAAGCGTAGTCGTGCCGACAAGTATGGCGACGAGCAGCATCGCGGCGACGGTCGCAAGCTGCGGCGTCACCAGCGCATCGAGCCACATGCGTACCCACGCGGCGGCGCGGGCCGGCAGGGGCGCGCGCACCTCTTCGGCCTGCGTCGTGCCGAGCGTGGCTTGCAGGATGCGTGCGTGCAGCCCGGCGGGCACGGGGCGTTCTTCGCTGATGTAGGAATAACAAGCGCCGATGGAGCGGACGACATCGCCGGGCAGGTTCGTGCAGTTGGCGCAGAGTGCGGCGTGGCGTTCCCAGCGATGATAGAGGTGCGCGGGCAGAAAGCCGTCGAGGTAATCGGTCAGGTAAGCTTCAAACTCTTCGCAGTTCATCACCGTCTCAGGCGCGGTGTGCAGGAGGATGCCGGCAGCGAGTTCGACCGACGGCGCGGGCGGCTCGGACAGTTGGCACGCTTGAATGGTATGCCTGACTTCATTCAGCAGATCGTGACAGACGGGACAGCGCAACGCGTGTTCGTTAAACTCGCGCTGCACGTCGGCAGCGAGCGCGCCGTCCAGGTAGTCGGTCAGTCGATCCTCGAATTCAACACACAGCATCATTAATCCCCGTTTCACCCTTCTACATGTTCGCTATCCGTCGTCCACACTTCGCTGGCAAAGCAAGCGACGCCCCTTCAGACATCACTCATGGCGACGACGCGCATCCGGCGCAGGACTTTCGCTAACTCGATCCGCCCGCGATTGATGCGCGACTTGACCGTGCCCTCCGGTATCTGCAAGAGATCGACGATCTCCTGATAACTCAACTCCTCTATGTCGCGCAGGATCACGCAGGTGCGCAAATCCGGCGGCAGCTTGTCAATCGCGGCCTGCACCTGCTCGCCCAACTCGCGCCGTTCCATCTCGCGTTGCGGCGAGCCGCCGGCCGCGCGCAGGTGATAAGTGTGCCCCTCTATGTCTTCCGCATGCGAGTCCTGCGGGGCGCGTTGGCGGCGGCGATAATCGTCAATGATCAGATTACGCGCAAGCCGCATCAACCAGTTTTGCAGGTCGCCCTGCTTCGCGTCGTACTGTTCGAGCGAGCGATAGACGCGGATGAAAACTTCCTGCGTTAAATCTTCGGCGGCGTCGGTGCGTGAAGTGAAGCGGTAGGCGAGATTATAAACACGGCGGGTATAGAGCGAGACGATCTCTTCCCAGGCCGTGCCGTCCCCGGCGCGACACCTGCGAACCAATTCCGCCCCTCCGTTGCCGATCGTCAAAGCTGTTGCGGCTCCCACTTTTGCGCGCGCCCTTTCCGTCTCCGGCTGCCCCGCAATCGCCCCTAAAGGTAGGCGGGGACTCTCCATGTCGTCGGGGATTACGACGGGCGTGCGGTGAAAGTTCCCCTGTACCGTCGCCGGCCGCAGATGGGCAAGCGGTGCGCGTTTAAGCTACGTGCTGCCCGCTGTTGGCCGGTGGTTTACGCTTAACTCAGGCAGAGCGCAGCAGGGCGACTTGCAACTATCTGCCCGCCAGCGCCTACCATCTCCTGCTTGCCGCCTGAATAGCTATTATTGTAGCCTTGCCAAGCCACACCATATATTGTGGGCGGTTCACTGGCGCGGGTCAAGCGGGGGGCTTGTCGGCGCTATCGCCGGGCAAACGATCTTGCCACGAGGCTCTGTAAAATCTTTTTGCGTCGTTATCTGAAATTCGCCGTCCTGTGCCTCTTTGCGGCGCTTGCGCTGTGGTGGTTCGGACACGATTTGCCGTGGGCGGACGTGCGGCGCGAAGTAGCGCAGGCAGACTGGCGGCTGACCGGCTTGGCGCTCCTTGTCATTTGCAACACTTACCTCGTGCGCGCCCTGCGCTGGCGTGTGCTGCTTGCGCCGCTTGCGCCCGCGCGCCTCCGCGACCTGTTCGCGGCCACGACGGTCGGCTTCGGTGCGATCTTCGTCGCCGGGCGCACGGGCGAAATCCTGCGGCCCGCCTTCCTGCCCCTGCGCGACGAGCGCGTGCGCCCCGGCGCAGCCTTTGTCACCATCGGCGTCGAACGCATCTGCGACACGGCGGCGGTCGTCGTCATCTTTGCGCTCAACCTGCTCTGGTTCCGCGCGCCGGACGGCAACGGGGCGGCTTACGCGCGGGTGCGTTGGGCGGGGCTCTTGATGCTCGGCGCGCTCGTCGTCGCCGTCGCTATGCTGCTCGTGCTCAGACGACAGGCGCGCGCCGTCATTGGCTGGCTCGATGCGCGTGCTGAGCGTGCGCCGCGCTTTGGTCAGCGCGTGCTCAAGGTTCTGACGGGGTTGCTCGCGCAACTCGCTGAAGCCCTCGGCGTGCTGACGGACGCGCGCGCGCTTGTCGTCGTCGTGGGTTGGACGGCGCTTCTGTGGACGATCATCACGGCGGGGAACTTTCTGGTGCTGCGCGCCTTCCACCTGCCGTTCGGTTTGAGCGAGACGCTGTTCGTGCTGGGCTGGGCGCTCGTCGGCTCGCTCGTGCCGACGCCGGGCGGCGCAGCCGGCGCGTTTCATCTCGTGACGGCGGCCGGCTTAACCTTTTTAGGCATCGCGGAAGCGAAGGCCAAGTCGGTTTCAATCGTCCTGCATCTGGTACTGTTTGCGCCCGCGTTCTTCTTCGGGCTGTACTACTTTCTGCGCAGCGACGTGAGCCTCGCGCGCCTGCGCAGCCTAGCCGCGACGGACGCGGCCGAGGCGCGCGGCCGAGAGCAGTTGCGCGCCGGGCCGGACGACGCGGCGACGCGCGTCCGCGTCGAGGCATGAATGGTGCGCGGGCTTGTGCTCGCGTTAACGAGTTCTTCCACGTCGGTCTTTAACTTTGGCTGAACGGAGTAGCTATGAAGTGCCCCTTCTGCGGTTATCTGGAAGATAAGGTGGTTGATTCGCGCGAGTCGCGCGAGGGCGATGCGATCCGGCGGCGGCGCGAGTGCCTGAAGTGCGAGCGGCGCTTCACGTCCTACGAGCGCATAGACGAAATCCCCTACATGGTCATCAAGAAGGACGGGCGGCGCGAGCCGTTCGACCGCAACAAGGTGATGGCCGGGCTGCTGCGCGCCTGCGAAAAGCGGCCCGTGCCTTCGTCGAAGCTGGAAGGCATCGTGAACGCCGTCGAGAAATACGTGCAGGAGTCGGCCGAGCGCGAGCGCCCGACGAGCAAGGTCGGCGAGATCATCATGCGCCGCTTGAAAGAGTTGGACAAGGTCGCTTACGTGCGCTTCGCCTCGGTCTATCTTGAGTTCGAGGACGTGACCGAGTTTATGCACGAACTGAAACATCTCGTGCGCGCGCGCTCGGCGGGCGGCGCGGGCGCAAAGCGCACGGCCTAGAGGCGCGTTTCGCTGGCATGACAGGCAACCGGGACGGGCGCGGCTCTTAAGGCGCGGCCGTTAGGTTGGCTGTCATTTTTGGTTTAGAGTGAGCTGGTATGGTCGCGCGCACAATCGGATTGAAGCGCATCGAGCTTGAACGGCTGCGCGAACGGCTGGGTCGCCTGCTCGCGGCGCTGCAAGAGGCGGCGCTGGACGGCGTGCCGGCCGCGCCCGGCGTCTTTGCCCCGCCCTTCGATCTGTCCGAGTGCGGCGACGCCGTCCACGTCCTTATCGAATTGCCGGGCGTGCGCGCTGAAGAGATTGAATTGACGTTGACGAGCACGCAGCTACGTCTGACGGGGCAGAAAAAGCGGCGCGCACCACGCGGCGCGCTCACGCATCTATGTTCCGAGCGCAGCTACGGGCGCTTTAGCCGCATCATCATGCTGCGCTGGCCCGTGCGCGTCGGCGGCGCGACCGCCGAGTTGAAAGACGGCCTGCTGACCGTGCGCCTGCCCAAACTCGCGGAGCGGCGCGGCACAGAGTTCAAGGTGGAGGTACAAGAACAGTGACGCGTGACAAGGGCCGAGTGACAAGTTGAAAAACTTGCTCCGGCTCGGCATCCGTCACTCGGCACTCGGCACTGCTTTCTTATGTCTACAGTTGCAAACATCAATGAAGAACTGACGCAGGTCGCGGAGGGCGCAGAGCAGCAGTTACAGGTGCCGGAGTCGCTCCCTGTGCTGCCTTTGCGCGACATCGTGATCTACCCGTTCATGATCGTGCCGCTCTTTGTCTCGCGCGAAAAATCGATCCGCGCGGTGGACGAGGCGCTCGGCGAGAACCGCATGATCCTGCTCGTCTCGCAGAGGGATCTGGACAAGGAAGAACCGGCGGGCGACGATCTCTACAAGGTCGGCACGGTGGCGGTCATCATGCGTATGCTGAAGCTGCCCGACGGGCGCACGCGCATACTCGTGCAAGGGTTGACGCGCGCCAGCGTGGATGCGGTCGAAGATGCGGGCGGGTATCTGCGCGCGCGCCTGACGGTCGTGCAGGAGCCGCCGACGCCGGAGCGTTCGCTGGAAGTCGAGGCACTGGTCAGAAACGTGCGCGCATCGATGGAGCGCGCGACGAATCTGGGCAAGAACATTTCGCCCGAAGTGATGGCAATTGTGGCGAGCTTAGACGAGCCGGGCCGGCTGGCCGATCTGGCCGCGTCGAACCTTGAGTTGAAAGTAGAAGACGCACAATCGGTCTTGGACATCGCGGACACGACCGCGCGCTTGCGGCGCGTGAACGAGTTGCTGAACAAAGAGATCGAAGTCCTGACCGTGCAGCAGGAGATCAACACGCAGGCGCGCGCCGATATTGACCGCTCGCAGCGCGAGTTTTTCCTGCGCCAGCAACTAAAAGCGATCCAGTCGGAGTTGGGCGAAGGCAACGAACTGGCGGAGGAGATCGCGCAGTTTCGTGAGAAGGTCGAAGTGGCGCAGATGCCGAAGCCGGCGGAGGAGGAGACGCTCCGCCAGCTTAAAAAACTTGAGCGCATGCACCCGGACGCCGCCGAGACGGCGACCCTGCGCAACTGGTTGGAGATCATGACCGACCTGCCATGGTCGAAATCTTCGGTGGACAATCTTGATCTGAAAAAGGCCGAGCAGATTCTGGACGAAGATCATTACGGGTTGGAGAAGGTCAAGGAACGCATCGTCGAGGCGCTGGCTGTCCGTAAACTAAAGGAGCGGCCGAAGGGCACGATCCTCTGTCTCGTCGGCCCACCCGGCGTTGGCAAGACCAGCTTGGGGCGTTCGATTGCGCGCGCGCTTGATCGCAAGTTCGTGCGGCTCTCTTTGGGGGGCTTGCACGACGAAGCGGAGATTCGCGGCCACCGCCGCACCTACGTCGGCGCGATGCCCGGTCGCATCGTGCAGGCTTTACAGCAGGCGGGCACGAACAACCCGCTCATCATGCTCGATGAGATCGACAAAGTCGGCGCGGACTTTCGCGGCGACCCGTCGTCCGCGCTCCTCGAAGTGCTCGACCCGGAACAGAACAACAGTTTTCGGGACAACTATCTCGGCGTCACGTTCGATCTGTCGAACGTCATGTTCATGACGACCGCGAACGTGCTCGACACGATTCAGCCCGCGTTGCGCGACCGCATGGAAGTGATCCGGCTGGCCGGCTACACGGAGGAAGAGAAGTTGGAGATCGCGCGGCGGCATCTCATCCCGAAGCAGTTGGAAGAGAACGGCGTCACACAGAAGCACGTGCGTATCTCGAAGCCGGCGCTCGGCGCGGTCATACAGCAATACACGCAGGAGGCGGGCTTGCGCCAGCTTGAGCGCGAGATCGGCGCGATCTGCCGCAAGGTGGCGCGGCGCGTCGCCGAAGGAAACGCGGGCACGGTGCGCGTGACGCCGAAGAATCTGCACGAATTCTTGGGTGTACCAAAGGTGATGCCGGGCGAGGTCTTGAAGAAGGATCAGATCGGCGTGGCGACGGGGCTGGCTTGGACGCCGGTGGGCGGCGACGTGCTGTTCATAGAGGCTTTGCGCGTCAAAGGCAAAGGCAATCTGGTGCTCACGGGGCAATTGGGCGAGGTGATGCGTGAATCGGCGCAGGCCGCCTTCTCCTACGCCAAGGCGCGTGCGCGCGAACTCGGCATCCCCGAAGATGATTTCAATATCTACGATCTGCACCTGCACATTCCCGAAGGCGCGATCCCGAAGGACGGCCCCTCGGCCGGCATCACGCTGGCGACCGCGCTGGTCTCCGTGCTCGCGCAGCGCCCCGTGCGCAAGGACGTGGCGATGACGGGCGAGATCACCCTGCGCGGGAACGTCCTGCCGGTGGGCGGCGTCAAGGAAAAAGTGCTGGCGGCGCGGCGTGCGCGCGTCACGAAGATCATCCTGCCCGCGCAGAACCAGCGCGACATGGACGAAGTGCCGAAGGAACTGTTCGGTGAAATCCAGTTTATTTTCGTGGACAACGTCCGGCAGGTCTTTCAGGAGGCGCTCAAGGATCGGGTCGGGCCCGTGCCGACGGGGGCGGGCACGCCGCGCCCGACGCGTCTGCCGCCCCCGCCCGCCGCGCCCGTTTCGTCACATTGACAGGGTTTGACGGAGTCTGATAGGGTCTTTGCGGGGCTGAATTTTCCCGCCCGGCGGCGCAACCGGAAGCCCGCGCAAGGCATCTTTATACAGGTAGGGCGAAGCGGTTTTTGCTTGGAATTCTTGACCGCTTCGCCTTTTCTTTCAAGCAGATAGGGTTGACACCCCGTAAAACCGTGTGATAAGTAAAGAGACGGTTCGCCGTGCTCCGGCAGGCGTTAGCGTGCTACGGCCCCGACCGGACTTGTCTTTTAGCGGGAACTTTTTTCAACCCTCGCTGTTTAATTCAGTGGATGCCGCTCGTGCGGTCTCTAAAACAGTAGACCGCCATCGTGGATTCGCTTCAGCCCATATTTTAAGGAGACTGACGATTGATGAGAACGAGCCTCCCCCGATTTATCCTCCGTTTGGCCATCATCCCTGTTTTTGCGTTTACGGTTACTGCCGCCCGCGCCCAGATGCTCTCCGCGTCGTCGCTCAACAGCACGACGACCAACGACATCGAGCGTGATGCCGGCGTCGTCACGCAGATCATCGAGCGGGCCGAGGCCCATTACCGGCAGGGCGAACTGAACCTGAAGGATCGCAATCCGGAGGCTGCCCGCGCCGAGTTCGATAAGGCCGTGGACACCCTGCTCGAATCGGGCATGGACGTGCGCGCCAACCCGCGCCTGCAAACCTACTACCTGCAACTGGTCGAGCGCGTCTACCGGCTGGAAGTGCCCAACGGGCAGCAAGGGCCGGCGCAGTCGCTCGTCGCCAGCACGCAGCAGATCGCCAGCAATAATCCCAAGTTCGTTCCCGTAGGCGACCAGACCGGCGTGGTGCAGCAGCCTGCGCCGCCCCCGCCCGGCTTCATGCGCGAACAGAAGTTCGAGCCGTCGCCGCTGGACGAGTTGAGCAAACTCGAACTGACCGAGGAAGAGAAGACGGTCACGACCGAGCAGCAGGCCGAACTGGAAGTGGCCAAGAGCGTGGTGGACTTCAAGTTCACGTCGAACACGCTCATTCAGCAGTACATCAACCACTATCAGGGGCGCGGGCGCGGGACAATGGAAACGGGGCTGCGCCGTTCGGGCCGCTTCCTGACAATGGCCCGCAAGATTTTCCGCGAGGTCGGCGTGCCGGAAGACATCGCGTGGCTTGGTCAGGTTGAGAGTTCATGGCGACCGACAGCCTATTCGTGGGCGGCCGCGTCTGGTCTCTGGCAGTTTGTGCCCGCCACCGGCTCGCGCTACGGTCTGCGCCAGACCGCGTGGATCGACGAGCGCAACAGCTTCGAGAAGGCGACGCGCGCCTCGGCTCAATATCTGAAGTGGCTGGCGAACCGCTATCACGGCAACTGGGAACTGGCCATTGCCGCCTACAACACAGGCGAAGGCAACATTGACCGCGCCATCTCGCGCGCCGGTGCGGCCAACTTCTGGCAGATCTATCCCTACATCGCGCAGGAGACGCGCAACTACGTGCCGAACATTCTGGCGACCATCCTGATCGCCAAGAACCCGGACAAGTATGGCTTCCGTGGCGTCCGGCCCGATGCGCCGCTCGCCTACGACGTGGTCAACGTGCCCAGCGCAACGAGCCTGCAACTGATCGCTTCCTTAACCGACACGAGCGTTGATTACCTGCGCAGCATCAATCCTGAACTGCGCCGCGACATAACGCCGCGCGGCGAAAGCTACAACGTGCGCGTGCCTGCGGGTCATGGCAAGACGTTCGTCTCGCTCCTGAAGCGCGTGCCGGCGGATCGGCGCGAAGCGGCGAAGGTCGTCTCGGTCATGCCGGGCGAAGACATGGCGGCGGTCGCTGCGCGCACGGGCGTGAGCGTCGCCCAACTGCAACTGTGGAACGCAGGCGCTGATCTGAAGACGACGAACAAACTGGTCATACCGGCCAACTCCGTGCAGCGCGTCATCCGCCCCGTGCGGATGGGCCAGCAGGCGACCGGCAGCAGCCTACAGACCGTGCGCGCCCGTGCCGGCGAGACCATCGCGCAGATCGCCGCGCGCTACAACGCTTCGGCCGACGAGGTGGCACGCCTCAACGGTGTCGCCGCTAGCGCGCCGCTCGCCGCCAATCAGGCGATCCAGGTGCCGGCCTCTAAGTCTGCGCCCGCGAACACGACCCCACAGCGCGTGCGGCGGCGGCGCTAATGACAACCCGGCAGTGCCCGACTACAGGCGCGCTGTTTTAGCCACAACCCGAAGCAGCAGCGAGCGCGCTTTCGAGTCTAAACTTGAAAGCGCGCTTCTTTTTTATCCGGCGCGGCCCCTTACCCCGCGCCTTAGCACACCCCGGAAAGAGAGCCTCACCCTTATGCTCTTCCGCACGCAGTCTGCCGCCGTCTACGGCATTGACGCCGACCTCGTGGACATCGAGGTCGATCTGACGCCCACACGCGGCGAGGCCGACAGCCCTGCGTCCGTGACCATCGTCGGGCTGCCCGACTTGGCCGTGCGCGAGTCGCGCGAACGCATCCGCGCCGCCATCAACAACAGCGCCTTCTTCTTCCCATTTCATCGCACGACCATCAATCTCGCGCCCGCCGACGTGCGCAAAGAGGGCGCGAGCTTCGACCTGCCCATCGCGCTCGGCATTCTCGGCGCAAACGGCGACCTCGGCCCGCGCGGACATCTGACCGACGCGCTCGCCGTCGGCGAACTCTCTCTGGACGGTCGCGTGCGCGCCGTCAAAGGGGCGCTGCCCATCGCCATCCGTGCGCGCGCGACGAAGATCAAATATCTGCTCCTACCGGAAGAGAACGCGCGGGAAGCGGCGGTCGTCGCGGGCGTTGACGTGTACGGCATAGCGGACTTGCGCGGCGCGGTCGAACTGCTCGCAGCCCTCGCGTCGCCCACGCCGCCGCTGCCCTTGCGCGTTGACCCGCAGGCGCTGCTTGCGCCCGACCTGCGCGCGGGCGTGGACTTCGGCGAGGTGCGCGGGCAGCAGCACGCCAAGCGCGCGCTCGAAGTCGCCTCGGCCGGTGGGCATAACATACTGCTTATCGGCCCGCCCGGCTCGGGCAAGACGATGCTCGCCAAGCGGCTGCCGACCATTCTGCCGCCGCTCGAATTTGAAGCCGCGCTGGAACTGACCAAGATCCACTCGGTCGCGGGGCTGACCGGGCGGACGGGGCTTGTCAGCGAGCGTCCGTTTCGTTCGCCCCACCACACGATCAGCGATGCGGGTCTCATCGGCGGCGGTGTTAACTACAACAAAAAATAAGACTGTACAAGTAAATCCGCGACTGATACAGTAATTGATGCGAACCTCACACTCGCGTCAATCATGTCTAAACTGCCCGCTACTTACACGGTCGAAGCATTCCTCGACAACAATCGCAATCGGATTTGGCGCATTGAATGGTTCGGCCAAGTGGATCTGAACCCCCAGGTGCCATCTGAGCCTACTATCGAAGTGGTGCTCGTCCCGACTAGGGACGCCGAAATCGATCCGCAAACGATCAAGCAAAAGTCAGCTTATCAACATAGTGCGCGGCGCATTACCCGCGTCGGAGTGGGCCTGTTGCCTTGCCTCCATATTGGCACGCTGTGGCGCGGCGGACATCAACTTGATACTCCCTCTTACACGCTCGGGTTCTTCGATGAGCTATTAATTACACCTGAGACCTCTCACATCACGGATGCGCGCCGAGCCCCCAGTTTGATAACTACCAAGTATTATCCCTCAGCAACTAGCCGTGTTAGGGCCAAGTATCTAGTCATTGATTTGGACCAAGCGCGGCACCATGTAGATGAGAAATCGAAATTGATTATTCCTTGCGTGGAGGTCGCACGCTTTTACTATATGAACTCCACCCCACTCACCAGATCAATTGTCGGTGGAGGTTTGAGCACCCAAGCTAATGATGTCTATGCTCCAAACAAGACAAGACTACCTGGCACGGACGGGATAGGCTTTATCCAACTGCGTGACATTATTAAAGACGCTGACAGGAGGATTGTGGCCCGTTGTGCCTTTGATCTAATCGCCAACCGCAATGCGCGCAACATACACACGAGCATCATCAGGAACGCTGTCAATGAAGGTTGCGCGGTACTGGAAGCCCGCCCACCTTTTGAGCGCACCACCGATCTGACAGTACAGGGAAAATGGATAAGGTCGAGCGATGGCATCTGGCATTTTTTAGTTTATCGCATCGTTTCCTGCACCGCCCCGTTTCCGTTCGAGCAGCTCAATTGGGCGCGCGACAACGATGGTACGCCGGCCGGAGACCATGACCCATCTCGCCCTGTTGCTTATGAAGGCGCGATTAAGACACCCGTCTGCCCAACGGAGCGGGAAGAGGGCGACCGACTGATCACAAACACTGAAGAGCCGTCACTTGACTATGAAGTGACGGATATCGAGTTGGACCATGAACGCTTCCCTGATCTGCGGAACAAGAACAAAGGGATAAAAATCAGGAATACGGAGAATCACACACGCGCAGGCGACGTTCGCCCAAACGGGCCGGAAGCTATAGATACCTTCTCAACTGGTGCCGGTCACCATAATGAAAACATCGTCGCTCCCGTTAGCGTCACTCAGCACGAACGGAGACAAACTGAGGAGCCGGGTGCAGATAATCAGAGGGCGCGCCAGCCTGCGCGCTTCGCTAACTTTAGTGCCATCTTAAGTAAACTGGAAAATCTTGCTGGCATCACAACGAGTCTCGTGTTCTTAGACGCCGCTGACGAGAACTCAGAAGTCAAGTGTTGCACTTACTTCCCAATACTCTTTGGCAGAAGGCCGCTAACTTGGTCTTATCTTAATTATGAACAAAGACAGCGCCGACAAGCGATGATCGGGCATTGCCGTTATAACAATACCAACTTCTATCTCTTTGACATCGAAGTCAGAGAAGATGATGACAATGATCGTTACTCGATGCTCTTGCTTAATGACAGCCGATTGCTTGAAGTGGGTGCGGGGCGGCTGCGCGCTGTGCTTACTTTCGCTGCGGAAAGAAGAGGCCGTTGGATTCAAGACTGGGAGTTGAAAAATCTCGAAAAGGAAACGTTCAAGCATGATTTAAAAGATGCCACGAAACATGCTCGGAGATTTTTCGACTACATGCAGTCGAAGGTTGTCGGTGTTATAGCCCAAGTAGCTTCAGATGTGCCATTAATAGACCTTGATGAGTCGAGGAATCCTGGTGATGAGGCAACAGTGCAGGGCCCAAGCGAGCGAAAAAAGATTGCATCATGATAATGCGTACTTTAGGCGTTGAGACCTTACATCCGCTTGATTACTGCTATTGTTAATTTCGAGGTCAAAAAATTATCTGGAATTTTCTTTTGCGGAATGCATCATCCACGCCGAGGCATTTCGAGATCGCCTTCTTACACAGGGCTTGGCCAGTGCTATTAACGTATCTGATAGCTGAACGTACTTCTTCATCTGATGGACAGTAAGAAGTGCGATAAAGGTAATCGTGAATCACGCGCCAGTACCAGAAGGGGACATGGTCAAGGTCTTTCAGGAGAGTGGAACTCCATACTCGGTGCTGCTGGCAGAATGTGACGAACCGTTCGGGCCAGTCTCGGAGTAGATAATCCGCCAGCACCAACAGGTCACGCCGCTGGGCGACACGCAGTCGTTCAATGTCTCTCCCACCTTTACTGGAAAAAAGGGGCGCTGGCAGCTTTAGACCACACAAACGACCGACCTTGTTGCGAAGCATTTCGGCCTTCGGACCCGTCGCCAGTAAGCGCAGCACCTGGTGTAGTACCGTAAAGTATAGGTGGGAATAAACGCGGTCGCCCTTTCGTATCTCTACCCACCCATGCTCGATGCCATCTAGCAGCCTTTGCTGGAACTGAGCTTCCGTGCTGTTGACTTCACGCCCTACTGAAGCGAAAGCCTTGCGGAAATCGAAGTGGCACAAATGGCAGAGGGTGAGCGAGCGGGCGACGATCTGCCATCGGTTACCCAACTCCGCCCGGTGAAAGTTAACGGGTGCGCCACATTTCGGGCAACAGTCTTGAAGGACGGTACCGTGCTGGTGGCAGATAGTAGATAACGCTAATCGCCATCTTCTTCTCCAGTAAGGCATCCGGTCTTCAGCTAAACAATGGGCGCAGAACTGTAACCCGAAGTGTCTGCGGGTGCGATGGTAAATGCCAACGGGCATAAGCCAGACAGTATTACCGAAGGGGTTGTGCTTCTCATAGAGTATGCCTTCATAGCCGGCCAAGGTCGTCGCCTGCACTTCGGCCACAGCATAACCGGTGCGGGCCGCCAAGCCATTAATCAGCAACTTGTCAGCTGACTTGTCAATGTCCCGATTCCAAATTGCTTTCTTCGGCCAAGCCATGGAGCAGAAGCTGTGGAGCTTGAGTCCGTGCGCCATTGCGAGGCGCATCAGCCAGGACGAGAGCAGTTCGTCCGGCAGCGGCCGCACGCGCGCCGGCCACACCGCCTGCGGCTCGATCATCCGCGCCGGTTCATCCCACAGGCTCTTTAATAACTCATACATTCACGTCTTGCGCCCGCTTACGCTCCGATGGGCGAATGAAGTTGATGGCGTCGAGGGTCTTGACTGTGATGCACTCGCTGTTGGTCTCGACGGCCCGCACGGCCGCTGCCGTCAGGACAGCAGAGATTTCGCCAATGATGCCTTCACTAAGGCTCAATATCTTTAACGCCAGAGTGGTCTCGATCAGGTTCGACGGTTTCTTAAGTGGCAGGGCGCGCTCGAAGCTGGCGAGCAGGCGCAGGTATTCGTCGTTCATCTTCCATCGGGGCAGCAGCGCGGGCTCGAAGCGATTGGAAAGCTGCGGGTCGGTGTTGATGGCGTTCAGGGCGTCCTGAATGCCAAGCCCGACGATGGGAATCTGTAACTCGGTGCCAAGATACTTGATTGTATTGAGCAACTGCCGCTGCTTGGTCATATTGCCAGCTAGGATGTGTTGCAGCTCATCAAGGATGAGCATGCGGGTGTTGATTCGGGACAGAATATGCACAACCTGAAACAGCTTCTTATCGGGGTGCTCCTTCTCCTTGTGCGGCGCATACAGCTTTTGCAGGATGGCGTTATACACGCGCCCTTCGTCGGGCGTCGCTTGCAGTTGAACCATCAGTACCGGCAGCGTGATGCCGTCGCCGTCCGGATTATTGTAAGCTGGGTGCTGATTGCCGAACCTATTGGCGATCATTGTTTTGCCGTTATTGGTGTCACCAACAATCAGCAGGTTCGGCATCCGGTGTTTCTTTGGGTAGATCAACAGCTCTTCGAGCTTGTCGAGAATCTGCTTGGCGCGGGTGTAGCCGATCCAACGTGCCGCGCGTATTCGGGCAATGCGTTCCTCTGTGCTGAGTTTTAGCGCCTCCTTGGAACTCTCGTTTAAGTGGTTGTATTCGTCACTCATAGCTTGAGCTCACTCCTTGTGGCTCGGGGCCTTCGGGAAAGATCATCCGGTAGTAAATGGCACGTACCAACTCCACATCGCGCAGACAGTAAGTTGCCACACGGTCGTGGTTGCCAGCGAGGAACTCGTCGTACACGCGGCTGCCGTCCATCCCTTCGGTCTTGGTGAGGCCGACGCCGAGGATGTCGGCGAGTTGGTCGAGCGCGACGAGCGGGGCATGTGGGTTCCAGTGTGCCCATTCCCGCATCGTGTCGTAGATAGGGGCACTGCGATAACGCGCGAAGCTGAGCAAGACGCTCGGATGAACCCGGTTGATGCGTGAGCGCTTATAAAGAAAGGGCAGGTCGAAATCCAGAACGTTGTGGCCGATGATGAGATCGCGGCCCACGTTGAAATCTTGCAACAGCCGCCAGAAGGCGCGCAAGGTGCGGTGCTCGTTGAGGTGGAAGTGCCCGGACGGTCGTTCTCGGCCTAAGAGTCCGAAGTGGGTTACTTGCCAGTCGTGTTCGATGATGAGTCCGATTGTCAGGACGCGCCCATACTCGGCGTGTAGCGAGAGGAGGCGAAAGAGCTCGTCGGTGCAGCTGCCCGGCTCGTCCGTTGCCTCGTCTGTACCGGCCAATGAAATACTGCTTTTCCGACAGAGCTTTCTGACGAGATCAAGCTTGAGTTCAGCCCGAAACTCCTCCGGCGGAGGTACCGATTCCACATCCATGAAGATTCGCCTGAGCATCTGGACACCTTGGAGATAGGCGATTAAACTCTGACGGCTTAGATCATAGCGGCGTTTTGAGGGCTGTACGCCGTCCTATCGGTGAAACGGGAGGGCTACATCTTAGCCTAAAACCGGCTAAAAGAAAAGAATTATTTTGCTGTCTTACACATCGAAGGCAGGACGTTTCTGGGGCTTGAAAATCTCCCGATGAGAGCACCATGAAAACAGGTTCGGAGGAGACCTACGTGCGTTTCCAGCGGATGTTGGTGGAGGCGCGCAAGAAGAGCGGGCTGTCGCAGCAGGAGGTGGCCGACCGGCTGGGTCGTCCTCAGACCTACGTCTCTAAGTGCGAGTTGGGGACGCGGCAGATGGATGTCGTTGAGTTTCTGGAGATGTCGAAGGTTGTAGGCTTCGATCCGGTGATGTTCATCAGGAAACTGAAGTCTGATTAACGACAGCACGAGAGAATCAGGAATAGCTTGCCTGTATTCAGTGTTAGTTAAAACCTCTCAAAACACGGGTCAGAGCATAATTACATCAGATTTCTATGTAATTGTCGGAGCTAACACAACCTATGCCGCTATCCTCATGAGCAGGTGATGGCAGCGGAAATCACAAGAGTAGGACTTACCCGATGGGACTTTGCGTACGTGGCTCGATGTCTTGTGCTGGCGCGTTAAATAATAAGGGTGATGAGTTAGCGTGCAAGGCACGCGCGCTTCGATGCTCTTGAAGGCCACATTCTCATCTCCTGACATGAGGTAGCCGAGCATCGCACCCTCGCTGGAAAAAGGGGCATATCGGCAAGTGAGATATTCATTATTTATGTCGGCAGCGTATGCGGCAACTGCTGCTTGAGAATCCGATTTTAGGACTTTGGCTTCCAAAGGCCACATGACTCTTTCGTCCGCGTTCATTACGAACGCGATGTCATACTGCGGCGGTTGAGCTGGCGACGGCTTGCGCGACTCTTCCTCGTAGGGACCGTGTTGGACGATGTAAGGCTCGTCCCCCGTCATGACTCTTCGTATCCTACGTTCGAGGGACATTGTAATGTCCCGTTCGAGATCGTCTTCGGCTTTCGAGGCGTTGATTCCTGATAAAACCTCAGCGCGAAATAGATCGTACGCCTGCCAGACTTGCCCGAGCAGGTTTGTGGAATAATCCCTGCTCCACTTTTTCAGGAGCACTAAGCTCGGAGGACGCGAATTGCGTAGCTCGGTGAGGGTGCGCCTTCTATGCAAGTTTCTTCTCCCGCTTTACCTTAGGTGTAGCGTCGTCTTCGTTAAGCCAGAGCACAAGGTCCGCAGCCACCTCATCCGCATCCCGCAAAGCTATCGATCTCGTCCAGTAGCGTAACTGGTCCGGCTTGATCAAGTAGACGGTGGGGATTGAGTTCTCTTTCTGACTGACGGTGTCGTACACCCTGACCACGCGCTGATGCACAAATCCGTTGCCGTCGGCGTTTTGCACCTCCAAAAAGTTCTTTTGCAACTCTTGCAGACGTTCCCACAGGGCGAACGAATCAAAGAGTGGCTCGGTCTCCACCCTTTCTCGGCCCGGCCAGTCTAAATGGATAGCAACCATGCGGATCGGCAGACGCGCGAAAGCCTGCCCCCGTTCGGTTGCGTCGTGGTAAATGGTAGCGCAGGCGTTTTTGTCCTGACCGAAGCCCGCTTTGATAACTCTCAGGAAGTATTCGCAGTAGTCATTTAGGTCTGGCTCTTTGTGATCTTCAGGGGCGTCGTGGCGGCGCGTCATCTGGCGTCCCGGCGACCCCTCGCCCTCCTTGAACTCCGGGAGCGTGTAGTTGACTAGATCCTCAATCAAAGTCCACTCACTGTCTTTGAACTGGAATACCTCTCGCACCCGCGCGTCAATGTCATCTAGCGTTCGGAGGCCGCGCAACAGCCCCTTGCGGGGTTCGGGTATCGGGACGTTCAGCAGTTCGCTGACGAGTGGCTCCGGTCGGTATGAGGACAACCGACCACTCGTGAGCAGCAGGAAGTAGACCGCCACTTGACTGTTGTAGCTAAGGCAGGCTGCCTCCAGTTCCGGGAGTAGTTCCTCTTCCACGTGAACGCTGATGTAGCTTTGGGAGCAGATAACACCGCCCAATTCTTCGTCAGATCTAACGACGGCTGCTTGGAAGCGACCGTGCTCGGTCTGCCAACTCTGCTTGATTAGCAACTGAGGCAGATCAAATGCGGTGAAATCTCTGGACGCGGCGGAGTCAGTCCACGGATCTTCGTTCAGCGGCAGCCTGCTCGCTTTCAGATAAAGGGAGTCCGCTCTGGGAAAGTTATCCTCCTCCAAAATGGGGCGGTTGAGAATCTTTCTTTGCTTCAGACCCCGGTTACCCCGGATCACTCCTTCCCGCGTCTTCGCCAGCTTTCTGTCTCGGAGCTTATTGAGGTTCGGGTGATGCGCCAACTCGCGAACGAAGGCCAAGTCGCGCCTGCCGCCCCACATCAATGCCGACCACAGTAAAGAATCCGCCGCAGCCTCACGCGGGTAAATGAAGTGACTGTCATGCGGCTCGATGACTATGCGGTAATCGTCCTCATTAGTATTAGTAGACTTGGGGCAGACGTACAATAGCGGCTGGCCGTCAGGCGGCATCGGGCGTAGCGCGATTATGCAGGTGGGCGAAACCGCCTGCCTGAAAAGGCCGAAGCGAAGTGTGGAGAGGTTGATTACTTCTTCTACTTTGAATTCAGTAAAGAGCTTTCGGCGGAACTCTTTAGCTGTACTGACTTGGTTGTAGATTAGGCTACCGGCAGGTTGCAGCATGACTACACACCCATCCGGCTTACACATAGAAGCAGCCTTCGGCAGAAACAGTGGACCAATGTCTCCATAAGGCGATACCCAGCCGTTGGTCTCCGCCCAAATCGTGGCCTCCGGCGTCGCGCTGTTGCGACCCCAAGGCGCATTCCCCACGATGAGATCGTACTTCGGCGTATCCTGATGCAACCGAAACAAAGGTTTTTCTTCGTAGAAGAAATCCGCATGCACCACTTGCCGCTCTCTTAACCTTGGGAACTCTACTTGCTGCCAGTAGTGGCGTGGGTCCACCTCATCGCATAAGGCCAAATACAGGCTGAACGAAGCGACCCGAACCGCGTGCGGATCGATGTCCACACCGAACAGGTTCTTTTGCAGCAACTTCTTTAAGAGTCGGGCCGGCGGCTCTTGACCGTTATTAGCTTTCCTCCAGCGATGCACCAGACGCTGGAACGCTTTGACGAGGAAGATCCCTGAGCCACAGGCAGGGTCGAGGATCTTAACGTCCCAATCTACGCTGTCCCACGGGAGGACTCCATCGAGCATGAAGTCAACTATACAGCCCGGCGTGTAGTAGACGCCGCTGGCATCTTTGCCTACGAAAACCTCATATATGCTGCTGATGAATTCTAGCGGGATGGCGTCGAAGGAATACCACTCCCAAAGGAAGAGTTGCCCTTGCTCCATCTGTATTTTGCCACTTACGAAGTTCGCAAGCTGACTGAGATGCGCGGGCGTGACCTGTTGCATTTCTGCTTTCCATTCAGCTTCGCGCTCTTTGGGCGTTGCCCCTTGCCCTGGAAACAAGTCCCCGCTAAACCTTTCATTAAGCCACTTAAAAAAACGGTAAGCGTCGTCATAGTTCGCGAGGATCTCACCTAAATTGTGATACGTGGTTGAGAGGATGCCGTCGTTATGTAATCTCTTCAGAATGTTTTCATTCAGCGCAGGCTGCCCCGTAGAGTCCTTCCGCTGGAAAAGGAATTGGATGAAAATTACCCGCGCGAGAAGATCGTGGATACAGTCGTAGCTCAGGTGGAGCTTGTGAAGCTTCTGGCGGATGTATTTGAGATTGGCGAGCAACATCTGATCAGCGCGCCTGTCCCGCCTGAAACGATCCGCCCGCTCCCTGAAGAACTGACCGGTGATGAATTGTGTCCAATGAAGTGACTCGGCCGCCTGACGAGCCAGAGAGGTGTCAGTTAAATCCGCTTTGGCGTCGGTGATTTCTGCATCAAAGGTGTTGAAGAAATCAGGCTCTGCCGGCGGTTCGCAGCATGTCCAAGAGCGCAGTATGTGCGGCTCAATGGTAATGAGCAGCGGGGAGCGAGAGAAGTTCCACGCGAGCGCATGCGCTTCCTTGAGTGTGTCATCGGAAACCCTGTTCTGAAACTCGCAGACAATAGCAATCGGAGCTTCGGTGGCATCCGCATCTGGGTCGGCAGTTAACACGCCTACTTCTAAACCACGAACGTCTGGACGCCGCTCAAGAGCCTTGCCTATCTTTTCCTTAACGAGGCGCGCGTAGACGCTAGGGCCAGCCCCCATCGGGTTCAAGATTTGCTCTCGACTCGGCCAGCCAAGCTGATTGTGGGCGGTGTCTATGAACATACCTATACTTCTGCTTGCAGCGGTTAGCTGTCCTACGAAGTAGAAGGTTATGGGGATTACTTCTTCCCGCTCTTCTTCTCCTCGTCCGCAATCCAAACGAGTAATTCACCCGGTTGGCATTTGAGCGTTTTACAGATTCGGTCTAACGTCTCAAACTCAATGCCTTTAGTTTTAGCCTTTATCAGGTTGCTTAGAGCTTGTTCGGATATACCGGTTTCCTTCGCTAACCAATAAAGCGACCTTTTACTATCCTTAAGTAATTTGCCAAGCCGCCGCTCGATCACAAAAGGATATATAACACAGCACCCATCTATAAATAACCCATCTAAACATAGGCCACACATAGATAGGATATCCAAGCATAGGCTATCTATGCTATAGGTAAAGCATAGATGGGATATTTATAGATACCCGATCTACAGTTGGCCCACGTCGTTAATGCAGGCAATTGCCTTTCCCTGAATCAGGCTTTAGGATTGTCAATATTGTATTATGAGCCGCACATGGTTGCAAGGATGCAACTACGAGGCACTATGATAATTCATGTCCCTTTGGATTAAAAGTCTATCGCTTCACGGTGCAGATTGGCGGCTATTAATCTTGGGGTTAGAGCCTGGCCGTCCCTGGCGCGACAACTCTGAGTTCACTTCATATTCTTGCGCAGTGCCAGCCTCGCCTTGAGTTGCTTGAACTCTGCTGAGATCTGCACGGCCCCGCCTCGGGCGGCTACCGGGACGACTGCGGTCATCACTTTCACGCGCAAGCTGACAGGCGGCAAATCCGGGTCAAGGTAATCAGGGAAGTCCCGCGCCGTTGCCTCCAAGAAGCAGGCGAATGGCAGTGGGTTACGCCCAAGCGCTGCGAGCGTCACGGCACTGAAGGCATCACACTCCAGCTCGATCCGCGCCAAGTCTGCCCGCGCCGCGACCGCCTCCGGGGCGCCGGGCGTGCCGGCCGCTTCGTGCCGAGCTTTAATCGCGCGCGCGCTGGCCGTCCGCCGCCAGTGCAGGTCGTGCCCCAACTCGTGCGCCACATGCCCCAGCAACTCGTCGTCGCTTGTGGCCCGCTCGAGCAGCCCGGTCGAGACCATCAACAGCACGGCGCTGTCGTTCATCATCACCGGCACGGGGCTGTCGATGACGATGATGTCGAAGCCGTCTTGGCGGCCGTAGAGCCGTAAGACTGGCAGGAGGACAGCGCGCACCTGCGCCGCGAGCGCCGGGTTGTACAGGCGGTAGGGCGCGAACTCCGTCGCCGCGAACTCTTTGAGGCGGGCGTCCCTGTACTCTTTGAACTGTGGGTTGCCGTCCGGGTGCGTAAGCTGCTTCTGCCACACACTCACTTGGGCGAGCGCATCGGCGGTCTTGTACTCGGCGATGACGCCGGCGGCGACCTCCGCGGGGGCGGGCGTCTGTGGGGCGCACAGCAGGGCACAGATGAGGCTAAGCATGACGAGCGTGCTATAAGGCGAGGTGCTCATTTCTTCAGCGGTAGCGCAACAAAAAGCGACCAATAAATTTCACCAGAGGTGAGTTGGTAGCTATTTAGTTCTAATGACATGATAGTGACTCTTAATCCAGCCTTTTGTTATCTTAAGCAGCCACTTCGGGTGCGCAGTTAGCCATCATGACGCAGCACAGAACCACGCAACGTCACGCATGATGGGCGTGCGGAAGTCACATGCGAACAGGCTTCCGGCGGGCATCCATCAACATCAGAGTGTAGAGCTAAATAGCTACCAACCGCAAGCGGCAATATGCCTCACGGTCTTCTCGGCGAGAGGAGAGACCTGAATGGGGCGAGCACCGCGGCCCAAGCCATCTCGCTTGGCGGAGAAGCTGACGCACATCCGGCGCGCGCTCGGGCTGTCACAGGACGCCATGCTGGCGCGGCTCGGCCTGAGCGGGCAGGAGGGGCTGTTCCGCAGCAGCGTCTCCGGCTACGAGTTGGGGAAGCGGGAGCCGCCCTTACCTGTGTTGCTGGAGTACGCGCGCGCTGCCAATGTTTCGGTCGAGGCCCTGATCGACGACGGGCTCGATCTCCCAGACAATCTCCCGCCCGCCCGCAAGAGCGAAGGCATTCGACGGATATCCTCTCCATCGGTTAAGCGGCACACTGGTAGGAGCAAGTAAGCTCAATAAAAGGTAAAGATCGGCAAGTTAAGCAGGGGCTCATGACGGCCTCATCCTTCAGCCTTTACTTTTTGACCGCACATTTTTGCTCTATCCTACTACTGGAATCCTCGGGCTTGTTTCTTTCTGGGAGCGTGGACTATGCGAATCAACGAAATCGAGAACTGGGCCCGGACCATCATCGCGCGCGTGAAGGATGGACAGTCGGTCGAAGACCATCGGGTCGAGTTGAAGGCCGACTGGCCTGACCCTCGTGACGCAGCTCGCCGCATTGCCGGTCATGGGAATGCCACCCACGGCGAGGCGATCCTGTGGCTGATCGGAGTTGACGAGAAAAGGGGAGTTACCGGGGCGAGTTTGGTCGACGTAGCGAGTTGGTACCCGCAAGTAGAGTCACAGTTTGATGATCACGCCCCCGGAATGAGATCGGTTAATTTCTCGGTGGACGGGGGCGCAGTCGTTGCGCTCCTTTTCGAAACAGAGCGCGCACCGTTCGTCGTTAAGAATCCGCACGGCGGCTATCCTGAGTTTTCGGTACCATGGCGTGCAGGGACGCGGCTACGGGCGGCGCGGCGGGACGAGCTATTACGTATTCTGTCGCCCTTACACCAGCTACCTAGCCTTGATGTCGTCGGCGCTGCTTTAGAGGTCGGGACGCCGAGCGGAACAAGGAGTCAGGTCTGGGGGGCAGCCATCAAGGTGTTTGTCACGCCTAAGAACGGCAGCCGCCTCGTCGTTCCGTTTCATCGGTGCAAAGGTGAGCTAACCTTCATGCCGCACCAGAACTTCAAGCATCCGTTCCTAGAGATCAAGATAAGGCCCTTTTCGGGTCACTCCGGAACGATCTTCACCACCGAGACAGAAGCGCTCATTGACGGTCCGGGCATGTTCCTCCTTAGTGCAGAGCTTATGCTCCCGGATAACGGCTGGAAGCCCGGCGGTGCCGCTAATGTTAAGTTTGACCTATACCTGGCAGCCATGGAGCAATATGTGGTCATTAATGAGACGATGCCTATTTGTCTGCTCAATCCATACAGGTGGGAGCGCGGGGAGTCATTAGCCGTCTTCGACAAAGCGCGCTTTGTTGTTGTCTCCTAGATGTTGTGATCGCATTTCTGACATATTTGCTTGCGCCATCTTGGTTGACCAGCCATGAAATCTGCCAAGGATATGTGACCAATCATAAGCCGAAAACATGGACGAAGAATCATCAAATAAGTGCTGTGAAGAAACTGCTCGGTCTGCCCAAGAAACTTTCTCAACCTCGGAACGAATCAGCTCAGGTATTCCGGAAGACCAGCGTTCTCCATCCTTGGTAGGGGCACTGCACCATTTTGGAGATTTAATTGTTGGGTTTAAGAAGGCGAATAAAGATGTCAAATATGCGTCCAACGCATTTTATCAACTCTGTTATCCTTGGCTTATTGACGCTCAAGGAGATGCCGAAGTCGAAGCCAAACTTGCAGAGCGGCGGCGAGATTTAGAGAAGCGTGGTTTTGACGGCACTGAAGTTAGAAGACGACTGGAGCAAATTATAAGCGAGGATAAGCATTTAAGAAATTGCTGCACAAACAGTGCCTATCTCGCTCTCTATTTGGATAACGGGTTTATTGGGCTGGTATCCTTCCTTAAGGAGTCTGATAGCTTTAATGAGGAGACGTATAAAGTATTTCTAAAAAGCTTTTTAGATTCTACATACGCTCAACCCTTTCGGAAGCAGGCAGTTTCTCACTTATACAACTTTAATGCGGAGGATGACAGGCTTGAATTCGAAGGAATTCGTGTAGTCAAACTCGACTCCGCCACTATCTCAAAATTAATTGGCGAGCCAACCTTCCCTGCATTCATCCACCCTAAGGGGGTGGGAGACTATTTCGTTGTTACGGAGGAGGGCGGACCTAGCGATGACGTGATTAATTGGCTGTTTAGCGAGAGAAGTAAAGCAACAGAATTTGCGAGCGTCCTGCAATATTTCAAAAACGGCCTTGTGCATGTCGATTATACCGTCCCGCATTTCTTACCGCTTTGGGTAAATGATCTAAGAAAGCGCGGCATTTTCTTTATCGGCGATCCGCACAGAACCCCTTATGCTCAAGGTCAGAAGCCCTATCAACTTAATCGTGTAGAAATGGAGCAGGTAAATACGTGGTGGCGGACTTACACGTCTGAATTAGTCGTCCAAAGTTTAGCGAACAGCCGAAACAAATTCAGGCAGCTTATTCAGAGGGCGGGGGACTTTTACGAGCTATACCATGAAAGAAAGGACGCCCCGAGTAGGCTCATCGATCTGGCAATCGCGTTAGAAGCATTGTTTACGCCATCTAACAAGGGTGAACTTATATACCGCATAGCCTATGCAGCAAGTCACTTGGTTGGAAGGGACGCAACAGAAAGAAAGGAGATATTTGGATTTGTTAAGAAAATGTACTCTCTCCGTAGCTCATTATTCCATGGCCAGTATGATGTCAACGATTATTACGAGGGGCGCTTTGTTACCGACGAGCAGACGGAACAGCTAGCATCAATAATTCGTCGCGCAATCCTTAGATTTCTGGTCCTGTATTTGCGGGGACACAGTAATATAGATGAAGTCCGTAGTCGTCTCTCAGATTGTGTGCTCGATTCTGACGCAGTAGTAAGGCTACAAAGCGAAAGCGATCCGGAAACATTCCTTAAAGAAGTTACGTCCAAACTTGCCAAGCCATCTTAGATTGAAGCTGCGTTCAAATTTAATTGGTGACTATCCCTTGACTGTAGGTTATGACGTTTACAGAGTGCCCGGCTAAATGGCCGACTGATGCTAAGCCCGAGCACGAACGAAGGGCGGGAGGAAACGTACCGGGCCGGGTGCGTGCGCCCCGACCCGGCACATAACGAGGGGAGACAGATGGCGCAGCGGTCAGGGCGCGGCTCACGTCCCAACGCCGCCGCGCCCCGAAGCACCGCGCTCGCCGCGCGTCATATGGTGAAGATGTCCATCACGACGTACGTGTCTTCATAGGCGTCGGCGCTACCCGACCCGTGGACATACTGTAGGTGGTAGTAAGAACTGCACGTCCAAGGCGCCGACTCACCCACGTTGAAGTAGCCGTCCACGCTGCCCATGTACGTGCCGGGGCCGCCCGCGTCGTAATCGAAGTTGCCGCACGAGTCCGCGTTCGCGAACCCGTGGTAGACCCACGAACTGCCGTTCCACTTGTAGATGATGATGTTGGCGTTGATGACCGCGCCCGAGGAGGAACCGAAGTAGTTGACAGTGCCATACAAATGGTAGCCGCTCGCATGGGCCGGAGCCGCGGCCATGGACGTGAACGCGTTCGCTGGCGCGCCCAGCGTCAGGCAGGCGAGCAGTCCAATCAGGGTCAAGGGTCTGCGGGTGAGTTTTCCGACTTTGATTTTGGTCATGAGTGTGCTCCCAGGTGGTTGAGGCCAACGTTGAGGCTTGGGGCGGGAGGACGCTATCACGTCGCCCGGCTGTCGGTCAAGATTGAGTGCTTACCCCTGCAACGTAGGTTTGTGCTGTCCCTAGCATTCATTCGTGAACCGGTGGCTACGTAAACGTCATAACCTACTACG
This sequence comes from Pyrinomonadaceae bacterium, assembly GCA_036389375.1. Classification (GTDB taxonomy): domain Bacteria; phylum Acidobacteriota; class Blastocatellia; order Pyrinomonadales; family Pyrinomonadaceae; genus QHXQ01. Next base: position 441 of record DASVQA010000192.1, on the reverse strand, counting down.
AAGGGATAGTCACCATTAGCTTTTCTTCTTGGTAACCTTGCACTATGCCTCCTCATCGTCATCTTCACTGACGTCTAATAGCTGACGCTCATCCTTCCACCAAAGTAGTGAAAGGACAAAGTGGTCGCCAAGCCTGATAGAGTCTTCTCGTAAAGTATATTGTCGCGACAGTGGATGATTGATCCAGCCGTCAGCTTGGACGTCTACGGGGCCATCCGACTCTATGCTGCCGTGCAGTAGTTCGTAGGCGTTCGTATACGCCCCTGGCGTGTCCTTGGGCCAGATCATCTCTGGGACGTCGGAGTTACGAATAAACCACCGTCGATGCCCTCGCTCATTGCAGACGATCATGGCGGGAAACGAGCCTAGTTCGACCAAACGAATTGCGGTGGCGGTGAGGCTGACCTGGAAATCCCGGGCGAGTTCCCGTACCGTGTCGAA
>DASVQA010000191.1:0-2439 GCA_036389375.1 Pyrinomonadaceae bacterium | reverse complement strand
TCACGCCCTCGTCCATCTGGTTGATGACGCTCTCAAGCTCTGCGGCGCGCGCTTTCTCGGCGGCGAACGCGGCGGTCGCCAGCTTCTCGGCACGCACGCGCTTCGAGACTTCGGAGAGGATCAGGATCACGTCGCCGCGCTCGCCCGTGCGCTCCGTCGTCGGCCACAGGATCACGTCCCAGAACTTCTCGCCGTCGTTGCGGTCGCTACGCGCGACGAGATCAATCGGCAGACCGTAGTTGACGAATGCGCGGCGCGTGCGGCGCACGTCTTCGACAACTTCGCTTAAGACGGCGAGACCGGCCGCCGCTTCGTACAGCCCCCGCCCGTTTAACTCTTTCACGTCGCGCCCGACAAGCCCGGCGAAGGTCGAGTTGACTTTGCGCACGATCAGGTTTGCGTCGAGGACGATGACGCCGAGCGGCAGACTGTCGAGCACTTCGGCGATGAAGACGCCCTGCGTGTGCAATTCGTTGAACTTGGTCTGCAAGCTCGCCGCCATCGAGTTGAAGCCTTCGGCGAGCGTGCCGATCTCGTCGTCTGTTTCTACAGCCACGCGCTCGTGCAGTTGCCCGTCGCCGAGCGTCGTGGCGGAGGCGGCCAGTTGGCGCAGGGGCTTCGTGAAGCGCCCGACGGCCCAGACCGCGATGAAGCCTGAGGCCGCGAGCGCAAATAACCACGTCGCCGCGAGCGCGAGGAATGAACGCCAGGCGGGCGTGTGTTTCGGCAGCGGCACGCCGACCGCCACGCTCCAACCGTTACGATTGAGCGTGTGCGTGCTGGTGATGCGCGCCACCCCGTCGCTCCACGGCTGCTCGCCGACCTGCGGCGTCCGGTTGTTGCCGTTCACGCTCTGCGTGGTCGTGGTCGGGTCAGCCACAATCTCGCCGCGCGCGTCGCGCACGACGAGCGCGTTGTCCGTGCCGAGCGTCAACTGCTGGCGGATTTTTGCGTAGAGGTCTGCGGCTGCGCCGGGCAGGAGCGCCGCACCGGCCCGCGCCGATTGCGGGTGCGTCTCAAGCCATGAATCGAGCGCGCCTTCGGCGGCGGCGGTCTCGATGCGCGCGAGCGTGGTTGATTGCTCGATCAGGCTGCGGCGGTAGCTGTTGAGTTGAAGCAGGCTGACGATCAGGAGCGGCAGCGACAGCAGGGCCAAGAGCACCAGCAGTTTGGTACGTACGTCCAGCCGAATCCTGCTCATCGTCGTTTGCTTCATTGCGTCTCATCTCGGCCCCGGCGGTCTTGCCGACGGCGCGCAGGCGGCCAGACCGTCATGCGCGTCTGCACGGGTGGGCGCAGGGAGGCAGCGTAGGTGACCAAGGCCTGGGCGAGCATTTCATCCAAGAGCGCGTTCGTGCGTCCAAGTGCTTCGCGTAAGGCCCACAGGTCGCCATCTGTAGCCACAGGCCCTTCGCGCCACAGAAAATCGTGCAAGACTCCACGTAAAATCATCAACTCGCGTGCCACTTCGTCGAGCAGGCAGCCCTGTTGGAAACGCACCTGCGTGTGGCGGCGCAGATGGCGGGCCGATTCGATGATCTCGCACTCGTCCAACGCCCCGTCGAGCAGTCGCGCCAACTCGTCCAAGACCTCCGGCAGCGGCTCGATCAACTGCCGGTAGGACAAGAGCGCGGGCAAGTCCGTGCGTCGTTCGGCGTAGACGCCGTCCACCCAAGCGCGCGTCAAGGCGTCTTCGTGCGCGCGCAGCAAGGCTGTGAAGCGGCCCGGCATAAGTCAGCAGCAGTCAGCGGTTAGAGGTCAACGGGCGGTTAAAGTTCCACGCGGCGGGTGCCAAGTAGCGCGTTAAAGCATGCACAACCGGACGGGCCGGGCGAACAGGGCAGCGTGCGCGCGGCGAACTTCTTCAGCCCAACATTTGTTTCAAGAGGCTCTCTAAACGGTCGAAGTCAACCGGCTTGGTCAGGTACTCGTTGCAGCCGGCGGCGAGGGCGTCGGTGCGAAAGTCGCTGGTATCGTGGGCGGAGATGGCGATGATGGGCACGCGCGCCATGCCGTCCATCTGCCTGATGCTGCGCGTGGCGGCCAGCCCGTCAATCTGCGGCAGACTCAAATCCATCAGGATCAGGTGCGGGCGCGTACTCGCTGCCATTGTGACCGCCTCCTGCCCGTTGATGGCTTCGAGCACGCGATAGCCGCCCATTTCAAGCAAACGCCTCATCATGAAGCGGTTATCTTCAAAATCCTCCACCACGAGAATAGTCTTTTCCGCGCCGTTTTCCGCTCCCATGTGCGGCTTACCTCCAGACAGTCTGAGCCTGTTGGGCCACCCGCCCATGTGTCTTGCGCCGTATCACTAGCAAACACACCGCATTTTTGTTAAGATGCCGCATCGAAACGCAACACTGAAGACACATCCATCGGGTTCAATTCGTACAGCCCACGTGCTTTATATTTGGCCGCGTCGCGTGATGTACGGAT
>DASVQA010000190.1:0-35198 GCA_036389375.1 Pyrinomonadaceae bacterium | reverse complement strand
TATGGAAGGGCCGTCGCTCAACGGATAAAAGGTACGCCGGGGATAACAGGCTGATCCTGCCCAAGCGTCCACAGCGACGGCAGGGTTTGGCACCTCGATGTCGGCTCATCGCATCCTGGGGGTGCAGAAGCTCCCAAGGGTCTGGCTGTTCGCCAGTTAAAGCGGTACGTGAGCTGGGTTTAGAACGTCGCGAGACAGTTCGGTCCCTATCTGGTGTGGGCGTAGCAGGATTGATGGAATCTGACCTTAGTACGAGAGGACCGGGTTGGATCCACCTCTAGTGTACGAGTTATCGTGCCAACGGTATAGCTCGGTAGCTATGTGGAGCATGGATAAACGCTGAATGCATCTAAGCGTGAAGCCAGACCAGAGATTAATCCTGCCAGTGAGACTCGTGGTAGACCACCACGTTGATAGGCTGGGAATGTAAGCGCAGTAATGCGTTCAGTTGACCAGTACTAATCAGTCCCATGGCTTGACCATAAAATTTACTCGCCAGCAAAACGAGCGAGCTGATTTTTACGGTCGCGCTTCGCACAGTTGGTTTTCTTCGCGGGCAACAACACTATTCGATTCTCAAAGCTCTTTTAACGAGTTGACAAGTTTTCCGGTGGTTTTGTCGAGAGGGTCACACCCGTTCCCATCCCGAACACGGAAGTTAAGCCTCTTAGAGCCGATGGTACTGCGTGGGAAGCTGCGTGGGAGAGTAGGAAGCCGCCGGGATAAAATCAGTAAAGCCCGCCCAAGCATCTCAAGCTTGGGCGGGCTTTTGAATTTGCGGCTGGTCTGCGACAATTACCCGCGTCCGTAACGCTCTGCCCCACATCCCTTAAACGCGGCGAAAAACTGCATGCTCTATCTATTCTCTAAAACGTTGCTGCTAACCTTGCTGTTAACCTTGAGTAGTTGCTCTTACAACACCGTGCCCACCTACAGCTACGAGGTCAAGCACGTCTACCCGCACGACACTGGCGCTTTCACGCAAGGTTTAATCTTTCGTGACCGGCTGCTCTGGGAGAGTACGGGCCTCAACGGCGAATCGAGCCTGCGCAAGGTTGAACTGGACACAGGGCGCGTCGTCAAAAAGATTGACGTACCCCAGCAGTATTTCGCCGAGGGCATGACCGTCTTTCGCGGGCGCGTCTATCAACTCACTTGGCAATCGCAAAAAGGGTTCATCTACGACCCGGAAACTTTTCAACAACTCGGCGAGTTCGCCTACACGGGTGAAGGTTGGGGACTGACGCACGATAATGACTACCTGATCCTGAGCGATGGCACGAATCGTCTTCGCTTCCTCGACCCGGCGACGTTTGCCGTCAAGCGCACCATCAACGTCTCCCTCAACGGCCAACCCGTCAGGGAACTCAACGAACTCGAATACGTCAAAGGCGAAATCTACGCTAACGTCTGGCAGACGGATCGCATCATGCGGATTGACCCGCAGACGGGCAATGTGTTGGGTGTTATCGATCTGACGGGCCTGCTCCCGGCCGCCGACCGCACCACCTGGACGGACGTGCTCAACGGCATCGCTTACGACGAAGCTAGTGACCGTCTGTTCGTCACCGGCAAGCTGTGGCCGAAACTGTTCGAGATTCAACTGGTGAAAAAATAGCGCCCGCCCGGAAGTTATAAGCGCCGAGGCGCGCGTGCAGATTCCGGGGCGCGGGGCACTTGCCGGGCACGCCCGCGCATGCGTCGCCGCATCAAAAGAGCCGTGACTTTCGACACTTACTTCCGGGCCTCTTCCTACGCGATGTTCGCATGCGGCGTGCTGGCGCTCGTCGTCGCGGGCGGCGTGAGTCTGCCGCTCGGCGGCGCGTTTGCCGTGCTGCTCGCCGTCACGTGGAAACTCGAAGACACACGCTGGCAACTGCCCGACCGCGTGGGTCTCTTTCTGGTGCTGACGGCCCTGCCGCTCTTTTATCTCGATTGGCGCTGGCACACCGGCGGTGTGTGGGGGGCGGAACGCGCGAGCGTAGGCTTGGGCGCGCTCACACATTTCATCCTGTTCATCTCCGCGATCAAACTCTGGCAGAAGAAGGCCGACCGCGATTGGTTGTTTCTCTATCTCATCGCCTTCTTTGAAGTCCTGCTCGCCGCCGGCCTCAGCGTCAGCCCGCACTTCCTTGCGTCGCTCGGCCTGTTCATGTTTTGCGCGCTCTCGACCGTGGTCGCCTTCGAGATCAGACGTGCGCGCCGCAGCGTTCAGATGCAGGCGACGCGTTACGTCCGCGCGCCGCGTGCGGGCCTGCTGCTCGCGCGTGGGCTAAAACGGCGCACGCCGCAGCGCCCGCCGGCGGGCGAGGCCAAACGTCTGGCGCTCGTCGCGCTCTGCCTGCTCGCGCTCATCTTTACGTTGGCGCTCCCGATCTTTTTCATCACGCCGCGCTCCGGCGCAAGTGCCCTGTCGCGGGCCGATGGCGGCGTGACCGGCATGATCGGTTTCTCCGACGAAGTAAACATCGGTGAGATCGGCCGGCTCGAACGCAGTAATCAAGTCGTCATGCGCGTGCGCGTGGACACGCCGCAGAGCGCACAGCCGCACTCGCTCCGGTGGCGCGGCGTGGCCCTCGATAGCTTCGACGGTCACAGTTGGCGCAGGACGGTGGCGAAGGTTGACTATCTTGCGGGCGGCGGCGAGCGCGGTCTGTTCCAGTTCGACACGACCGAGGCGCTCGACCGTCTGACGCCGCAGACCTTCTTCCTCGAACCGATGGACACGCCCGTCCTCTTCATCGCGCCGCGCGCCATCGCCGTGCAGGGCGCGCTGCCTTACGTGCGCCACGATGCGGAAGGCGGCATTGCCACACGCGCACATTCTTTAGAGCGCATCACCTATCGCGCTTATTCGGACACGAACGATCCGCCGCTCGCGTTGTTGCGCCTCGATAACGGGCAAGTGCCGGCCGCCGCGCGCCGCTATCTGCAACTGCCTGACAAACTCGATCCGCGCATCTTCCAACTCGCGCGCTCGTGGGTCGTCGGCGCACGCGCCGATACTAACTACGACGCGGCGCGCGTCATCGAGTGGCATCTGCAACACGATTTCACTTACTCGCTCGACCGCACGGCCACCGGCCCCGACCCGCTCGCCGATTTTCTGTTTCGCGTCCGCGCCGGCCATTGCGAGTATTATTCGACCGCCATGACCGTGATGATGCGTACGCTCGGCGTCCCGGCGCGCGTCGTCAATGGGTTTCAGCAGGGCGAATATAACGAGGCGGCCGATGCCTACACCGTCCGGCAGGCGGACGCGCATTCGTGGGTCGAGGTCTATTTCCCGCAAAACGATGCTTGGGTAACTTTCGACCCGACGCCCGAAGCGGGCCGGCCCGGCGGCGCTGTGGCGAACGGCTGGCTTGGCCCCTTCCGCAAGTACGCCGAGGCGTTGGAGCTATTTTGGATTCAATACGTCGTCGCTTATGATAAACAGGAGCAGCGTTCACTCGCATCGTCAGTCCGCAGCAGCCTCGGCACTTATCGTCGGACGGCCGGCCAGCTAGCCGACGCATGGCACGCGAGTCTGCGCGGCTGGTGGCAACAGCTAACGGCGTTGGGTCAAGCAACGCCACCATCGTTCGCCATCAACGTGCCACTCGTGCTCGCGGTCTGCGCGCTCGTTGGCCTCTTGCTCGTCGCGGCGCAACGCATCCGTCGCCTGCGCTTGAGACGCACGTCAGGCGGCGCAGCCGCGATGAGCGCGGGCCACTCGGCCGTAGAGTTTTACGAGCGCATGAACGAGGCGCTCGCGTTGCGGGGCTTGCGCCGCGCGACAGATCAGACGCCGCTTGAATTTGCCACGACGACGGGCCTCTCCGAGGCGTTATTCGTCACGCACGTTTACAACCGTGTCCGCTTCGGCGCGCACGACCTGCTGCCCGCCGAGGCCGAACGCGTCGAGGCATGGTTACAAAGTCTGGAAAGGGACGAGAAAACAGTGACAACCGACAAGTGACGAGTGAAAGACAAAGTTTTAACCTATCACTCGTCACTTGTCGGTTGTCACCCGCCACTGCTTTATGAAAATCGGTTTTATCAGTCTGGGTTGTCCGAAGAATCTGGTTGACAGCGAAGTGATGATGGGCCAGCTTAAGCAGGCTGGCTACGAGATCACCAACGACGAGAGCGAAGCTGAGACGTTGGTAGTCAACACCTGCGGCTTCATTGATGCGGCCAAGCAGGAATCGGTCAACGCCATTCTCGAAGCCGCGCGCTTGAAGGCTGAAGGGAAGTGCCAGCGCCTCGTGGTCGCCGGCTGTCTGGTCGAGCGTTACCGCGACGAACTGCGCGCGGAGATGCCGGAAGTTGACGCCTTTATCGGCACGAATCAGATCAGTGATATTACGCGCGTCTGCGATGCGCAGGTCAACACGCGCGCGCTGCCCGTCATCACGCTCGGCAATCAGAGCGCAACTTATCTCTACGACGAATCTACGCCGCGCGTGCTCGCCACGCCCGGCTATAGCGCCTACATCAAGATTGCCGAAGGCTGCGACCGCCCGTGCGCCTTCTGCTTCATCCCGCAGATGCGCGGCCATTTCCGCAGCCGGCGCTTCGGCTCGGTGGTGAGTGAGGCGCAGAGCTTGGTCGCGCAGGGCGTCAAAGAGTTGATCCTCGTCGCGCAGGATTCTTCGCGCTACGGTGAAGACCTGAATCAACCGGACGGCCTCGCCCACCTGCTGCGCGAACTCGCTCGCCTTAATGGCGTCGAATGGGTGCGCGTGATGTACACCTACCCGACCCACATCAGCGACCTGTTTCTCGATGTGCTGGCGAGCGAGCCGAAAGCGGTCAAGTATCTTGACATGCCCTTGCAACATGCGGCGCAGAACGTCCTGAAGTTGATGAAGCGCGGTGGCAATCGCGCGAGTCTCGAACGCCTGATCGCGCGTGTGCGCGCGCGCGTGCCGGGCATCGCGGTGCGTACCACATTCATCACGGGTTTTCCCGGTGAGACGGAAGAGGATTTTGCCGAGTTGCTGGCGTTCGTGCGCAACGTCGAGTTCGACCGCGTCGGCGTCTTCACCTATTCGGACGAAGAGGGCACGCCCGCCTACGCGCTGCCGGACAAAGTTGACGCGCGCGTGGCTAAGCGGCGGCGCGACCGGCTGATGAAGGAGCAGGCGCGCATCTCGCGGCGGCGCAATCGCGCCCGCGTCGGCGCAACTGTGCGTGTGCTCTTTGAGGGGCCTGCGAAAGAGAGTGACCTGCTCTGGCAAGGGCGGCTTGAAACTCAAGCGCCCGACATAGACGGCTGCGTGCTCATCAACGACGCGCCCGAAGGCTTGACGCCCGCGCCCGGCGATTTCGTCAACGTCCACATCACCGCCGCGCACGAGTACGATCTGGTCGGCCACATTGTCGAGCATAGCCCGTCGTTAGCAGTTAAAGCAGTTGCGTCTTAACTTGTCACTGACGCCGATTTGATGACCATGAAAGAGTCGAGCGACGACCCAACTCATGTGATCGTGACGGACGCTGCGCTGCTGCCGCACGCGCCCGTGCGCGGCTTACGCGACTATGTGGCGATTGCGCTGGCGACGTGCGGCGTCGGGCTGATCCCGCTCGCGCCGGGCACTTGGGGGTCGCTCGTGGGCGTGTTCGCCTATATCGGCGTGCGCGCGGGCAGTCTGCGCCTGCACGCAGCGGCGCGGGCGGCAGATTGGCCCATGCCGCCTTCCGGGGTGCTGCTCAACACGATCCTGCTATTGGTGCTGAGCGCGTTGGCGCTCGCGGGTGTGTGGGCGGCGACGCGCTGCGAGGCGCTGCTGAAACGCAAAGACCCCGGCGCGGTGGTGATTGATGAAGTTGTCGGGCAGTTGCTTACGTTCGCCTTTGTGCCGTTCGGCGGTCGTTGGACGCTCCTGTTGGGCTTCCTCGTCTTCCGTCTGTTCGACATCTGGAAGCCTTACCCGATTCGCCGGCTCGAAGCACTGCAAGGCGGGCTTGGCATCATGGCGGACGACGTGCTCGCCGGCTTCTACGCCGCCGTGCTGCTCTCGCTTGCGACCACAATCTATCTGCTGTTCTGACCCGAAGGAGCGACGAAGATGGAAGCCAAAGATCAGACCCACGCGCCCGCCGCCGACGATACTGCCGCCGCCGAAGCGGCCCGCAAAGAGGACGCAACCAGCAGCGAGACCCTGAGCGATCTGGCAAAGACGCAAAAACTCGGCTCTCAGCCGACCGACAACGCGAGCGGCGCACCCGACGCCGCTTCAGTGCCCGCACCCGATGGCACGCCCGACCCCGTACGCAATTCCGCAGGCGATGGCGATCCGATGTGAGGCGGAAGCTGGCAGGTCGTTGCCGGCTGAAGCCCGCGCCCCGTCTGCCCGACAAAATAGAGGGCAAGGAAAAGCTAACGACGAGAGTCGCATGAAGCAACACGAAGCTGGCTCCATAAAATCCAGCGTTTCCGTGTTAATTCACCGGCCCTCGTCGTTAATTCTTTGGCCGCTTGCGCCTGCTTTAGCTTTCCTCGCTGATTGATTTGGGCTTGCCGATCCAGCCGCGCCGCCAGAAGAAGTAGAGCATCAGGCAGGCGACGATGATCATCGTCAGCCACGTGGCGGCGTAGCCGTAGCGCGAGTGCAACTCCGGCATGTTGTCGAAGTTCATGCCGTAGACGCCCGCGATGAAGGTGAGCGGCAGCATGATGGCGGAGAAGATCGTCAAGACCTTCATGATCTCGTTCAAGCGGTTGGAGACGACCGACAGATAAGCTTCGAGCGAACCGCTAATCAGATCGCGGTAACTCTCGGCCAAGTCGGTCACGCGCACGATGTGATCGTAGATGTCGCGGTAGAAGGGGAGCGCCGCGCCGCCGATCAGTTGGAACTGCCCATGGCTCATCCGGTAGAGCACGTCAAGCTGTTTGGAGGAGATGCGGCGCAGCCGCAGGACGCTGCGCTTGAGGTCGAGTATCTCGGCGAGGATGGCATCATCCGGGCTGCGCGTCTGAAAGATGTTGTCTTCGAGCGCGTTGATGCGCTCGTCGAAGTCATCCATCACCGGCAGATAATCGTCCACGATGGTGTCAATGATCTGGTGCAGCACGAAGACCGCGCCGCGCTGGCAGGGGATGGGACTGGCGCGCACGCGCTGTTTGACGATGTCTACGGCGCGCAATGCCTCGTGGTGATAGGTCACGACGAAGTTGCGCCCAAGAAAGCCGTCGAGTTCGATGGTGTTGAAGCGTTCGGGGCTGCTGTCCGTATGGACGCCGTGGACGATGTAGTAGAGATAGTCGGGAAACTCTTCGACCTTCGGATGATGCCGATTAGCGCGGCAGTCTTCAACCGTCAACGGGTGAAAGCGGAAGACGTTGAGCAACAGGTCGTCGTCGGCCAGCGTGGGCGCTTGAAAATCCACCCAGACAACCAGCGTCTCGTCGTGCAATAGCTCGGGCAACTGTTCGACCGTGAAGCCTTCTTCGACATGCTCCGCACCGGGGCGGTAAACGATAATGTCCATGCGCCGTCCTTGCAGCCGTTAAATTGAGAGCATCGTGCCGGCCCCGTTGCGCCAGCGCGCGCGAGTGTAACACCACGCGGGCGCTCTTTAGAACTTGGCCGAGCGCACTCCGATGCGCGCGCAAATGAAAACCGCTATAATTTCAGCCCACATGAATCAAGCAAAAATACTGGTCTCTGATGATGTCAGCGAAAGCGGACTCGCGCCGCTGCGGGCCGCCGGCTTTGACGTGCTGAAACGGACAGGCTTGGGCGGCGCAGATTTGCGCGCGCTGATGCCCGATTATGACGGGCTGATCGTGCGGAGCGAGACGAAGGTGACGGCCGAGTTGATGGACGCGGGCGGGCGGCTGCGCGCCGTCGGGCGGGCGGGCGTCGGCGTGGACAACATTGACGTGGCGGCGGCGACTGCGCGCGGCATTATCGTGATGAACGCGCCCGACGGCAACACCCTGACGACCGCCGAACACACGATGGCGCTGCTGCTCTCGCTTGCGCGGCGCGTCCCGCAGGCGCATGCGACCTTGCGCGCAGGCAAGTGGGAGCGCAAGAAGTTTATCGGCGTCGAGTTGCGCGGCAAGACGCTCGGCGTGGTCGGGTTGGGCCGCATCGGGCGCGTCGTTGCGCAGCGCGCGCTCGCCTTCGGCATGAAAGTCGTTGCCTTCGATCCGTTTGTCGTGCCGGAGCAGGCGGGCGACTCCGAGTTGGAACTTTTACCGCTCGAAGAGGTCTGTGCGCGCGCCGACTTTCTGACCGTACACACGCCGCTCACAGCCGAGACGCGCGGCATCATCGGCGCGCCGGAACTGGCCCGCATGAAGCCGGACGCGCGCATCATCAACTGCGCGCGCGGTGGTCTGGTGAACGAGCGCGCACTCTACGAGGCGCTCAAAGAGGGGCGCATCGCAGGCGCGGCGCTCGACGTGTACGAGCAGGAGCCACCCGCCAACGATCATCCCCTGCTGCAACTCGACGAAGTCATCACGACGCCGCATCTCGGTGCGTCAACCAGAGAGGCGCAGGAAGGCGTGGCGCTGACGGTGGCCGAACAGATGCGCGACTATTTTCTGACGGGCGCGCTGCGCGGCGCGGTCAATGCCCCGGCGCTCGGCGCGCAGGAGTTACACGTGCTGCAACCTTACCTCACGCTGGCGGGCCGGCTGGGCCGTTTTCAGGCGCAGTTGATTGACGAGCCGGTGCGCGAGGTGCGGATCGAGTTCGCGGGCGAGATCGCGGAGCTTGACGCCGCGCCCGTGACGCGCGCCTTCCTCGCCGGACTGCTGCGCGACATGAGCGCGCGCGTCAACGTCGTCAACGCTTTTCTCATCGCGGAGGAGCGCGGCATCGCCGTCAAGACCTCTTACCTGCACGCCGGGTCGAACGAACTGCTGCCGGCGATTCGCACGCTCGTGCTGACGACGGGCGGCGAGCGTTCGGTCGCAGGCGCGCTCTTTGGCGCATCGCGCGAGGGGCGCATCACGGAGATCAACGGCTTCCGCATCGAAGCCATCCCGGCCGGGTACATGCTCGTGACGCGCAACGTGGACGTGCCGGGCGTCATCGGGCGCATCGGCACGATCTTGGGCGAGCGCGGCGTCAACATCAGCCGCTTCCATCTCGGGCGGCGCGAGCGCGGCGGCGAAGCGATGGCGGTGATCGAAACGGATGCGCCGCCTGATGACGCCACCTTGAACGATCTACGCGCCGCCGGGCAGATCATCTCCGCCCGGCGCATCGCGCTCGACGCCTGAGCGTTTAATTGAGTTCGGTTGTTTGCGTTTGCTGTCTGGGAGGTGAGATGAAGAAGAAGACCGAGCAGGTTGAAGATCGGCTGGCCGATTTTACGCGCGACCGGCGCATCCTCGTGCTCTCGCTGATGGCGTCCTTCATCGGCGCAATCAGCGCGGTAGTTGCTTACGCGCTGGTCTGGTTGATCGCCGTCATCACCAACATCACTTTCTACCAACGTTTCTCCGCCGTCTTTCAATCGCCGCAGGGACATCATCTCGGCCCACTTGTGATCATCGTGCCGGCGCTCGGCGGGCTGTTGATCGGGTTGATAGCACGTTACGGGTCGGAAAAGATTCGTGGGCACGGCATCCCGGAAGCCTTAGAGGCGATTCTATTCGGCCGCAGTCGCATGTCACCGAAGGTCGCGGTCTTAAAGCCGCTCTCGTCCGCCATCTCAATCGGCACGGGCGGCCCCTTTGGCGCGGAAGGGCCGATCATCATGACGGGCGGCGCGGTCGGCTCGCTCATCGCGCAACTCTTTCATCTGTCGGCGGCCGAGCGCCGCACTTTGCTGGTCGCAGGCGCGGCGGCCGGCATGGCTGCGATCTTCGCCGCGCCGGTGGCGGCTGTGCTGCTGGCGGTCGAACTGCTGCTCTTTGAATGGCGGCCACGTTCGTTCATTCCGGTCTCCATCGCGGCGGTCGTGGCGAGCATCGTGCGAGTGCCGTTGCTGGGCGCAGGGCCGATCTTTCCGGTCAGTCCGCATGCGAGCTTGGGTGCGGAGGGACTTTTCTTTGCGTTGCTCGTAGGCATCGTCGCCGGTCTCGCCTCCGGCGGTTTGACGACGCTCGTCTACGGCTGCGAGGACTTGTTCGAGCGCTTGCCCTTCCACTGGATGTGGTGGCCCGCGCTGGGCGGTCTGTTTGTCGGATTAGGTGGCTACTTCGATCCGCGTGTCTTGGGCGTTGGTTACGAGACTATTCACGCGCTCCTGCGCGGCGAGATCATCGGCGCGGCCGTTATGGGCCTGCTCATCGGCAAGGCGCTCGTGTGGTCGCTGTCGCTCGGCTCAGGCACATCGGGCGGCGTGCTCGCACCGCTCTTGATCATGGGCGGCGCACTCGGCGCGGTCGAAGCCCACTTCATTCCGGTGGGCGACGTGGGGCTGTGGGCCATTGTCGGCATGGCGGCGATGATGGGAGGCACGATGCGCTCGCCGCTCACGGCAATAGTCTTCACGTTGGAGCTAACAAAGGATTTCAACCTGCTGCCCGCGCTCCTCGTCGGCAGCGTGGCCGCTTACGCTCTGACCGTATTGCTGCTGCGCCGCTCGATCTTGACAGAGAAAGTAGCCCGGCGCGGTTATCACATCACGCGCGAGTACAGCATCGACCCGTTGGCGGTCTTGCGCGTCGGGGAGGTGATGGATACGTCCGTGCCGACTGTGCCGGCCACAATGAAGGTCACGGAGCTATCGGATCGCATTGCGCATCATGATCCTTTGTTGACAAAGCGGCAGGGCATTCCGATTGTGGACGAAGAAGGGCAACTCGCCGGCATCATCACGCGCGGCGACGTGTTGCAGGCTTTGGAGCAGGGCACAAAGGGCGGCACAACCGTGCTGGCAGCAGGCAGCCGCGATCTGGTCGTGACCTACCCGGACGAGTCGCTGCATGAAGCTGTGACCAAGATGCTCCGCAACGACATCGGCCGCCTGCCGGTGGTCAGCCGCGCAAACGAGCGCGAGTTGCTTGGCTATCTGGGCCGGGCCAGCATCATGGCGGCCCGCCTGCGCCGGCTCGAAGAGGAGCAGGTACGCGAGCAGGGCTTGATGCCCGGCACAGCCTAAGCTGACACAAACGAGACCCGCGACAACGTTGACCGCGCGAGCTTACTCAAGCGTGAATTTAACGTGCTGTAGGGCGCTGGCCGCCGGTTGTGCGCAGGCTTGTGCGCTGTGCCTGTCGGTTTGCTGGTCGCGGCGCGCGACGAACTGTTTGTAGTGGTCGAAGCGTTCAAGGATGAGGCTGACGTAGTTGACCGGCTCGATGCCGCGACAGAAGCCGAACTTCACGACCGGGTCGGTCGCGTATTGCTGGCTCGACACCTGCAACAGCCAGTAAGAGACATCATCCCACGATTGCGGATTCCCGCCGTACTTCTCCGTCAGCCGTTGCGCGTCGTCCACGTGCCCCGCGCCGCAGTTGTAAGAGGCTAAGATAAACTTCAGCCGCTCGTCTTCGTCGGGGATGCGCTCCTGCCAGTAACGATTGAGCCACGCCAGAAACTTGACCGCCCCCTGCACGTTGTCCGCCGGGTCGAGCGGATTCTGCACGCCGAATTGCCGCGCCGTCGCTGGCATGAGTTGCAGCAGGCCGACCGCGCCTGCCCACGAACGCGCGTCGGGTTTGAAGTGCGACTCCTGATAAGTCTGCGCGGCCAGCAGCCGCCAGTCCCATTCTAGTTGCGGCGCGTGCTCTTTGAGCAGGTCGTCGTATTCGCAGAGTTTGCCTGTGGCCGAAGTGAGATACTCGCTCGACACATGCTCGACGTGTGTGCGCAGGTCAATGAAGTATTTTTTGTAGAGCCGGTCGAACAACGTGCCGTTCTGCTTGCGCTCGATCCATTCGTTGAGTTGGCGCACTAGCTCCGGCGAGTTCTTGCGCGCCGCCCACGCCACGCTGTGCGCGCGCCCGACGATGGGGCGCACCTTGAGATTCTTGAACTCCGCCTCTTTCAGTTCCGCCAGATTGTCCTGCATGACGGTGAACTGCACTTCACCGCGCGCCACCTTTTGCGCCAAGCCCTCGTCCTGAATCTCGCCGCCCAGTTCGACGACGCGCACGTCGCCCGAAATGTCGTCTGATAGTTCGATGAGCGTGCGGCGATAGGGCGATTTCTCCGGCACGGTGACGGTCTGCCCGGCCAACTGCGCGGGGCGGGTAATGAGCCGCGCCTGTATGTCCACTTCGGGCGACTCGTCGGCGGGGCCGGGTTTGATGGCCTGCTCCGCGCCTTTCGTCAGGGCGGCGGGCGTCTGCGCCTGCTGCACAAGGGCCGGCTCGGTGCGATAGAGGGCGCGCGTGAATGTGACCTTCGCCTCGTCCTCCGGCGTCGGCACGAGCCGACCGGCGGCGAGGTCGCCCTCGCCACTGTTGAGCAGCGAGTAGAGACTTTTCGGGTCGGTGACGACGACCATCTTCAACGCCACGCCCTGCTCTTTAGCGAAGGCTTGCAACAGTTCGTATTCGTAGCCGAACGGTTCGCCGCGATAGATGAAATAGGTGGTCGAGTTGTAGGGCGCAAGCACGGTCAACGTGCCCGCCGTTTTAATCTCGGCCAGATCGCGTTCGACCGGCGCGCCGACCGTCAGGTTAGACCGGCGGTCAATCGGATCAACCGCTTCGAGCGTTGCGTGCGCTTGATGCCGGTGGCAGGTGGTTGTGATGAAGCATGAGAGCGCCAGTAGGCTGAGCGTTAGTAAGCGGGTGTGGCTGCGCATGGATCGTCGGGTTTTACGTTCGCGGGGACGAGCGCCTGAGGCTCTAGTTGAACGGGAACTTGTTGCAGGGGATTTGCGAGCGGGGGGCGAGAGGTTTTTATGCCAAAATCGAGCGCAAGTCAATCACTTTCATCGTTCAAGGGGCGCACCTAAACGGCAGACACGTAAACCACGCGAGCCGCCGGACAGGGACGCGAAGACAGAAACAGCCCATGCGTGGCGCTTGCTTGTGGCCGTGCCTGAGCTAGTCCGAAACCTTGCGGCGGCGTCAATCAACCGTGAATTTAACGTGTTGCAGGGCGCTGGTTTTGGCTGTGCGATCAATTGCGGCGGCGCGCAGGACGTAGTGCCCGGCGGGCAGGTCGCTCAGGTTCAGTTCGGCTGCGTAGGGGAGCACGCTGAAGTCGGTCAGACCTTCAACCTGGACTTTGCGTAGCGGCGTCGTGATGACGGGTTGATCATCGCGGAAGACTTGCAGTTGCAGCGCCACGTCGGGCGGGGTGGTCTGCCCGGCGCGCGCCGCGTTGTAGATGTAGAGGATGAAGCGCAGGACGGAGGCGCGCGAAAAATGGCGGTCGGGATTGACGAGCGCCGCCGAGGGCGCGGCCGGATCGGTCGAAGTCTCCACGCGTGGACGCTCGCCGAGAAAGATGCTGCTCATGGCCAGCTTGCCGCCGTCGAGCGCGGGGATCGTGATCCATTGCGTGGCGCTGCCCGTGTGGCCCGTCTCAACTTCACGCGAGGCGATGCGCACCTGATAGATGCCGGGCGTGATCTTTATCTGGTGTGTGATGACTATGCGCTGCGCTTCAGGCGTCCCGGGCTGCGCCGTCGCCGGGGCTGCCGCGTCGCCCGGCTGCTTCGGCGTGACGGTGATGTGGCGCTCGAAGGAACTGGTCGGGTCGCCCTGCGCGTTATAGATCGCGCCGATCAAATCCACATGCCTGTTCTGCCCCGGCGGGGGCGGCTCGACCGCGACTTGCAGCGAACTGGCGAGCAGCAAGCCATGCTGCTGCGTGTTGAAGTAGTTGAGCGTAAGCGCAGTCGGCAGTGCCGTGCGGGGCGCGTAAGCGCGGAGCGCGGTCAGCAGCGAAGGGTGCGGCAGCGCCGCTTCGGGTGGCGCGAGCGTGGTGGTCGAAGCGTTGCCGGTCAGCGTGCCGGCCGCTGCGGGCGGCCGCTTCTCGCGCTTGGCTTCATCGCGCTTGCGCGGCTGCTCGTCCGGCGGCGGCGTAGTGAAGAAGCCGCGCTGCACGAGGACGCTCAACTCCGGGCGACTTTTCACCTCCACGTCAATGCGGCGGAAACGACCGCCGCGCATCTCGTCCTGCGCGGGCCGCCACGCCAACAGGTAATAGACGGATGTCTCTTCGAGCGCCTGCGTCAACGCATCCTTGAGCGCGTTGGTGTTGAGCATGGCGCGCCCCCCTGTGTCGCCCGCGATGACGCGCAAAGGCTCTTGCAGCGCGGTGTTTTCGTTGCCGGTGCTGAGCGCCAGCCGGCCGGTCGGGTCAATGGTGCGCCCGCCGCTCGCGTCGGGCACGCCGGGAATTGCGGCCGACAGCCCGCGCGCGTCGAGCGTATAGACGACCACCCCGGCGCGCACGGCTGCATCCGTCACGCGGCGCAGACGGTCGAGCACTTCGCCCTGCCCGGTATTAAGCACGAAGCCGTCCGAGATGAAATAGACCAGCTTGCGGCCGGGCAGTTGCGCCGTCGTGCGTAAGAGGCTTTGCAGGCTGCCGAGCGTCTGCGTGGCGACGGCCGTGACCTGCTGCATGAGTTGGGCCGCACGCGCGCGGACTTGGCTCTCGGCCACGTTGCGCGCCGATAGATTGTTCGGCCCGCCGCCGGCGATGCCGCTGTTGTTACCGCCGGGCCGGCCAACCGCCGGTATCTCGCGCATCGTCGCATCCACGAAGGCGCTGACGACCGTCGTGTCGTTGCGCTCGATGCTGAGCGCGTCCATTGCGGTCATGGGCGGCGAGGACATGTCGCGCGCGGTTAATTCGCGGTAAGTGAGGCGCTGGATGGCGGCGCGCAGCACCTCCTGATCGTCGGTTAGTTGTTGCAGAAAGCCGGTCTGCCCGCTCGTCGCC
This sequence comes from Pyrinomonadaceae bacterium, assembly GCA_036389375.1. Taxonomy (GTDB): domain Bacteria; phylum Acidobacteriota; class Blastocatellia; order Pyrinomonadales; family Pyrinomonadaceae; genus QHXQ01. Next base: position 20,388 of record DASVQA010000190.1, on the reverse strand, counting down.
ACGATGGCTACTTGATCGTTCTGGCGCAACTGCTTCTCGATGAATTGCAGCAACAGATCGCGCGTGCGGACGAGACTTGAGGGCGCGAGGTGCAGATCGTCTATGAAGAAGAAGATCAGGCGGCCACGGTCGAGCGGGCGGACAGCACCACCGCCCGTGTCGTTGGCCGCGCGGTCGCGCCCGCCACGCGCGGCTGCGAGTTGCGCCTCCTCGTTGAGGCTGCCGGCATGGATGCGCTCGAAGAAAGCAATCGTCTGCGGCTTACCGTCCACGCGCAACTCGAAATCTTCGGCGCGCAGGTTGGGTACAAACTTGCCCTGCTTGTCTAGGACGAGCACGTCGGTCTGCACGAGTTCCGTGCTGACACGTATGATCTCATCCGGCGGCGGTGCAGGTTCCTGTTGCCCTTGCGCCCGCGCGCCACCGGCGGCAGACAGACAGAGCAATAACAGGATGAGACGTGTGCGTTGGCGTGTGTTGCAAGAAAGCATGGGGGCTACCTGCTAGACCGAAGGAGGAAGACGCGCACATCTTAGCATGCCGGCCCGGTTCGTGCTGAACTTTAATCGCCGCCCACCCGTATAACCCCTCGCATTTCTGGCGAAACACGCGAAAGTTCGGTACGGGTTGGAGGGCACGATTTGAGTCAGTCCGATGCGACGCTGGTGCTCGACGGTGTGTCGAAGCGGTTTGCCGAATTCGTGGCCGTCGAGGATTTAAGCTTGCAGGCGCGGCGCGGGCGCATCTTCGGGCTGCTCGGCCCGAACGGCGCGGGCAAGACGACGACCCTACGCATGATCGTCGGCATCACTGCGCCCGACACAGGCCGCGTCGCAGTGTTCGGTCAGCCCATGACGCCCGCCCTGCGCGACCGCATCGGTTATCTGCCCGAAGAACGCGGCTTGTATAAGAAGATGAAGGTCGGCGAGCAGTTGCGCTTCTTCGCCGAGTTGAAGGGCATGGATGCGCGCGCGGCCGAACGCGCGATTGAGCACTGGCTCGAACGCATGAAGCTGTCGGACTGGAAACTGAAGAAGACGGACGAGCTATCGAAGGGCATGCAGCAGAAGGTGCAGTTCATCGCCGCCGTTCTACACGATCCAGACCTGCTCATCCTCGACGAACCTTTCTCCGGGCTTGACCCCGTCAGCGTCGAAACGCTGAAGACGGCCGTGCTCGACCTGCAAGCGGCGGGCAAGACCATCATCCTCTCGACGCACATCATGGCGCAGGCCGAACAACTCTGCGCCGACATCTGCGTGATCAATCGCGCGCACAAAGTGCTCGGCGGCAGCCTGCGCGAAATTAAGAGCAGCTACGGCCGGAACGCCATCGCGTTGCGCGCGACGGGCGGCGACGGCGTGTTGCACGATGCGGCGCTCGTCGCCTCAGTCAAACAACATAGCGACGAAGCGGAGGTGTTGCTCGCCGACGGGGCGGACGCGCAGGAGTTGCTGCGCCGCCTCGTGGCGGCCGGCGCGCACATCTCTAAATTCGAGTTGATCGAGCCGAGCCTCAACGACATCTTCATCGAAAAAGTGAGCGCAAACTAATGGCCAGATTGCTCGCCATCATCCGGCGCGAGTACGTGCAGCGCGTCCGCACGCGCTTCTTCCTGTTGGCCACAGTGCTCGGCCCGCTGCTCATGCTCGGCTTCACGGTCGTGCCCGCGCTCATCTTCCAGATCAACGCGGGCGGGCCCACGCGCGTCGCCGTCGTGGACGAGACCGGACGCATGTACGAGCGCGTGCGCGAGGCACTGCTGCGCGCGCCGGAAGAAGAGAGCGATGCTGCGGGCGAGAACGCAGACGCGTCTGCGCGTGCGCCTGAGACGCGCGGGGCGGTGGGGAAGACGCCGGTCGATTTTGACTTCGTGGTGGAGCAGGTCGCGCCGGCGGGGCGCACGCCGGCAGACGTGCAACGCGAACTGAATGAGCGCGTGCGCCGCAACGAGTTGGACGCCTACGTTGTGCTGCCGCCGGACGTGCTTCAGACGGGGCATGCGGAATACTATGCGCGCAATCTCGGCGACGAATTCACGGCCGGGCAGATCAAGCGCCGCCTGAGCGAAGCCATTAGCGAGCAACGCCTGCTCGACCGGGGCGTGAACCTTGACTTCGTGCATGATTCGGCGCGCGCCATCAATCTGACGACGCGGCGCGCAGGCGCGGACGGCGCGAGCGGCGAAGCGCGCGGCAGTTTCGGACTGGCGTTCGGCATCGGCTTCTTTATCTACATCACGATCCTGCTCTACGGGCAGGTCATACTTGGCGCGGTCGTCGAAGAGAAGGCGACGCGGCTGACAGAGTTGTTGTTCTCGTCCGTGCATACGAACACGTTGATGCTCGGCAAGCTGATCGGCGTCTCGCTCGTCGCGCTGACGCAGTTCACGATCTGGGCGGTCGCGTTCCTGTTGCTGATGCTCTACGGTGCAAGCACACTGGCGAGCAGCAACATACATTTGCCGGCCGTCGCGCCGTCGCTCGTCATCTACGCCGGGCTGTTCTTCCTGATGGGCTATTTTCTCTACGCGACGATCTACCTGTTGCTCGGCGCGATGGTGACGACGACGCAGGAGGGCGGGCAGCTTTCCATGCCGGTCGTCTTTATGCTGGCTGCGAGCCTGTGGCTGGCCGTGCCGGTGATCCGCAGCCCGACCTCGACGTTCGCTCAAGTCGTCTCGCTCATCCCGTTCTCCGCGCCCATCACGATGATGGCGCGCATCGTCGCCGAGCCACCGCCGATGTGGCAGATCGTGCTCTCGCTCGGCATCGGTTTCGGCACAGTGGCGCTCTTAATCTGGCTCGCCGCGCGCGTCTATCGCATCGGCATGCTGATGTATGGCAAACGCGCCAGCATCCCCGAAATGCTGCGTTGGGCGAGAATGAAATGAATAGTGGGCACAAGGGCAGTAGCCGTAAAGCCGCTGCTGCCTGCCGACGTAGGGTTTATGGCGACTGAGATCGAGAAAAAGTATCGTGTGACGGCCGCGCAAATTGCGGCGCTGCGGGCGCGGCTTGCGCTGGTGGGCGCGCAGGCGTGCGGTACTGAGTTTGAAGTGAACACGCTTTACGCGGGGCCCGGATTTGACCCGCGTGTGTGCGTGCTGCGCCTGCGCCGCGTGGGTGCGCGCGCCGTGTTGACTTACAAGGAGCGGTTAACGAGCGACGCGCCGATCAAACAGCAACGCGAAGACGAGACGGAAGTGGCGGACGCCGACGCGCTCGCGGCGATTCTCGCTGCGCTCGGTTACGCGCCCGCGCTGGTCTACGAGAAACGGCGTGAGACGTGGTTGCTGGACGGAGTAGAGGTCGTGCTGGATGAGTTACCCTTTGGCTGGTTCGTGGAGATCGAAGGCGCGGAGGCGGCGATCAATGCGGCCGAGCGCAAGCTTGAACTGATTGCGACCGAGGTTGAGCACGCGACCTATCCAGAGTTGACCGCGCGTTTCGGCGTCCACGAAGGCGCGCTCGTCGCCGCGCGCTTCGAGCCGGCCGTGCAGCAGACTGAATAAGCGCAGCTTTATCTCTGTTCACCTCTCAATCTGCCTGCCTCATCTTTGTCCGGTCGCTCGCGCGCTAGAAATTGCGGGTCGCGCCAGTCCCAGACGCGCTCCGGGTGCTCATCCACGTTGACCGGCTGCACATTCCACCGCCACGTTGCGTGGGCCAGCGCCCCACGCGCATTGATCAGCACGCTCAAAGCTAACAGCACCGCGCCGCACACGATGAGCGCGCGCCCGTCAACTTGCGCGCCGGCCGCGCGCAGTTGCGCCTGCCGGTTCTGCATACCCTTCAGCCCGATCATCGCCAGCAGCACAAACCAGGGCACAAGCCCCGTCGTGTAGCGCGGGCCGTAGCTGTGGCCGCCCCACCATGGGTCGAAGCCGGCCACGATGACGAGGTGCGCGGCGACGACGCAGCCCGCCATGACGGCGAGGCGCTGGCACGGCAACGTGCGCGCGTAGCGGAGCAACAGGTAGCCGACAAAGATGAGCGCGGGCACGTAGACGAGCAGACCGCGCGCGGGGCTGACGAGGTTGCCGGCGAAGGCGACGGGGAACGCGCCGAAGTGCAGCCGACGCGCGCTGTAGTAGTGCGGGAGCGGCTGGCCGAAGTGGTAGAGCGAATAACCTGCGAGCAGGGCGGCCCACGCCGCGCCCGCGAGCGCGTAAGGAAGCAGCAGCGCGCGGCGATAAAGGCACAGGTAGATTGTGACGGCGAGGATAGGAATGGCGTAGGTCGGCCGGACGAAGTAGAGCCATGCGAGCGTGGTCGCCAGCAGCATGGGGCGCAGCCGCGCCGCGCGCCGCTCGTCCGCCAGCAGTTGCCACACGACCAACCCAAGCAGAAAGATGCCCCATGTGTCTGACCAGAGCGCGCGCGAGGCCGTACTCCAAACCTGTGTGCCGAGCGCGCCGCCGAGCGCGACGGCGACGCTCCAACGCCACGATAGCAGCAGCCGGCTCGTGCAAAAGAATATGGCTGCGAGGCCCGCCATTAACAATGCGGCGAGGCTGACCTGTATGAGCACTTCGCCGCGCTGGTTGTATGTGCCGTCGGCGTTCGCGGCGGAGACGCCGCAGGCGTTGAGCAGCGCAACGTAAGGCAGAGAGAGCAGCGAACTACCGGGCGGGAAGAAGTAGTAGATGTGCGCGCCGACGGTTTCAAGTTGGTAAAAGTCGCCGTAAGAGTTATAGCCGACCTGCGGGCGCGGCGTCTGCGGCGGCCAGCGGTAGCTGTCGAGCGTGAAACTGTGTTGCCGCAGGAGACTCTGGCTGAGCAGGATCGAGTATCTGGAATCGGCCATCTGGTGGACGTGCGAAGCGAGGAAGATGAGGGCGGTGCTGGCGAAGATGAGGAGCGCGGTCAGCAGGTCTTTGCGCCGCGCCGCGTGTGGGCGCGTCTGAACGGTACGCGCCGCCGCAGTCGTGTTTCGCATCTGTTAGCTATCGGGCCGCCCGCGTGCGGGCTTTCGGTTGCTCTGCATGTTAATGCAGGGCGCGCGCCCTGCTCAAGTATCATTAAGAGACGCGCTTGCATCCCGGTCGTACACAGCGCGCGCTTTGGGTTTTCGCCAACTCGGCTTGACTACCACTAACTGCGTCAACTTACGCCGTGCGCCGTGCGCGCCTGTATGGCACGTCGGTTGCGCTTTAGGTGCAGCGAATCAGGCAGCAAATTTCAAGTAGAGTTTGAAGGGAGATTAACGTGCGTAAACATTTTATCTTCGGTCTGTGCGCGCTGGCGCTGGCAGGCTTCGCCGCCGGTTGCTCGACCGAGAATACCGGCAACACCGCCAATGCCAACGCCAACACCACTGTCACCAGCAGCAGCACGACGGCGACCACCGCGACCACCACGACGACGGAAGCGCCGCGTCCCGGCCCCGATAATTCCGAGATCGCCATCTCGAACGTCAACGGCACGCGCACGGAGACGCGCACCTTCAAGAGCGGCCGCGTGCAGCGCGTTGTCGTGACGACTGCGCCGAACGGCACGCGCACGGCGCGCGTCTATTCGAGCACGGGCGAGGAGCGCACGCTGCCCGAAAATAAGGTGGGCGATGCGCTCGACGCGACCGGCGATGCGCTGGCCGATGCGGCCGGGTTTGTCGCCGACAAGACTGTGGACGCCGCAAAGGCCGTGAAAGAGGGCGGCTCGACAGTGATTGAGAAGACCGCCGAAGGCACGAAGACCGCCGCCGAGAAGACCGCCGAAGGGGCCAAGACGGTCGGTGAAAAGACGGCGGCCGGCGCAAAGAAGGTCGGCGAGAAGACCGCCGAGGGCGCGAAGAAGACCGGCAGCGCAATCAAAAAAGCGGTGACGCCTTAACCGGCTCAACAATGCTATCGAGCAGCGTTGCGAATGGCCGTCATGGTTTGTCCATGACGGCCATTCTGTTTGCCGTCCGTGCTGGCGCAAGGGCGTCCGGTTCGCCGGTCGCGCTGCTTCTGCGTCTCGCAGTGTTATAATGACGGCACGTAGTTGCCGCGCGTGAGCATTTTATAGCTCGAAGGAGTTAACAACCTGTGACCGACAATGGACGCTTTACCCTGATCTGCCCCTGCTGCGAAGCCATGCTCATCGTTGACGCGGAGACGGGCGCGCTCATCTCCCACGAAGAGAAGGCAAAGCCCGTCGCGTCGTTCGAGGAGATGGCGAAGGGGCTTGAGAAGCAGAAACAGTTGCGCGAACAGATCTTCGCGCAGGAATTAGGCTCGCTCAAAGACCGCGAGCGCCTGCTCGAAGAGAAGTTCCGCGAGGCGATGAAGCGCGCCGATAAAGACACAGGTGCGCCATACAAAAACCCGCTGGACTTGGATTAGAGTCGGCGCGCGATGAACGCCGCCGTCAGCGCGCAAACTTTTAAGCCTACCTCTGACAGATAAAGAATAACTGCTCAGACCGGTTCGACGGTCGCCGTCTTGCGCGGTCAATAATTTTGACGACGCTAAATCGCTCTAGCAAGGCTTGCTTGATCTGGTCGGCGGGGAAAGATATTTCCTTGATGTCCTCGGCAAAAAGCTTGTAGTTGTCGCCGCGCTGGTGCGCGAAGACCTTTATGTTCCAGTTAGAGACGCCGCGCCCTGCGTCCGTCACGTCCATGATCAACAGATTACGGTCGAGCGGTTTGACCCAAGGCGGCTCGCTTATATGCCGCTTCAGTTTGCGCTCCGTGTTGATGTCGAAAATAAACAGGCCGCCGCGCGCAAGGTGCGCCGCCACCCGGCGGAATACTTGCCGCCAACCCGCAAAACTGAGCACGTGATTGATGGAGTCTGCGACGCAGAGCACAACGTCGAACTGCTGGCCGAGATTGAACGCGCGCATATCCGTGTGGACGAGCCGCACCTGCGGTAGCCGCTTGCGTGCGACCGCGAGCATGCTGGAGGAGCGGTCGAGGCCGGCAACTTCATAATCGCGCGCCAGATGCACGAGCACCGCGCCCGTGCCGCAGGCTAACTCAAGGAGCGTCTGCGCCTCCGGTTTGTGCTGCACGATCAGTTTGCGGATGTACCGGGCCGTGCCGGCCTGATCGCCCATCACCGCGTCGTAGAATCTAGCGAACTTGGTGTATGACTCCATCTATTTGCTGCGCTGCACAGACGAACGTTGACGGTGGTGTTAGTCTGCCATTCGTCCTGCTTAAAACAATGGCTCGTCAGCCGTCGGGCCATAAATTGACGGCAGCGCTACATCCAACAGGCGCAGGTAAACGGATAGCTGGCCGCGATGATGAAAGAGATGATTGAGCACGATGAAGCGAATCACCGCGAGGCGCGGCATCTCAAGGAGTACCTGCGTGCCGTTACGATAACGCCATGAGGTGAGCAGGTGTTCGTCAGTCTGCGCCGGCAATAACTCAAGCGCGCGGGCGATGTTTTCGTCAAACGCGTTCACGATGCCCGCCACGTTATCCGCTGCCGCCGACTCGGCTTTGAAGTCGTTGGTGTCAAATTCGTCCTGCTGCAAAGCCTTGACGATGAGCGCGGGCAGACTGGCGATGTGCGCCGCCAATCGTCCGAGCGTCATGGATTTTTCGTGTGGCTGCCACGTGAGTGATCCTTGCGGGACACGTTCCAGCAATCTCTTAGTCGTCGCTGCCTCGTGCTGAAGCTCCGCGATGATCGGTTCAAAAAGGTGCATTTAAGACTCCTTCCACTATCACGCCGCGAGCATAGGCCATTCGTCAGACGGGTACAAGACGATGACCGGGGAGAAGACCGAAGCGCAGGCGCACGCGCTTGAGGCGCAGTCGCGCCGCAGACCCGCGCCTGCGTCAAGGTGTCGGTCTTGTATATCAAACGCGCCTGTGGTAAACACCCAGACACCACGACAGCGCAGCCACTTACGAACTACGGGGGGGTAAATATGTCAACTAACACCGGGCTTCGCCTCGCCGCACCTGAAGGCGCAACACCTGACTTTGCCGGCGGCTCAATCTTCTTCGTCGGGACGGCGACCGTCATACTGCGTTATGCCGGCTTCACCATTCTCACCGACCCCAACTTTCTACACGCGGGCGACCACGTACACTTAGGCTACGGGTTGACGGCCGAGCGTCTGACCAACCCGGCGCTTGAGATCGAAGAACTACCGCCGCTCGACTTCTGCGTGCTCTCGCATTATCACGGTGACCACTTCGACCGCATCGCGGAGGCGAAGCTACAGAAGAACCTGCCGATCATAACGACCGAACACGCTGCGACGGAACTCAAAGACAAAGGCTTTACCGCGACCATTGCGCTTGAAACGTGGGACGCGGTCACGGTCGAGAAAGGCGGCGCGAGCGTCCGTATCACTTCGATGCCCGGCAAGCACGGGCCTGCTATCGTCGATAAATTCCTCCCGCCCGTGATGGGCAGCATGCTTGAGTTCCAGTCCACGCCTGAATGCATGGCCCTGCGCCTCTACATTACCGGCGATACGCTCCTGCACGACGACCTGCACGAAATCCCGCGTCGTTATCCGGCCATCGATCTGGCTCTGTTCCATCTCGGCGGCACGCAGATCATGGGGATTCTGTTGACGATGGATGCCGAGCAGGGCGTCGAGGCCATCAGGATTATAAATCCGCGCGAGGTGATCCCAATTCACTATAACGACTACGAGGTCTTTAAATCGCCGCTTGAGGATTTTAAGAAGGCGGTGGCCGAAGCCGGCTTCCAAGACCGGGTGAAATACCTGAGTCACGGCGAGACTTACAACTTCGAGGTGGTCGCCAGCCGGTGGCAATGAGTCTGCGCCGCCCACGCTTCAAAGCTTCTGCGCGAGCACGAGTAGAAAGCGGTGCGGGCGGTTGTCTTCCATCATCGTCTCGATCTGATCGCATACGATGGTAAACCCGGCGGCCGTGAGCGCCGCACGCTCGCCGTCCGCATCGAAGCTGCTCCAAAATTGCGGTGCGCCGAGCCAGTTTGCGTCGTAGTCAATCTCTCGATTCCCAATCCCGAAGTTCGCCAGCAAGACGCCACCGGGGCTGAGCCAACGCGCCACCGCACGAAACAATGGTTCATGTTCACTACGCGGGACGTGAATCAGCGAATACGAGGCTACGACCGCGTCGAAACTGGCCGGCGCAAAGTCGAGCGCGGTCACATCGCCGTGCAAGAATCGCGCGGTCGGCACGTTTTTTCGAGCCAGTTCAAGTTGGCGCTCGGAGATATCTACGCCCGTGACATCGAAGCGCTGCGCGAGCGCGTAGGTAAGCGGCAGCCCAGCGCCACAACCGATGTCCAGCAGACGCGCCCCGGACGGGACGTGCGCGCTGAGCAGACCGAGCCAGCGCGTGAGTTCGCCCGCGCGCGGTTGCTGCGCCCGCCATTCGAGATAACGCTCCGCGATCCTATCGTACGCGTCGGCCACAATGCGCTTCGGGTTTTCCATCTCAGTGCCTGCTGATAAGTCCTGATCCTGTGACGCAACACGCTGCACACTACGCCGACCGCGTGCGCGGTCTGTGCTGCCGTCCGTTATCTCGGAATCCCGCCGTGATAGGACTCGACCGCGCCGCCGGTTAATGCCAGACACCTGCGACACAAGTCAAGGGCCGCGTCCGCCATCTCGCTTGTCTGCGGGCTGGCAAGGAGCTTTTGCAGCAGCGTCTTAATATCGGCGGGACAGTCCGGGTGCGCCAGCACGCGGGTCAGATTCTTCCCGCCATCAACCGCATAACCATCCCAACGGGTGACTAGGAGTTCACACGCGAGATGGACGACACCAATCGCATGATAGCGTAGATGAAGCGGCATCTTACGTTCCATGAAACCGAGCGTCTTATCGTGCTGGATGGCCAAGCCAACGCGCAACGCCTCAAGCTGCTCGGCTGAGCTATGCCAGTTGACGAGAGTTGTTGCGGCAGTTGCGGTCAAGCTCGCGCACAGTTCTTCCGGGTCGTAGAGCACGCGCCCGTGCGCAAACGTGTAATGATGCTTGGGCTGCTGATAAGGCTTGCACAGTATCTCCTGCCAGCGGGCTAAAGGGTAGACGGTTAGTTCAACTCTGCGCCCGTTAACGCGCTCCATCAGCCAATGATGCTCAAAGGGTTTGACTGAGACGGCGTACAGGTCAACATCCGAATGTTGATGCGTGACATGGCCCGCGTAGCCGCCCGCCCAGATGAGCGCGCGATAATGGCCCGACCCGATCATCTCGTCAATTACTTCTCTGATCGCAGCCTCAATCATCCTGTCGTTCATTTTAGCGCGGCCCACAAGTGGCACGCGAGGGTAGAGAAAGAACGCGCCGTGCTGGTCTGTCATGACCAGCACGGCGCGTCTGAGTTTTAGCACAGGCCGCGGCGCGTACGCTTAGGCCGCGCTCGCTTTCTCTTCGGGTTTCCAGCGCAGGACGGGTTTGCGTGCGGCGGCGGCTTCGTCTAAGCGGCCGATGCGGGTCGTATGGGGCGCGCCGAGGACTAGGTCGGGCGTCTCCTGCGCTTCGCGCGCGATGGCGCGCATCGCGTCGATGAACTGTTGGAGTTCCTGCCGGCCGACCGACTCGGTTGGCTCGATCAACATCGCGCCCGGCACGATGAGCGGGAAGTAGATCGTCATCGGGTGAAAGCCGTAATCGATCAGGCGCTTAGCAATGTCGAGCGTATGGACGCCTTTGCGCGCCTGTCGCTTGTCGGTGAAGACAACCTCGTGCATGGGCGGCGCGGCGAACGGCTTGTCGTAGTCGGTCGCAAGTCCATGCGCGATGTAGCGCGCGTTCAGGACGGCCGCCTCGGTCGCTTCGCGCAGCCCATCGGGGCCGTGCGTGAGTATGTAGGCGAGCGCGCGCAGGTGCATGCCGAAATTGCCGTGAAAGGCTTTGACGCGCCCGACCGACTGCGGGTAGTCGAAATCGAGTCTTAGGTTGTCGCCATCTTTGACGACGCGCGGGACGGGCAAAAACGGCGCAAGCTCTTTCGTGCAACAGCAGGGGCCTGAGCCGGGCCCGCCGCCGCCGTGCGGGGTGGAAAAAGTTTTGTGCAGGTTCAGGTGGATCACGTCCACGCCCATGTCGCCGGGGCGCGCCCAGCCGACGAGCGCGTTCATGTTCGCGCCGTCCATGTAAACCAGCCCGCCCGCATCATGCACGATCTGGCAAATCTCGCGGATGCTCTGTTCAAACAGCCCGACCGTGTTCGGGTTCGTCAGCATCAGCCCCGCCACGTCGCCGCCCGCACAGAGTTCGCGCAGGTGCTTGAGATCGGTCTGCCCTTCGGGGGTCGAGCGAATGGTTTTGACGGTGAAGCCGGAGAGGTGCGCCGATGCGGGGTTCGTGCCGTGCGCCGAATCGGGGATGAGCATGACGTTGCGGCGCGGGCGGTCGCCTGCAAGCACGCCGTCGCGCGCGTCGAGAAAGGCGCGAATGATCATCACGCCGGTCATCTCGCCGTGTGCGCCGGCCGCCGGTTGCAGCGAGACGCCGGCAAGGCCTGTGATCTCGGACAGGTGTTGCTGCAACTCGTAGAGCACGGCGAGCGCCCCCTGCGCGTCCTCTTCAGGCGCGAGCGGGTGCAGGTTGGCAAAGCCCGGCAGCCGCGCGACCCGTTCATTCAGCCGCGAGTTGTACTTCATCGTACACGAGCCGAGCGGGTACATGCCGAGGTCTATGTGATAGTTCCACGTCGAGATGCGCGTGAAGTGGCGCACCACGTCAACTTCAGAGACTTCGGGCACGCCCGCGAGGTCGTCGGCGCGCCGCAGGTGCGCGGGCAGCAACTCGTCGAGCGGCGTCTCGTCCACGTCGAGCGGCGGCAGCAGATAGCCGCGCCGGCCCGTCTGCGAACGCTCGAAGATGAGCGCCTCGTTCTGCGTGATGTGCGTCGAAGCCTTGATTGATTCACTCATTGTTTCATCCGGCCATTGAGTCAATCATTGCATGAATCAACGACCCAGTTCCTTCAGCCCCGCGACCAGCGCATCAATCTCGGCGCGCGTGTTTAACTCCGTGACGCAGACGAGCAGATCGTTGGGGCGACCGGGGAAGTAGCGCGCCAGCGCCAGCCCGCCTGTGATGTTCCGCTCGGCGGCGAGCCGGCGCAGCAGTTCGTCTGCCGGGCTGGGCGCGCGCACGACGAACTCGTTGAAGCGCGGCGCGGAGTAGGGCAGCGAGAAGCCGGGGAGCGCACCGATCTGGCGGGCGGCATAGGCCGCCTTTTGCGCGCATTGCACCGCGACCTCCTGCAAACCTTTGCGGCCGAGCGTCTCCATGTAGATCGTCGCGGCGAGCGCGATCAAGCCCTCGTTGGTGCAGATGTTCGAGGTAGCTTTTTCACGACGGATGTGCTGCTCGCGCGTGGCGAGCGTCAGCACGAAGCCGCGCCGGCCCTCCTTATCGTGGGCGACGCCGACAAGCCGGCCCGGCAGTTGGCGCGCGTAACGTTCGCGCGTAGCGAACAGCCCGACGTAAGGGCCGCCAAAGCTCAAGGGCACGCCGAACGACTGACCCTCGGCCACCACGATGTCTGCGCCCGCCGCGCCGGGCGCGCGCAGCAGACCGAGCGACATGCTCTCTGTAACGGCGACGACGAGCAGCGCGCCGACCTTGTGTGCGCGCTCGGCCAGAGCTTGCAGGTCTTCGACGCAGCCGAAGAAGTTGGGCGCTTGAACGACGACCGCCGCCGTCTGTTCGTCAAGCTGTGCGCCGCCGTCGAGGTTCGTCCGGCCCGTCGCGTCGTCGAGCGCCGCTTGTTGCAACTCAATGCCGGCGTGCGTGACGTAGGTTTGCGTCACGTGCAGGTATTCGGGATGGAGCGCGGGCGAGACGAGCACCTTGTTGCGGCGCGTCACGCGCTCGGCCATCAACACGGCTTCCGCCACAGAGGTCGAGCCGTCGTACATCGAGGCGTTGGCGACCTCCATGCCGGTCAGTTGGCAGATGAGCGTCTGGAACTCGAAGATCGCTTGCAGCGTGCCCTGCGAAACTTCCGGTTGATAGGGCGTGTAAGCGGTGAAGAACTCGGCGCGTTGGATGAGCGCGTCAATGATGGTCGGCGCATAGTGCGCGTATGCGCCTGCGCCTAAGAAACTGGGCCGGCGCGCGGCCGTGTTGCGCGCGGCGAGCGTCTCAAAGTAGGCGAGCAGTTCCGGCTCGGCAAGCGCGCGCGGCGTGTTAAGCGGCGCGCGCAGAAGCAGGTCGGCCGGAATGGACGAGAAGAGGTCTTCGGGCGCTTCGAGACCGACGGTGCGCAGCATCTCGGTGCGCTCGGCCGGCGAGTTCGGGATGTAACGCAACGTCGCTTACTCCGTTTCGGCTTTCGTGTAGTCCTCGTACTCGGCGGCCGTCATCAACTTGTCCACCGCACCCATGTCGCTGATGCGCAGCTTGATCATCCACGCCGCCCCGTAAGGGTCTGTGTTGACCTGCTCCGCGTCGTCTTGCAGCGTCTCGTTGACTTCCACCACTTCGCCCGCGACGGGCGAGTACAACTCCGAGACGGCCTTGACCGATTCGACGTTGCCGAACGCCTCGTGCGCTTCAAACCTGTCGCCGACGCGCGGCAGTTCGACAAAGACCACGTCGCCCAGCGAATGCTGCGCGTGATCCGTGATGCCGACCGTGCCGATGTCGCCCGCGATCCTGATCCACTCGTGATCCTTGCTGTAGTGCAAGTCTTCCGGAATATTCGCCATGTTGCTCCTTGAAAGTAGTCAGTAGCCGGTAGTCAGTAGGTTTTTTAGCGTTTCATCCTTCAGCCTTAGTCGCCAGCCATCAATGTCAGCCATGCCTTGCTACTGACTACTTCTTCTCCCGTTTGTAGAACGGCGTCGGCACGATCCGCGCGGCGACGGGCCGGCCGCGCACGTCGATCTGTAGCTCTTGGCCTTCGCTGGCGTGTTCCACGGGGACGTAAGCCAGCCCGATGTTCTTCTTCAGGTAGGGCGCGGGGCTGCCGGAGGTGACGCGCCCGATCTTCTGCCCGTCGAGCAGTACGTCCTGATTGTCGCGGGCGATGCCGCGCTCGGTGACTTCAAAGCCGACGAGCTTGCGCCGGATGCCTTCCGCCTTCTGTTGGGCAAGCACGTCGCGGCCCGTAAAGTCGCCTTTGTTCAGTTTGCAAATCCAGCCGAGATTGGCTTCGAACAGCGTGGTCGTCTCGTCAATCTCGTGGCCGTAGAGCGCCATCGCGGCTTCGAGGCGGAGCGTGTTGCGCGCGGCCAAGCCGCAGGGGATGATGCCGTCGTCCGCGCCGTGCCGGCCCGTCTCAAGGATGCGCTGCCAGAGTTGTTCGGCTCTGTCGGGTGTGGCGTAAATCTCAAAACCGTCTTCGCCCGTGTAGCCCGTGCGCGAGATGATCGCGGGCACGTCGTCAACCTGCCCGGTGCGGAAGTGGTAATACTTGATCTCGGCGAGCGGCGTCGTGGTCAACTGTTGCACGATGCCGAGCGCATCGGGGCCTTGCACGGCGATCTGGCAGAAGTCGGCGCTGCGGTTTTTGAGTTCGACCTGTTCACCGCCGCGATGCGCGTTGATCCAGTCCCAGTCCTTGTCGGTCGTCGAAGCATTGACGACGAGCAGCAGGTGATCGGCGGCGAAGCGATAGACGAGCAGATCGTCAACGACCGTGCCGGCGGGCGTGGTCAAAGCGGAATACTGCGCTTGCCCGTCAACGAGTTTGCCGGCGTCATTCGAGCAGAGACGATTGACGAAGGCGATAGCGTCAGAGCCGCGCACTTCGATCTCGCCCATGTGCGACACGTCGAACAGACCGGCGTGGCGGCGCGTGCGCAGATGCTCCTCGACCGTGCCCGCCGGATACTGCACGGGCATGTCCCAGCCGCCGAAATCTACCATGCGCCCGCCCATGCGGCGGTGCAGGGCATTGAGCGGTGTCTGCTTCAGCGCGGGCGCAGTCAAACGCGTCTCCTCGTCCTCGAAAAACGGATGCGTCGGGCGAAAAATTCAGGCTGTGAACTTAGGCGGAAAACCTAACACGCTGCGCGCGAGAGCGTCAAGCAACGCTCGCTCTAAGGCGTGCGCCGGGAGCGCGCATGGTAAGTTTGCCGGCCACGGTTGGACGGCCAACCACGCAAGGCTGCTTGGGCGCGCGTCTATTGCTTCTGCTTTTCCTTAGCCTGATGGCTGCGCCACGCATACTTCGCGCCCGTCCAGTAGAGGAAGCCTGATTGTTGCGCCATCTCTTCGTTGATGATGTCGCCGCGCAGTTGCAGGGGCAGCGGTTTGTGTGCGGCGAGCGCCTCAGCCCGCGTCTCTACGCGCAGGTCGCGCCCGACGGCGTTCTTGAGCAGGTAAGTCTGGCGCGCCTCGGGGTTGCGCCAGCCCGTCTCTTTGAAGCCATGTATGACGGTCAGCAGCGTGTCGTTCGCCTGCACTTTAACGGGCGTGGCGGGCGCGGGCAATTTCTGTGTCGTCTTGGTCGGATCGGGCAGGGCCACCTGATGCGGGTCTTCCAGAATCCAGTTGGCAACCTCGCTATTGATGTCCGCGAGTTTGTCGGCGGCCGGTTTCAGGATGATGGCAATGTCCTCAGAGCCGTCGCCGTTGAAATCGCCGACGAGCGTGGTGGTCGGTTGCGTCGCGTCGAATTGCGCTGCGCCCTGAAAAATCTGCGTGAGCTTGTCGTTGATCTCGGCCGGCGGCGGCGCAACCGGCTTCGGCGTGGCGCTCTGTGTGGGCGACGCGGCGGTGGTGGGCTGCGCCGGTTGTGCGGCGTTGGGCGCGGTCTGTGTCTGCGTGGGCTGCGGTGTGGGCGCGACGACCGCCTCTTCGCGTGTGCTGGTACATGAACCGAGCAGGCAGACGAGCGTGATGAGCAGGGCAGGGCAGATAAGTTTGGCGGCGACGAAGCGATAATGGTGGTGTGTTGGCAGCGTGCGTGGCATCCTCTGGCTCTCCATCGTCTTTATTCGTGCGCGAAGCACGGCAAGCTTGTTTGATCGCATCGAGAGGCCGGCTGAGCTAATTGCCCGGCCGGCCTCTCGCTGAAACCTCATGTGTGGTGTGCGGGTGGGTTGATTCGTTAGAGCGAATTAAGGAACGTGGCGATCTGATTCCGCTGCGTCGCGGAGAGCGCGCGGTAGTTGTTGATGACGCCGGTGGCTTCGCCCGCATGGCGCAGGATCGCCTCGGAGCGCGTGAGCGATTCGCCGTCGTGCATCAGGCGGTCGCGCGAGCGGACGCCCCACAACGGCGGCGTGCGCAGCTTGTTGGCGGTTGACTGTCCACCGTTCTGCACGATGCCGTCGCCCGTGCCGACGTTGTGCAGCAGGAAGTCGCTGAACGGCCGAATGATCTTGCTGCCGAGCGCGGCCGGCACGACGAACGCGCCGCCGTTGATGACCGTGCCGGCGGGCGCAGTCGTAATCTGCGTCACGTGGCAGATGTTGCAGCCGATCTGATTGAAGAGGGTTGCGCCGGCCTGTGCGTCGGCGGTGGCGGCGAGCGCCGTGTCACGCGGCGGCACTTTCGTCGCGCGCATAAATTCGGCAAAGACTTCGATGTCGTTCTCAGTGTCCTCGCCGCAAGTCCCCGATGTACCTTCCACGCAGGGCTGGTTGTCGGCGACGGGGTCGAAGCCCGAACCGAAGCCGACGAAGCGGCCGTTCGACGTGTTTTCCGTCAGGTTCAAGCGATTCGTGATGCCCTGCTCGTTGAGATAGGCGTCCGACGAGAAGGAGAGCAGGCTGGCCTGCTGGTTCTTCCAGCCGAAGCGCCCGACGCGCACGTTGCCCGGCGCTTCGAGCACCGGCACTTGAATGACCTGACCGGCGATCTGGCCGCCGCTCTGACCCGGCTGGTTGTTGGCGATGGCGACGATGGTGTTGCTGTCAATCGCTTCGACGAAACCGTCGCCAAGCACGTTGAGCGACGTGCGGAAGGTGCGGATGTTTTCGGCGGTCGAGGGCACGCGTTCCTGAATGTTCGCGTTGGTCGCGCGGTCGTTAATCAGCGAGCCGCCCGCCGCATCGACGAAGTTGCCGACGCCGTCGGTATGACCGGCGCGCAGTTCGGTGATCTGGCTGATGCCGCCCGTCACCGGATTCTGGTGGCACTCGGCGCAGGACTGTGCGTTATAGACGGGGCCAAGCCCGTCGGCGATCACATCGCGCTCCTCGAAGAAGAGAATGTCGTTGGAGAACGTTCCGCGCGTCGGATCGACGCCCTCGGCGGGCGCTGTTCCCTGCGGAATCATTCCGTTGGTTTGGTTATCGAACCCTGCTGGCGCATTCGATTGTCCCTCGGCCGTTCGGGTGAACATCGCGGGGAGCACAAATGCGGCTGCAAAGCAGCCCAGCATAATAAGTTTAAGCAGCTTCATGTTTCTCCTCCTAGTAACTTGGGCGCAGCAAATCGCACCCAAGGGGAACTTGAGTTACTGGATTCGGCTCAAAAAATTCGAGTCGGTTGGGGTTGTAAGGGTGATCGATCACACGTCACCTGAGGATTCCGGGTGTCGGAAAATCATTGCCACATACCCGTCGGGAAAGCGGGCAGATGAATTCGCTCTAGTCGCGCTCCAGTTACGACAAGACGGTCTGGTTGTTAGCGTGATCGTCTGAAGTGAGAAACGGACGCCGCATGGTACTAAGCCATTCCGACCCTTAAGCCTTGGGGCTGCTTAAGCCGTCGGCCCTTCTTCCGGCGAAAGAAACTATCAGAGTAATTGCAAGCTTAACCCGCTTGCGGTTAATCCCAACCGTGGCTCGTGAGTTTTATGACCTGAATATATGATTGACGATTCTCATGAGGTGATGGAGCTAGAAGTACGGGGCGAGATTCGTCAGTCGCAGAAAGAGCGTAAGCAGCCTAATTTTATTTTCGGTAAAAGTCAACAAAATTCTGGAACCGGCCGCGCACAGGCCGCACTAACTCGTTGGCCTTGTGCGCGGCGGTTTGTCTTGACCGGCTGCACGCACGACCTGATAGAATGAGGTAGCCTGAAATGATGCTTCGCCACAGGCATCCGGCGGGCACACACGGGCCTCTAAAGACAGTCTTTTGCGGTCGGCCGAAGCGCGTCCTGAAACGCTTGCGCCAACCGCCTTCCCAAGGGTCAAACTAACGCTTACTTTTATCTGGCGATACCCCCGCTGCCAGTCGTCCCTGATCCGTTTGTTTTAGCTGCCCGCCAACCGATTGGCGCGCGCGCCGCAGCGCCGCTTCTGTTGGCCGGCTCGCATCTGAAGGAAGCTTGCCAGTGAGCATGAAGAAGTTCCCCGCCAGCCCCGCGCCACCCCGCGCGCGCTTTCGCACATTCATCCTGTTGAGTCTGTTCTGTCTGGCCGGTTGGCTATCGCTGACGGCCGCCGAAGGCGCGGCCGCGCCGCGTCGGCGGGCGAATACGCGCCGCCCCGCGCACACGCGGCCGGAGCAGCGCCGGACGATGCGGCACGGCAAGGCGGACAAGGCCGGCAAGGCCACCGAACGCGCCGAGGCTGAACGCGAGCGAGCGCGCTTTGCCGAGCCGGGCGCAGGCGAAGCGGTGGACGGCGAGAGCGGCGAAGACGTGCTGCGGCGCGAGGAATGGTTCATGTTCCAGCGCTCATACCCGTACGACGCGCCGCCGGCCGACGGGCGGCGACTGGCCTGGGCTGCGCGCCCGCGCGGCAGCAAAGGCGACGGCGGCCCGCCTGAACTGACCGCCGGCACGCCCCTCTGGCGACCCATCGGGCCTGCGCCGACCACGCCCGCCTTTCCGAACAACTGGGGCTTGACGAGCGGTCGCCTCAACGCCATCGCCATCTCGCCCGCGAACCCCCAACTCGTCTTAGTCGGCGCATCAACCGGCGGCATCTGGCGCTCGACCGACGGCGGGCAGAACTTCACAGCCGTCAGCGACACGCAGGTTGATATAGCCATCGGCGCAATCGCCTTCAGCCGCAGCAACCCCGCTATCGTCTACGCGGGCATGGGCGACATCTACAACGGCTATCTAGGCACGGGCGTGCTCAAATCAACCGATGCCGGGCTGACGTGGACGCGCGTCAATAACTCAGGTCTGCCTTCGCCCGGTTCGACCGTCCGCGTAGAAGTTGACCCAACTAATCCGAACCGCGTCTATCTCGTCCAGTACGTGCAGTACAACGGCAACACGCTCAACCAGACGTTCGCCAGCGGCGTCTTCGTCTCGACCGACGGCGGCGTTACTTGGACGCGGACGTTCAGCGGGCTGGTGCGCGATCTCGTCATCAACCCGGCCAACCCGTCCGTGCTCTACATCGGCGTGCGGCGCAACGACACGGCGAGCGCGGGGCTGCCCGGTCTCTACAAATCGGTTGACGGCGGACTGACGTGGGCCATCGCTTACACCTCCACCTTCGGCGCGTACAGCAACAGCGCGCGCATTGACATGCGGATCGCCGTCACGCCCGCCGCGCCCGACACGCTCTATCTCTTCACGGGTAATTCGCTCAGCCCCTCGTCGGCCCAACTGCTCGTCGTCGCCTGCACGGACGCGGCCGGCGTCGTGGCGTGTGCGCCGCGCAGCACCGTCGGTGTTGACCCCGGTCAGTTCGGCTACAACGCATACATCTACGCCGACCCGTCGAACCCGAACATCCTCTACGTCGCCACGCGCGACGTGTACAAATCGGTTGACGGCGGGCTGACGTGGACGAGTCTGACGCGCAATTTCATCTTCAACGCGACCAACAATTCCTTCAGCTATAATCCGTTCGGCTCGCGCTCGCACCCGGATCAGCACGCCTTCGCCTTCTCGCCCAACGATCCGAACACCATCTACATCGGCAACGATGGCGGGCTTTCGAAGTCTGTGGACGGCGGCGTGTCGTTCCAGTCCATGAACGCGACGCTCGCGCTCACGCAGTTCGTCGGCATCGCCATGAACCCCTTCGACGCGACGCGGACATACGGCGGCGCGCAGGATAACGGCACGCAGGCGCGCACGGCGGGCGGGAGCGGCTGGCAGGAGTTTGCCGAAGGCGACGGCGGTCATCCGGTCGTCAACGCGCCCGACCCGAGCATCGTCTTTAGCACTTACATCTACGGCGCGATCCGTTGGTGGCGCTTCAACCCGGACGGCTCGCGCACCGAGTTGACCAACCGCCGCACGAGTAACGCCACCTTCAACGAACCAGCGAGCGGTCAGCGCATCGCCTTCTACGCGCCGTTTACCAATAACGGCGTGGACTCGACCGTCTATTTCGGCACGTGGCGACTGTTCGTCAGCACGAACTACGCCAACAGCGCCGTCACGCCCATCTGGACAGCGCCCGGCGGTCTCACCGATCTGACGGCCGGCGGCTCCGACGTGCTCAACGCCATCGGCGTCGAGCGCAGGGCGAACGCGCAGGTCATCTATACCGGCTCGGCGCAGGGGCACGCGATGGTGACGATCAACGGCGGGCAGACGTGGACGGACATTACGCAGGGCCTCCCTACGCGCACGATCAGCGACATCAAGGTTGACCCG
>DASVQA010000189.1:0-21650 GCA_036389375.1 Pyrinomonadaceae bacterium | reverse complement strand
GACGCCCAGATTGCTGCGCGTCACGGCCGTGTCGGGGTGATCGGGGCCGAGCGCGCGTTCGCGGATGGCGAGCGCACGCTGCAACAGCCGCTCCTCCTGCGCGTAGTCGTTCTTCGCGTCGTAGAGCAGCGCTAGATTGTTGAGCGCGTTGGCCGTGGCCGGATCATCCGGCCCTTTGGCTTTTTCCAGAATGGTCAGCGCGCGCCGGAAGAGCGGCTCGGACTTGTCGTAATCGCCCGTCTCGTAATAGAGCGTGGCCAGATTATTGAGCGGCGCAGCGAGGGTCGGCTCGTCCGGCCCCTTCACTTGCTCGGTGATATTGAGCGCGCGTTGGAGCAGCGCGGCGGCGCTCGCATAATCGCCCGCCGCGCGCTTCAGTTCGCCCAGCACGTTCAACGAACCGGCGACGAGCGGGCCCTTCATCTCGGCGGGCAACTCAAGCTGCGCGGTCTTTTCCGCCAACGCGAGCGCACGCTCCGCCAGCGGCATCGCTTCCGCGTACTTCCCCGCGTTACGCAAGCTCACGACCTGCTGCGTCAAGCTGTGTATCTCCGTCAACTGCGCCGTCGCCTGCTGCATCACCGCAAGCGACGGCATGTTGTCGGGCATGGCCGCACCGGGCGCAGGCGTAGGCGTGGGCGCGGCGGCAACCGGCGCGCCGATGCTCAACGTGCGCCGGAACATTTCCCACGCGGGCGCAAACTGCTCCGCCGCATTCGCCGGCTGCACTGTGACAACGATCACCAGATGCCGCTTCAGCACAAACTCGAACGCCGCAAACGACAGCGACTCGCCCGCCGCCGACACCAACCAACGGTCGCCCTCCGTGCTTACGCCACCAATCTCGGCGCGCGTCCGCGTCCGCTGCACCTGCGCGCCCAACGCCTCGGCCGGCTGAATCAACTGCTCCACGCGCGGCAGCACAATACTCGTCCGCGCCGCCTCCAACAGCACCGCCTCGTTCCCCGCCCCCACCTCATCCGTCGTCCGCGCCGACACAAAAACTGTAATCCGCGCATCCCCCACCCCCGGCGCAAGCACATACCCCGGCAACTCCGGCGTACTCGCGTCCGCCGTCACGCCCCACCCCGCCAAATAATCAAAATAGACCGGCGCACCCGCAAAGTGCCGCGTCGCCTGCGCCACACGCCCGCCCCGTCCCAAGCCACCCCGCGCCATCATCGCCAACGGCTGACCTGCGCGCGATATTGCCGGCACACTCGTCCACACACCCAGCCCAACAACCAGCAACGCAATCGCCTGCCGACACCGCCTGACATATCTGCTCATTCTCATCACGCCCGACCTTTCTAACTGTTACCTGTCGCGACTTTCTTCCTCAATCTCTCCACTAACTCTCGCGTCCCCGCTTCACGGCTCTCCCGTAGCCGCTCAAAAATCTTCAGTGCTTCCTGCGCCAGTGAGAGCGCAAGGTCAGGATGTCCTTCCGCCTCATTCACGCGCGCGAGTCCATCTAAGTCTGAGGCAATCAAATCTTGTCGGCCAACTTCACGAGCAAGCTGTAATGCTTTCTCAAACCACTCACGCGCCTCTGTCCAACGTTCATGGTCGAATGCGAGCAAGCCCAAGTTTCCTGAGATATATGCTTGCGGCTCTTTAAGGTTTTGCTTCTCTGCCAAGGCCAATGCTTCGCGATAATGCTGCTCTGCTTTATCATACTGCTTGCGTTCGTGCTCTAGTCCACCCAAACTGTTGATCGCTATCGCAATCAACTTTTCATTCTTCAAATCGCGTCTAATCACTAAAGCATCCTGAAATAACTGTTCAGCGACATCGTATTCTTCTTGCTGCTGTGCCAGAAGTCCGCGCATACGAAGGCCAACTGCCTGATTATATTTGTCTCCGCCCTGCGCCCACGCCTCGGTGCAGCGATCTGCCCACCGTACAGCTTCGTCGGTACTTCCACGGCTATAGTGTATCCACGTCACGCAATATGCCCGTCGGCCCGCTTTGCTCCATTCGTTTAGTGCGCGAATTGCCTCATATGCCCGCCCACTCAACTGCACGCGCTCCTCCCAGTGCCCGCTAAACCAGAGAAATTGCTCAAGGGCACTCGCCAAATCGTCCAATCTTAGCGCTGCGTCTTTATCGCCGACATCCTCGCCCTGCAATGCGGCCGTCTGCCAGAGCCATTCTGCTGTCGCATCAAGATTCATCCATTCGGCTTCGAGACGGTCGTAGGTCTTGTAGCTTTCACCAATGTCGCCGCCATATCGCTGTGCATAAGTCACCCAATAGTCGGCAAAGCGCATTCCTGTCTCACGTGCAATCTGCGCGTCCGCCAACAAGTCATCGCGGACGAAGTTGCGGGTGAGCGGGTGTAGGGCGTAGCGGTCTTCGTTTGCCAGCACGTCAACGAGTGAAAGCGCGCTTAGACGGTCAATCGTCGTCTCAAGCGCGTTGCGGGATAGTTCGGCAACTTCCATCCACGCCTCGAACGTGGTGGACGGGGCGAAGAACGAGAGGGCGCGGAGTGCGGCTACGTCATTCGTGGTCAACTCGCGGCGCGCCTCTTGAAAGATGAATCGCTGCAAGTCGGCGTTGCGGTTGCCACGTAATAAGTTGAGCGCGCCGTCGAACGTCAATGCCGCGCGCACGCGCATCAGGCCGAGCGTGTGCGTGAGCGCGAGTGGTGAGCCTTTAGTCTCGTCGTAGAGTTCTGCCCAGCGTGCCGGGCCTACGCGCCGCAGTTTGTTTGCCAGTTGCTCGTCGCGCGCCATTTCGCTTTCGATGATCTCGCGCGCGGCATCCCATTCCAGTTTTTCCAGTCGTAGCCAGACCGCGCCTTCGCCGCCGCGTCGCCGGCTCGTGATGATCGCCTTGCAGCCCGGCGGCAACTCGCGCAGGAAGTTGGCGAGCGCCTCCTGCTCGTCTTTGGATAATGTTTCGAGGTTGTCGTAGATGAGCAGGGCGCGCAGTTCGCGGAGCGCGCCGAGCAGGGCGCGGCGTCTGTCGTCGCCCGCCAACTGCGCGATGTCCGTGCGGTCGAGCACGCGCGCGGACTCGTTCAAGAATTCGTCGAGCGTGCGCGCGGCGGGCTTCAACTCGCGGATGCGCTCCGGCTCAAGGATGTGCTGCTTGGCGCTGACAAAGATGAACGCTTCAAACAAGCCGCTCTCTTTGCAGCGATACGCCGCTTCGACCGCGAGCGCACTCTTGCCGATGCCGCCGATGCCGTCGAGCAGTATGCCCCACGTGCGGTCTTCGGGGCCGAGCGCGCGCATCACGATGGCCATTTCCTTATCGCGGCCGAAGAAGGGCGCGCGGCGCGGCAGGTTGTCGGGAATCTTGGGCGCGAGGGATTGAATGACTTCAGGTGCGACGGGCTGACCTTTGATCTCTGCGCCGTAGGCGAGCAGGAGTTTTTGCAGATTGTCGAGTAGCAGCCGCTCGCACGAGTCGGTCGTGTCGAAGGATTGATAGAGACCGGGATGCTCGCCTTTAATTGCATCGAACTCGGCGAAGAATGCTTGCACACGGCCGAACTGCTCCGGGTCGAGCGCGCTGAGTGGCACGTCGCGCGTGCAGCGATACAGCATAATGCGCGGCTTGCCGCCCTGCTGCCAGAGGCGATATGCGGTGCGGAACTCCTCTTCTGTGCCGGAGAGATATTCTCTCTGCGTCTGCGGGTCTTGGCCGGCGGGCGGTGTGCCGAAGCGATGCCAGAGCAGGCCGACGAAGACATCCCATGATGAAGGCTTGAGTTGATCGAGGATGACCTGTTCGGGGCGCCCCATGTCGGGCACGACGGCGCGCCAGTCCATTACGTCGAGCGCAATGTCGAGATGATCGGCCAGCGGCTTCAACATCAGGGCGACCGTCTCAACTTTGGCGCGCTCGGCGGCCATGTCCGAGGGCGACGCGGCAAAGATTCGCAGCTTCTTCATCGGCAACCTCGCAAACTCCGCGCAGACCCTGCGACAAGCGCGCCGTATCATAACGCCCGTGTGGCAGTTCCACTAAGCTTTGGCCGGTAGCACGCGATAGAAAGCAAGAGACACGTCGCAAGGGGCGGCCACTCTTGGCCGCCCGACGCTGTTCATTCTTATAAATGAATGCCCCCGGTAGGATTCGAACCTACAACCAACAGATTATGAGTCTGCTGCTCTAACCGTTGAGCTACAGGGGCAAAAAAGTTGACAAGAAATTGCCACCGAGTTGCGGCAGGAACTGTAGCAGTTAATGGCATTCTAACATTCACGCCGCGCTTTTGTTCAAGCGGGCGGCGGCGGTCATTGGCGCACTAATGTTGCCCAGCGCGCTCGATGGGCAGGCGGGTGAGGTCGATCACTTCGAGTTCGCTTGAGTTGTAGTTGGAGACGAAGAGGGTGCGGCCGTCGGGCGATTGCCCGATCTGGCGCGGGAAGGAGCCGGCTTTGATCTGGCCGAGGATGGCGGCTTGACCGGCGGCGACCTGCGCGGCGTCGATCACGGTGAGGGTCTGCCGCGCCGTCTGGTTGCTGGCGAAGCGGTTCGAGTTCGTCACGATGATCTGCCGTCCGCCATTGACGACGGCGACGCCGACGGGCGACGTGCCGACCGGGACTGTGCCGACGAGCGCCGCGCTCGGCTCGCCTTGCATCTTCGTCGTGTCGAAGGCGAGCAGGGCGTTGCTGTTGCGCGCGGTGACGTAGACGCGCGCGCCGTCGGGCGCGATGGCGAGGCGCACGGGACTACAACCGGCGGGCACGCGCGCGACGATGGAGTTGGCAGGGTCGGTCTCGGCGCGCGCTACGTCCACGACGATGATCGCGCCTTTGGGATAGCGCGGCTTCGCGGTCGCCGGGTCTGCGCCTTCGGGTTTGCACTCGACGGGCCAGTGGTAACTCTCAGGCGCGATCTGGCTGGTCGTGTAGAGCCAGCGCCCGTCGGGCGAGAAGGTGAGTGCGATGGGCGCATACCCGACGGGAATTTTGCCGACGATGGCGCTCGGCTTGAAGCCTTCGGCGCGCGCCTTTTGCAGATTGATGACGGTGATGGTCTGTGCGTTCTCGTCGCTGACAAAGAGAAAGCGGTCGTCGGCCGTGACGTTAACATAGACGCTGCCAGACGAGTCGCCGTCGCTCAGGTAGCCGAGCATCGGGTCGCCGCGCCCGCTGATCATCCGCGCCGTGTCCATGAAGACGACGTAATCGCCGTCGGCCACGATGAGCAGTTTATCGTCGTGCGTCAGCACAGACCCGGTCGGCTCGCCTTCGACCATGAAGACCTGTTTGAGTTTCAACTGCCCGGCCGCACGGCTCAAGAGCGCCACGCCGTCAACCGATTTCGGATTGCCGGTCGTCACCGACACGAAGACCCAGCAGCCGTCGCTCGACACGGCGGGGTTGAATGGATGACCGGGCATGGGCACGAACGTTATGGGTTCGGCAGCCGCCGCGTTGCAGCGTGAACCGGCCGGCGCAGTAGTTGTGCGCGTCTGCCCTGAAGCGGTCACGCTCAGCAGCAGCAACGCACACACAGAGGCGTGTGCGAGTAAGAGGGCGACACGTATGCTCGTCGTGTGGTTTGCCATGCGCGTAAAACCTCCGGCTGGCTGCAAGCTAGGCGCGTTGTGCGCCATAAGTTATCGAGGCAACGATGTTCGGCCGCTCAAGTTGCAGTTATGGGCGGGGCGCGATGGTGCGCCCGTTTATTGTGCGGCCTCGTAAGCGGCGGCGGCAATTTCGCCGAGCGCTTGCCCGGCGATGCGTTTGATGGCGGCGCTCTCCGGCGGGACGGAGACGTTGTTGACGTAGATGGCGAAGGCGAGGCGCTGGCCGCGCGCCGTCGTCATGTAACCGGCCAGCCCTTTGCCGGTGACGAGTATGCGGCCGTTCAGCCGGTCGCCCGTGCCGAACGTGCCGGTCTTGGCGTGGACGTGCCCGGCGGCGGGCGTGTCCGGTTGAATGTCGAAGAGTGTCCCGTCGCGCCCCAAGATAGGCAGCGCGTTGTAGAAGTCCGAGAAGTTTTTCTGCTGCGCCATGTGCGCGAGGAAGCTGACCATAAAGGCGGGCGTGAAATGCGCGTCGCCGCCTGCGCCGTCGGACTGTTGCGCGCCCGTGAGATCGAGACCGGCGCGTTGCAGATAATCGTGTTCGAGGTCGAAGCCATCGCGCGTCCTGTCGTTCGGCGCAAGCAGCGCGGCCAGCAGCATTGGCGTCACGCTCGCGTGCAGGTTCTGGCTCACCTTCAACGTCACCTTCACCTCTTCCTTGAATGGCAGCGACGTGTGTTCGGCCACGAGCCGGTCGGGTTGATAGGCAGCAGCCAACGCTTTGAAGTCGTGCTTCATATCCGGCGCGCTCAACTCGACCTGCACGCCCTCCGCCTTGAGCGCCTCGACGAAAACCACTTCCGCAAACCGACTCGGCACAGGCACGGCGTAGCTATAAAGGATCGGCGGCGTGCCCAAGGGAAAGTTGCCCGCGATGGTGACGGTGTGCGAGCCGTCCGCGTTCGTCACGTCGTCGCGCCAACGAATGGCCGGTTTCGAGTCGGGTGCGCCCGTCGTTGCCTGATTGACGAAATTGACGTAAGCGGTCGCGGGCGACTGCGTGAAGACGACGGGTGCGCCGACCGTCGCGCCGGGGCCGAGCGTTACGTCAACCAGATTGTCGTTGACCATAATCGGCGACATGACGACGCCCGTGCCCAACTCGCGTTCGCCTTCGGGAAAGAGTGTGTGATCGATGATGACGCGCCCGCGTATGCGTTTGACGTGCTGCGCCGCGACCTGTCGCGCAAGCTGGCGCACGACGAGCAGCGGGTCGCCGGGCACGGCGCGCGTGTGCGGGTCGGCGTCGTAGGAATGATCCTCGTTCTCGAAGGCGAGCGTGCCGTCCGAGCGCACGCGCGCGGATAGATTCGGGTCGCCGCCCGCGACGAGGACGAGGTCGCCGTCGAGCGTGCCGTCCGATTTGATTGCGCCGGTGCGATAGAGGCGCGTGTGAAAGCGATAGTCTGCGCCGAAGAGTTGGAGCGCCGTGCCTTCGGTCAAAAGCTTGGTGGTCGAGCCGGGCGTGAACAGTTTGTCGGCGTTGAGCGCGTAGAGCACCCGGCCCGTATCGAGCGCGTAGAACTCCATGCCAAAGAGCGCGTGCCGAAATTCCGGCCGGGCCATGATGGCTTCGATGCGCGCCGCGAGCGCACGCGCGGGCGGAGCGGCCCTGCGCTTAGCCGGCTGCCCTGCGACCAGCACAAGCGGCTGCGTCGTTAAGACGAGTGCGAGGACGACGAACAGTTTGCATGCTGCCTTCATGCGGCTGCTCCCGTGCCGTCAGTTGCGCTGTCCATCTGCGCCAGCAGCCGTTCGAGTTGGCGCAGATGACGTTGTTCGTGTGCGCCGATGAAGGCGAGCCATTGATAGAGATTGAGCGCACCAAAGGCGGGGTGCTGATAGGCGGCGGCTGCGCCGTCAACGGCTTCGACGCGCGGGCGCAGAGCGTTGAGCGCAGCGCGCGACGCTTGCAGTTGCGCGAGCGCGTCGGCCAGTTTGACGCCGCCGCTCGGGCGCACCTCTTCCGGTGCGTTGAACTTCTGCTGCGCCTGCGCGGCAAACTCGTCGAGCGAGAAAGGCTCCATCGGCCGCGGCGTCGTGCCTCCTTCGGCTGCCGCCGCGCTTTCCAGCTTGTGCAGCATCATGCTGAATAATTTCGTGAGCCGGCCTTCGATGAGCGCCAGATGTTCGACGATCTCTGCGGGCGACCAAGCATCTGCGGTCGGGCGAAAATTCTGCTGCGCTTCGTTCAACTCGGCGGCGCGCGCGCTCAGCCGACTGCGGATCGCATCGTTCGCAGCGAATATGTCCGCGACGTTTTGATAGATCATCAGAGGATTCTCCTGTCTTAGAGAGTGAACAGCGAAAGCTGCCGCGTGCTTGCGTGCCGGGCGCGCAACGCTTAGTTGAGCACCGCCGCCTGCGGGCTGAGGTGCAACGCGTGCCAGCGCAGATAGCGGCGCACCTCTTCGTTGTTCTGATAGACGCGCACAAAGCCGGTCTGGACGAGCAGCATTTCGGGCTGCGGCCATTCGAGCCGCACAATCGGGTTGAATGATAGAGGCACGCTCGCGCTCGGCGGCGCACTTTCGGCCGGCGTTTGCTGCGGCGTATTGGTCGCGCCGCCCGTCGGCAGTTTACGCGCGTCGAAACTGGCGGACGCTTGCAGCAAAGGGTCACGCAGGGCAATGAGCGCGCCGGTCGGCGGATCGCCCGCCGCGTCGTAAACGAGCACGTCTGTATCGCTCGCCGTCGCCAGCTTCGCCGCATCCGGCGACCAGACGGGCAGCGCATCCATCAGCCGATCATCGAGGAGCCGCTCGCGCCCGTCGCGTTCGATGAGGCGGGGCCGGCCGGCGAGCAATTTGTTCTCGTTGATGCGCGCGGCGAGTTCGGCTTCGGTGCAGGCGAGCGCGGCGAGCGCATGCCCGTCCGGCGACCACGCGAGCGAGAAATAGACCAGCCCGGCGCGCGTCGTGAGCGGGCGCAGATTGAAACCGTCGCGGTCGCAGAGATAGACCTGCTCGGTCGAGAACATCTGCACGGGCGGCAAAAGCGGCGCGACGGTGGGCGTCGTTGCCGCCGCGTTCGTGTTGTCGGCGGGCGCGGCTGAAGGTAGCGGCAAGGCGTCGGGCGGCGTGGGCGTCGGCTGCGGCTTCTCGGTCTGGCGCGCGATGAAAGCGATCCACTGCCCGTCGGGCGACCACGCGGCGGTCGAGAGAAACGCGCCCGACAGATTTTCGGGCAGCAGGTTGCGCAGGAAGCGCCCGTCGGCGGCGTAGAGATCGAGTTTGAACTCGTCCGAAGGCAGCCCGCCCGGATCGTAGAGCGCCAGCGCGCGCTGCCCGTCGGGCGACGGCACGGTGCGCAACAGCGCCTCGTCCTTGCGCCGCGTCTCAAAATCCTGTTTGACGGTGGCGAGCGGTTCTTCCGGTGTGTCGCCGGTGATGGACGCGGGCAGCGTGCGCTCGTCCATGTCCGGCTCAAGCCGGAAGGCGAGCCGCGTGGCCGGCACGTCGCGCAGCGCGCGCGGATGTACGCTCAGGCGTTCGCCGATCTGCCGGCAGCCGCTCGCACCGAGCAGGAGACAGACGCTCAGACATAGCGAGAGGGTGAATGATGAACGATGCAGGATGAAGGAGAAACGGTTCAGCATTGCGCGTTCAGCATGCAGCGTCGCCCGCGTGTCTGTTATGTGGCTGCATGGCGTGTGGTCGTGTGGCGGATGGATCATAGGAAGGCACGCGCCGAACTGTCAACGAGGCGTTGCGTGCGCGGCAGCGCGACGACCGCGTGCGGGCCGGCGCGGCGCAAGCGTCGTCGCACCTTCCTCGCCCGTCACTTCACGCGCGAACGCGGGGTCGAGCGCGAGCAGGGCGTGCATCGTGCGGCGCGGGGAGAGATGTGCGCGGTCTGTCTCGTCGCGCGTGACGCAGTTGTGCTCGACGGCGCGAGCGGTGCGCCGTGCAAACGCTTCGACCGACGGCGTGCGCGCGATGTAAGCCCGCGCCGCCCACACGCCGACCAGATCACACGTCAACTCTTCGCCGCGATGCCCGGCGACGCGGAACTGCGCGGCGCGGCCTGCGCGTGCGCCCAAGCGCCGGAACAAGGGCGCGAGCGATGAGCGCGGGCCGTCCGCCACGTGCGTCAACTCGTGCGCGAGCACGCTGACCATCGCTTCGTCCGAGCGCAAACCGGCGAGAAAGAGTGTGCCGAAGCGGATCGTGTGCGGGTCGCGGTAAAAGACCGAAGCGTTGTCGCGCAACTCAACATCGGGCTTGACGTGGCGCACGGCTGCGAGCCGGGCGAGCGCAGGGTTTAAGGTCTGGTCAGCGACGCGTTCATCACGCGCGAGCGCGCGCAGAGCGTCGGCGGCGAGTGTGCGCGCAACGGGCAGCAGGCGCTCGGCGCGCGCCGCGCCGGCCACAACCTCCGCGTGCAACAGCGGCAGCGAGGGGCGGGCCTGCATCTCGTCAATCGCGGCGCTCCCTTGCGGGTCTTGCTCGCGCTCGGCGCAGACGGCCGTAGTCGCACGCGTGACCAGATCATCTGTGGCCGGTGCGGCTTGGGCGACGGGTGGCGGGAGCGTCGGCGTCGTTGGCGTCTGCGCGTGTGCGCCGGGCGCGCAGGCGCACAGCAGGAACGCGCGGAGACAGGCCGCGAAGCGTGTGGCGGACGCGTGTTTCATTAACGTTAGCACTCGCGCGTTTGTGTCTCCGCGCCCGCTGCTTCAGCGATTGCGCCAGACGGGTTTGCGCTTCTCCATGAAGGCGCGCACGCCTTCCTGCGCGTCCTCCGTCTTCATCAACTCGTTGAGATAAAGATTCTCGACGCGCTCAAGCACTTCCCTGAACGACCAGCCGCGCCCCACGTCGAGCGCGCGCCGCGTAAATTCAAGCGCGGGCGTGGACAGTTCACGCAGCCGGCTCAATATCTCTTCAGTCTGCTGCGCGAGTTGCGCGTGCGGCACGACGTAGCTTGCGAGGCCGAGGCGCAGGGCTTCCGGCGCATCGATCAACTCGCCGGTCAGGATCAGTTCGCGCGCGCGTTTCTCGCCGACGACGCGCGGGAGTAGCACCGCCGCGACCGGCGGGAAGACGCCGAGTTTAATCTCCGGTTGCCCGAAGCGCGCCCGCTCGCTGGCGATGACGATGTCGCACGCGGCGACCAACTCGCAGCCGCCGCCCAACGCCGCGCCGTCCACGACCGCGAGCGTCGGCAGCGCCAAATCTTCGAGCGCACGGAAGATGTCGTGGAACGATTCGAGCATCTGGTAGATCGTCTCCGCGACGTGTTCTTCAACGGCGACGCCCGCGCTAAAGGCCCGCAGGTCGTCCGCCGCGTCGAACACGACGGCGACGAGATTGCGCGTGCGTGAGCATTCGTCTAGCGCTGCGACCGTTTCGCGCATCATCGCAATGTTCAGCACGTTGAGCGGCGGGCGCGCGAACGTGATGCGCGCCACGCGGTCTGCGATGTTGCAGCGGATGTGCTGGTATGTGTCGCTCATTGTCTGTCCGGGGCCCGCAGGATTCTAACCGACGGCACGTGTATTAGTCTCGCGCTAAAAACTCTGCGAGCAGGCCGTGAAAATGGTGGACGCCGTTTTCGCGTTTGACCGAGTAGCGCCCGCGCGTGTAGGTGCGCGAGCGCAAACCCCTCTGCACCGCTTCGCAGATGCTTATGTCTTCGCGTTGAATCTCGTCGCTGAACTCGACTGTCTGCCGCACGCGCTCTTTTGTAGCTGCGCTCTCAGGCGCGCGGAAATACCACTCGAAGACGGTCAACGTGCGCTCTGCGCCGAGAGGCACGATCAGATTGGTGGAATAGTTGTCGGCATAGACGTTGAGCATCAGGTTGGGGAAGACCCAGAAGTATTGCGCGGCGTCGTCGGTTGCGCCCGCGCCCGCTTGCAGACGGGTTGCGGTCGCGCGTTTGAGCGGCGCGTGCTGAATAGAGTAGAGCCGCCGGGTTTCGGTGCGATAGCGCGCGTAGTCGAGTTCGCGGTTGAGCGCCGGATGCACGATAGGGATGTGGTAGCCTTCGAGGTAGTTGTCCACATAGACCTTCCAGTTGCAGTCCAGATACCAATCCTTGCGCGCCGCCAGTTGCAGCGCGGCTGCATCCGCGTGCTGATCCGTAGGCGCTGGCATATCCGCGAGCGTCGCGGCGAGCGGCGCAGCGTCGGGATCAAGGTTGACGAAGACAAGCGCGCCCCACGTCTCGACGCTAAACTGCGGCAGCGCATGTTCCGCCTTATTGAAATTCTCTACGCCTGCAAACTCCGGCGTGCCCGTCAGCCGCCCGTCGAGCGCGTAAGTCCACCCATGATAGCCGCACTGAAAACTATTGCGCTGCCCGCACCCGTTGGCTACCGGCCCCGCGCGATGCCGGCAGACGTTCGAGAAGGCGCGCAGACGTTCGTCCGCACCGCGCGCGACGATTAAGGGTTCATCCGCGACCATCGCGGTGAAATACTGGCCCGGCCGAGCGACCTCCGCCGCGCGCCCGACAAGTTGCCACGTGCGCGCAAAGACACGCTGCTGCTCCGCAGCCAGCACGCGCGGGTCTGTGTACCACGCGGCCGGCGGCGTCTCGGCGTAGGGTAAGCGCGCGTCGAAATTGTATGAGTCTGCGCTCAACCTTGTCTGTCTCCGGTCAGAGTTTTGCTCCGTTTGAGCAGCACGAACGCAGGGTAGCTTATAGCTAACAGCAGGAGCGCGGCCAAGCTGTTGGCGGTGTCGCTCATGATCGCGCCGCCGAGAAAGGCGATTGAGCCGATGAGCGCCGCGCCCGTCGTCCACGGATAACCCCATGCGCGATACGGGCGCGCGGCTTCAGGCGCGCGGCGGCGTAGGACGAAGACTGAGAGGAATGCAACCGCGTAGTTGGTCACGAAGAAGAAGGCGAGCGCGGCAAGCACACGCTCGAACGTGCCGCTATAGACGATCAGCACGGCGGTAGCAAGCGTGCTGCTCATGAGCGCGACGGTCGGCGTGCCGCCCGCGTTGACGACGCCCGCGCGCCGCCAGCACAGCCCGTCGCGGCTCATGGCGAAGAGTATGCGCGGCGCGGTCATGGTGTAAGCGTTCACGGCCGCCAGCAGCGAGACGGTGGCGAGCGCGCTGATGATCGTGCCGCCACGCGGGCCGAACACCGCAGCCGCGAGCGTCCCGGCCGCGAGCGGCGCACCCGCGAGTTGCGCGAGCGGCAGCACGTAGACGAGCGCCACGTTGAGCGCTAAATAGACGGCGATGACGAGCAGCACGCCGCCGAGCATCGCGCGCGGGATGCTGCGTGCGCTGTCGCGTACCTCTTCGCCAAAGTAGATCGTGTTGTACCAGCCGTCGTAAGTGTAAATGACGCCCTGTAGGGCCAAGACCAGCGCGGGCAGGAGCGCAAGGCCGTGTGGGACGGACGCCAGTGGTGGGGCGACCGCGCCGGCGGGCGCGGTGTCGCTCCGGCCGCCGATGATGAAGCAGGCCGCGATGAGCGCGGCGAAGGCGAGCGTCTTGACGAGGCTCGTCAACTCCTGCGTGCGCGCGCCCCAACGCACGCCGCGCCATTGCAGGAGCGCGAAGACTAGAACCGCGCACAGCGCGACCTGCACGTTGCGCCCCGCGAGATGCGGCACAAGCGCGCCCGCGTACTCGCCGACGACGAGCGCGATGGCGGCGACCGTGCCGCACGTCGAGAGCCAGTCGCTCCAACCGATCACGAAGCCGGGATACTCGCCGAGCGCGCGCCGCGCGAAGACGTAGAAGCCGCCTGAGCGCGGCAGCATCGTGCTCAGTTCGGCCACAGAGACAGTGCCGAGCAGCGCGTAGAGTCCGCCGAGCAGCCACACGCCCAAGAATAGGCGCACGTCCGGCAACCGCGCCGCGACCTCGCCCGGTGTGCGCAGGATGCCCATGCCGATCACGCCGCCCACGATCACCGCCAGCCCGAACGCCACGCCCAGCACGCGCAGCAGTTGCCCGCGCGGCGCAGACGGGTCAACAACGGCGCTGTGCTCTGTTGCTGGCAAGGAGATTTTGATTCAGAGAAGCTGCCCGCCGTCCACGCGTATGACTGCGCCGGTCACGTAGCGCGCAGCGTCCGTGCAGAGAAAGGCGACGACGTTTGCGACCTCTTCAGGTTCGCCGATGCGCCCAAACACGGACGCCCGCGCCGCTTCCGCTTTAACTTCATCCGGCAGACGCTCGACGAGTGGCGTGCGGATGAAACCGGGCGCAACGGCGTTGACGTTGATGTTGGCCGCGCCGAGTTCCGTTGCCGTCGTGCGCGTGAAGGCAATGACGCCCGCCTTCGACGCCGCGTAAGCCGAGATGCCGAAGCGCCCGCGCCCAGCCTCGATGGACGCGACGTTGACGATCTTGCCCGACTGTTGCGCGCGCAACACGGGCGCGACGGCGCGCGTGTAGTTAAACGTGCCCTTGAGGTTGATGCTCAAGACGCGCTCCCACTGTGTCTCGGTCATCTTCCAGACGGGCGCATCGTCGCTCGTGCCCGCTGCATTAATGAGCATGTCAACGCGCCCAAGCCGCACGCGCGTCTCCGCGACGACGCGCTCGGCTTTGCCGAAGTCGGTCACGTCGGCGTGGAACGTGACGCAGCGCACGCCCGTCTCGCGCACGAGCCGCGCCGTCTCGTTCAACGCATCCTCGCCCGCGATGTCCACGACGATGACGCCCGCGCCGCCGCGCGCAAACTCCACCGCGCACGCGCGCCCGATGCCCGACGCGCCGCCGGTCACAATCGCTACCTGTCCGGCAAAATTCATGTCTGCAAGCGGGGCGGCTTAGCTGCCCTTCGGCAGCGGCGCACCGAGCCATGACTCGTAGATGCGCGCCGCATCGGGCGGCGGATTCTTGAGCGGCACGATGCGGTAGCTCTCTTCGACGCGTGCGCCGAGTTTGAGGCGGAAGGTGCGCAGGTCGTCCTGACGGAAGAGGGTCAGTTGAATCTCGTCGCCGGGTCGCCGGTCGGCAAGGCGCTGGTTGAAGAAGTCGAGCGTGGCAGTGCGGACGCCGTCGAGCGCGATGATCTGATCGCCGGCGTTGATGCCCTGCTCGTAGGCGGGCGTGTCCGCCGGCACGTTGGCGACGACGAGGCGGTCGCCGACCTGACTGATGGTCGCGCCGAAGTAGGCTCTGGCGTCGGGCGTGCGCCCGTCGGGGCGCACAACTGTCGTCAGCAGTTGCAGCCCCGCGCCATTGAACGCCGTGTTGTAATCCAACTCCTCACGCCCGCGCACGAAGCGGCGGAAGAAATCGTCGAGACTGCCGCCGGCCATCTGCTCACTGGCGCGTTGGAAATCTTCGGGCGTGTAGTTGCGCTCCCTTTTATAGAACTCGTTGTAGAGATAGCGCAGCACGTCGTCGAGCGATTTGGCGTTATTCGAGCGCCGACGGATTTCGAGGTCTAAGAGCGCGCCGAGGATCGCGCCCTTGTCGTAGTAGGAGACGGTCGAATTGATCGAGTTCTCGTCCGGCCGGTAATACTTGATCCACGCATCGAAGCTCGATTCTTCGACGCTGACCGCGCGGCGGCCCGGCGTGCGTTGCAGCGACTGTATGGCGCGCGCCAGCATGTCCAGGTAATCCTTATCGGAGATGAGGCCGGCGCGGCGCAGGATGATGTTCTCGTAATAGCTGGTGATGCCTTCGGCCACCCAGAGCAGGCGCGTGTAGTTCTCGCTCGTATAGTCGAAGGGGCCGAGCGCATCCGGGCGGATGCGTTTGACGTTCCAGGCGTGGAAGAATTCGTGTGCGGTCGTGGCCAGAAAGTCGCGGTAGCCCGGTTCGCTGCGAAAGAGAAAGCGCGTGCCGATGATGGCGGTCGAGTTCAAATGTTCAAGTCCGCCCCCGCCCGTCGCGCGCAAGTGATAGAAGAAGGTGTAGTCGTGATAAGGCACGTCGCCCATCAACGCGGCGGCGGTTTCGACGATGCGCTGCACGTCGCGGCGCAGGCGTTCGGGGTCGTAGTTGCCTTCGCCGTCAATGACGATGCGGTGCGGCACATTACGCACCTCAAAGGAGAGCACGCGGAAGTTGCTGACTTCGACGGGCGAGTCGTAGAGGATGTCGAAGTTTTCGGCGCGGAAAGTGTTCTGCTGCCCTTTCACTTCGGGCAGGCCCGTCGCCACTTTCCAGTTGCCGAAGGGCACGACGCGGAGCGTGGCGGGCGCGCGTAAATGCCCGTCCGGGTACATTAGCAGCGCCGCATTGTTCCAGAAGGCGTGCTGATCGTTCAGTTCGTTCGTGCGGACAGTCAGTTCGTTGGCATAGACGCGATAGGTGGCCCGCACCTCGCGCGCCGCCCCATTCGTCTCCACGCGCCACGTGTCCTTGTTAACCTTGCGCCACGCGAGTTGTTTGCCCGCCGCGTCCGTCGCCGCGAAGTCCTGCACGTGGCGCTCGAACTCGCGCACCAGATAAGAGCCGGGCGTCCAGACGGGCATGACCAGATCGAGTTGCGCGGGGAGCGCGCTGCCCGCGCGTGTGCCGCCGCCTTCCGTGCGCAGGCGCAACTCGACCTGAAGCAGATGCGTGTACGGCTCAGGCATCGAGACGGTGTAGGCGATGTCGGGCGCAGCCGATGCGGCCGCAGCAGCAGGAGTGCGCGTCTGCGCGGCGATAGAGGCCGCGCAGGCGAGATAGATAAAGAGGCGCACGGCCGACGTAAGTGCGCGCCGACGAGGCGGCTTGTGCGACGGATTCATTTGTCCTCAAGCGGTCGGGTTTGGGTTTTGCGAGCTAAGACGGGCGGCATCTTACTACGAAACCGGAGAACACGACCACGCGTCCCGCGCCGGAGGCCGCGGGCGAGGAAAAATGGAAGATGGTGTCGAGTCCGTCTTTAGATCAAAGCTTGCGTTAAAATACGCACGGCGCGGCTGGCGCTCGGGCCGCCGCAGCCCTGCCGAGGCCGGCAGGGCGACGTGCCGGGGCTGCGAAATCTGTTGATTTCCCGCAGGAAAGCGGTTAAGCTGCCCCGTCACGCGCCACCCTTTCCTGGCCGCCCCACAAGCTTTAGCGCCGCGCAGTTGCCTGCATAGACGGAGACTCGGCCGCACGTGACTCCGCGCGCGGCGACTGCGCGACCAGACTTTGCGCGCGCGTGCTAGTATAGGGTGAGCAAGCTGCGCATCAGGTCGAGGGCAACGACGGTCAGTTCTTCCAAGATCGGCTCGTCCGTCTCTGCAACTCGTGGGGCCGGGGGCGGCGGCGGTGCGATGCCACCATGGATCACGCCGTCATCGGCCAAAGCGGTGCTGGCGAACGTGAAGGTCAAAGCGGCAGCTAAGCATAAAGCGCGAAAGTGTCTCATAATCTCTCCTGTTATGTTTCTGGCGTGCGGCGCTACAGAACCGTATGCCGCCAGGCGGCGGGATAAGTTAGCGTCCCCTGTGCTACTGGCATCATAGGCAAGGACGGAGCGCCTTGCAAGTTAACCGGCAAAATGCAGAAAGGTAAGCCCCTGATGAATTTAACAGAGCAAGTGCGCCCGCAAATTGATGAGCATGCTTTAAGTCTCACGGAACAAGTGCGCCAGCGTTGCCAGCGCGCGAAGGAGCGCGAGGAGATGGGCGACTACGCGGCGGCCGTCGCAGTCCTCGGGGATTTGTGGCCCCCTTTGGGCGAGCGCCCGCCGGTCGGGCATCTGGACGAAGTCACGCAAGGCGAGGCACTCTTACGCGTCGGGACGCTCACCGGCTTCATTGGCAGCGCCCGACGGCAGACCGGCGCACAGGAGACGGCCAAGGATTTAATCAGTGCCGCGGCCCAGTTGTTTGCGGCCGCGCAGTTGCCTGAAAAGGTCGCCGAAGCGCAGACCGATCTGGCCTATTGCTACTGGCGCGAAGGCGCTTACGACGAAGCCCGTGCAACGCTGCGCACGGCGCTCACGCAGTTGAGCGAGGAGCACTGCGCGCAACGTGCCACGGCTTTGCAGCGGCTGGCCATCGTCGAGTCGTCCTCGGCCCGCTACAACGACGCTTTGCGCGCACTGCTCGAAGCGGCCCCACTCTTCGACTCTATCCACAGCGAGGCGAACAAGGGCAAGTTTCATATGGAATTGGCCGTCGTCTACGATTTCCTGAGTGCCGGCGAGCAGCGCGCTGACTACGCCGATCAGGCCTTCATCGAGTATACGGCCGCGAGCATCCACTTAGAGCAGAGCGGCCATATTTCTTATCTCGCTGCCAACGAGAACAACTTCGGTTTCTTCCTCTTCCGCCGGCAGCAATACGCCGACGCGCATACGCACCTCGCCCATGCGCGCCGCCTGTTCACCTGCTTACAGGACGACACGCACATCGCGCAGGTGGACGACACGCGCGCCCACGTTCTGCTCGCCGAAGGCCACAGCAGCGAGGCCGAACGGGTGGCACGCGACGCTGTGCGGATATTGGAACAGGGCGGGCGACAGGGCCTCTTGGCCGAAGCGTTGACGACGCACGGCGCGGCCCTTGCGCGCACCGGTCAGGTCGAAGCGGCGCGCGCGACATTGGCGCGCGCCTTCGACGTGGCGGAGCAGGCGGGCGAGCTTGAAGGCGCGGGGCGCGCGGCCTTAACGACCGTGGAAGAGTTGGCCGCACACCTTGCGCCGCGCGAACTGCGTGAGTTGTACATCGCGGCCGACGAACTGCTGAAACGCGCGCAAGACCCGGCGCTCGCGGCGCGCATGCGTGCGTGCGCGCGCCATCTGGTTGAAGCGGCGATGATCGCGCCGGCCATCACGCGTTTGATTGCTGAGGCCAACGCGCGGCACGGCAAGTCCATCGAGTTCACGCCCGCCGCGCTTGAGACCCTCGGCCGGCTGCCGCTCGCGGGCGACGTACAGCGTCTGTGCGCGCTCATCGAACGCACGGCGGCGACGGCAACGGACGGGAGCGTGATTGACGCGCCGGCTGTTGAAGTCGTGGCGCTGCGCCAGACTTCAACAGCCGACTTAAACGATCCATGGGCCAGTTTTTCGCTCAAGGATGAGGTGCAGGAGTTTGAGGAGCGGTTGATCGAGTTGGCGCTCCGCGACGCGCACGGCATGGTCTCGCACGCGGCTCGCCTCTTGGGCTTCAAGCATCACGAGACGCTCAACTGGCGGCTGAAGCACCGCAACAAGAACCTGCTCGACGCGCGCAAGCCTATACGCACGCGGCGGCGCAGCATCATCACCAAGCAAGTCGAACGCAAACAGGCGTGAGCTATGGCGATCGTAAAGTGTGCGCGGTGCGGCGCGCAGAATCGCGTGGACGAACAGGCGGCCGAGCGGCAACAGCCTGTGTGTGGGCGGTGCGGGGCGATGCTCGGTGCAAGCGCGCAGGCGCAGCAAGCCAATGCGGGGCAACCCGTCACCGTCACCGACGCGACGTTTGCGAGCATGGTGGCGGAAGCGGGCGCAACGCCCGTGCTGGTTGACTGTTGGGCCGAATGGTGCGGCCCGTGTCGCATGATCGCGCCCGTGCTCGATCAGCTTGCCGCCGAATCGGCCGGCCGCTATCGCATCGCCAAACTCAACGTGGACGAGAATCCGCGCACCGCCGCGCAGTTCGCCGTCCGCAGCATTCCCACGCTGCTCATCTTCAAACACGGTCAACTCGTTGATCGCCTCGTTGGCGCACTCCCCAAACAGACCATCGCTGCGCGCCTCGCCGCGCAAGCGTGAATAGTCGGCAGCAGGCAGTTCAGACGAAAGCTTAAGGGCGCTTCAATTGCCGGCCGGGACGCGAGTTGTTCCCGGCGCAAGTGAAGCGCCCTTTTTTAACTGTCTAGGCTTGCGCTGTCGGCTACTTGATCGTGACCGCGACCTCTTTTGTGCCGCAGGGCGATTTGAAGACGGCGATAAACGTGCCGGTCTTTTTGCTGGTAGAGGTGATGGTGTACTGGGCCGGCGCGTTGGCGTCGTCTTGCGGCGCGCGGAGGATGATGATGTCGGCCCAGTCGCGCGTGGAGGTTGTGATGTCCGCGCCGCGCGTCTGGCCTGCGAGGCTCGCGGTGAGCGTGCTCGACCCGCCGCTCGACAGCAGCAGCGATTCGACGCTCAGCGTCAGAGTACAGTTAGGCGAGCGCGGCGTGCTGCGCGCCCGCGCCCGCGCAGGCTGCGCTTCGGTCTTCTTCTGTGCGATGGGCGCGGGCGACTTCTCGTCTGCTGTCGGCTGCGGTGCGGTGGGCGAAGCGCCTGTGACGGGCGCAGGTGTCTGGGTGGCGACCGGCTCAGGCGTGGGCGTCTGCGTGGCTTCGGGCGGTGTCGGCGTCGGGGCAGCGCTCGCGGGTATGACCTGCTCGACGGGCTTCTGCGCCGGCGTGGGCGTCGGCGTCTCGTCCGGCGGCGGGGTCGCAGTTGGCGACGGCGCGGGCGTTTCGCTGGTCGGCGGTTCGTTTGTCGGCGCAGGCGCGGGCGTGGTGGTCGCGGCGTCGGGCGTGGCCGTAGGTGTGGCTGCGGGAGCGGGCGTAGTGTTGCCGACGAGTGTGGGGCCGATGAGGGCGTCGAGACCGTCGGTTGAGCCTTTGACCTTCGTGTAGAGTGCTTCGATGACGGCGCGGCGCGCGGGGTCGGGCACGAGCCGGTCGTAGCCCTTGACGTAGGCGTTAAGCGCCTCCTGCGTCTGCCCGTTCGCGGCGAGCGCCGTGCCGAGTCGCCATTGCGCGTTGCGCCAGTAGAGACTCTCAGGCGGCAGCACGCTGACTGCGCGCCGGAGCGCCTGCACCGCCTCGCCTGCCTTGCCCTCTTCATAGAGCGCCCAGCCGATCAACTCTTCGGTGCGGCCGCGCATGAGTTTGAGGAGCGTGTCGTGCGAGGCGATGGGAAAGTCGGGCGTGCCACCCGCGTTGATGGCGCGCGCACGAATGGGGCGCAGTTCGTCGGCCGCCACTGCGACGGACGCAACGGGCGTGTTGGCCGCCGCTTCGACGCCGCCCTTCGCGGCTTCCGCGAGTTCGCGCGCCGTGCTCAAAGCGACGCCGCGCCGCGCCAGCCGATCAGCCGCGTAGAGTTGGCGAAAGGCGCGCAGGGAATCGTCGCCGGCCGTGAAATCGCGCGCCGCATTTGCGAGCGCCGCGTCGTCGGCGCTGCCCGCGTTGAGCGCCAGATAGAGCGCGAGCAGCCCTTTTAGATTGCGCGCGTTTGCGTCCGTGTCGGCGGCCGTCGCCTGAAAGATGCTGGCGCGTCGTTCGGGCGCGAGCAACTCTGGAAAGTTGTCCGCGCGCACGGGCACACGCCCCGCGAGCCGTGTTTCGAGTTGACCGTCTTTGAGCGTGAAAGTGTGCGCCAGTTCTTCGGCCGCCTCTTCGTAGAGACCGCTCGCGGCGAGCGCGTTGGCGAGTTCGTAATCGAGCGTGGGGAAGCGCCCGTACTCGCGTGCGAACCGGAGCGCACGTTCGGCGTCGGGCGCGCGCCGTCCGGCAATGAGCGCACGCGCCAGCGCAATCTGCGCCCACGTGTAACGCGGCTCGATCTCGACGGCGCGCCCCGCTAGTTCAACTGCACGCGCCGCATCGTCATGCGCCGCGAACCAGTAAGCCGCGCCGACTAAGAGCGGCAGGTTGCGCGGCTCGTCTTTCAAGGCCGCCGCTAACTCGCGCTCCGCCTCCTCACGCTTCTGCGCGTCGAGCAGCGACAGCACAACGCCCGCCTGCGCGAGCCTGTCGTTAGGCTCATTCGTCAACTGCTCGCGGTAGAGCGCGAGCGCGTCTTCAGGCTTACCACTGGCGCGCAGCAGATCGGCCAAGGTGCGCCGCGAGAGCGCCGACTTCGGATCGAGTTCGAGCGCGCGTTTATATTCGGCGGTCGCCTCGTCCAGCCGCAGCGAGAGTCTGTAAGCGCCGCCGAGCGCCTGATGCACCGCCGCCAGTTCGGGCGCGAGCGTGCGCGCGGTTGTCGCCAAGCGCGCCGCCTCGTCCGGCTGCTCGACGTTCAGATAAAAGGAGGCGAGCGCGAGCAGGCGTTGCGGGTTAGTCTGCACTTTCGCTTCGATGAGCCGCGCGATCTCGCCCGCCGCTTCATGCTGCCCGCGCAGGAACAGGTTCGCCGGAAACTGCGAGACGACCTCGAAGAAGAACTTGTCCGACATATCGGCCGGCACGAGCGCCAGCGCCTCTTTGAACTCCGCGACGCCGCCCGCCGCATCGCCCGCACGCAGCCGGCC
>DASVQA010000188.1:0-14830 GCA_036389375.1 Pyrinomonadaceae bacterium | reverse complement strand
TGCTCAAGGATGGTTTCACGCCTGAAGAGGTGGAAGCCGCCAAGAGCGGCTACCTGCAATCGCGGCAGGTCAGCCGCGCGCAGGACAACGAGTTGGCCGGCCGCTTGAACAACTACCTGTTCCTCGGTCGCACGCTGCAATGGGACGCAGACCTTGAAGCCCGCATCAAGGCGCTCACGCCCGAACAGATCAACGCCGCCATGCGCAAGTACATTGACCCGGCCAAGATCACCATCATCAAGTCCGGCGACTTCGCCAAGAACGCCGCCGCCCCGACGAAGTAAACGCCCGCGCGAAGCAAACGGGCCGTTAAGCAAAAACTGCCGCCCGCGCGATCATGATCGCGCGGGCGGCAGTTTTTATTCGCACCCCGTCGCGCTCGTCTCTCCAAACGTCGCGTTAACAAGGGTGGCGCTTTGCGTGCTTCGTTCAGTTTGGCGGCGGCGCGGCAAACTTTGCGCGCAGTTGTTCCGGCGTCACACCCTGCGCGCGCAACGCACGCAGGCTCAGGGCGTCGTGGCGTTTGGCTAAGCGTTGCCCTTGCGCGTCCGTCAAAAGATCGCAGTGGTAATAAGCCGGCGGCGCAAACTGAAGCGCGCGCATGATGAGCAGTTGCCGCGCGGTGGACTTCAAGAGGTCGCACCCGCGGACGACTTCGGTGACGCGCATCGCGTGGTCGTCCACCACACAGGCGAGTTGATAGGCGGGCACATCGTCGCGCCGCCACACGAGAAAGTCACCGAAGTCGCGCCCGGCAACGAACGTTTGCGTGCCCTGACGCTGATCGTCGAATGAGATCGTTTCGCCGTCGGGCACGCGGAAGCGCCAGTTGACGCCGTGCGGCGCGGCGGTGTGCGGCGGGTGACTGCCTGCGGGCGGGCGGCAAGTGCCGGGATAGAGCGGCTCGTCGTCAGGCGCGCCCGGCGCGGCCTCGTGCGGCGCTTGCGCGCTGCGCGCGAGGTCTCTGCGCGAGCAGCTACAAGGGTAGATCAGCCCGCCAAAGACCAGCGCCCGCCACGCGTTGAGATAGTGTGTGCGCCGCGCGCTCTGCGCGTATGGCGCGCAGGGGCCGCCCACGTCCGGCCCTTCCTGCCACGTCAAACCGAGCCAGCGCAAATCCTCCAACATCGCGTTGACGAAACGGGTCTGCGTGCGTTGCGGGTCTAGGTCTTCATTGCGCAGGATGAGCGTGCCGTTGTGTGCGCGCGCACGCTCGTAAGCTGTCCAGAAGGTGCGGGCGTGGCCGAGGTGCAGGAGGCCGGTCGGGGAAGGTGCGAGCCGGCCGCGATAGCGGCCGTCGGGCAGTCGGTTGCGGCCGGTGTCAGCC
Organism: Pyrinomonadaceae bacterium; assembly: GCA_036389375.1. Classification (GTDB taxonomy): domain Bacteria; phylum Acidobacteriota; class Blastocatellia; order Pyrinomonadales; family Pyrinomonadaceae; genus QHXQ01. The sequence goes on along the minus strand of DASVQA010000188.1, from coordinate 13,503 downwards.
ATGAGCGGCGGCAGCGCGGCTTATTTCGGCACGCGCCAGTTCGTGTAGTCTTCAATCGTGAACCGCTTGGCGAGTGCGCTGAGGTTTTCGGGCGTGAAATCGGTGTTCGTGCCGAGGATGACGCGGCGCTCGCCGTCCGTTAAAAGCCACATCGAGTTTACGTCGTCGGGCGGGTGCTGCTTGAGGAAGACTTTATCTTCGCCCGGCCAAGTCTGTCCGTCTTTGCGCGAGAAGACATAGACGTGCGCGAAGCCACCGTTCTGCACCGTGACCATGTCGCGCTCAAACTCGCTGAGCGGCCGGCTCGCCTGCTTGTTCACCGCACGGTTGCAGCCCGCGAAAGCGAGCGCGCAACAGAGCGCCACTATCGTCGCCTGTCCGATCTGAGCCAAGCGCCTTCTCGCCTCACCTGCACTCTTCATGCGATTCCCCTTGTGGCGCGCGGGCGCATGTCGAGCGTCTCGTTGTCGCCGGGCGCGTCTTCATTGTCATTAGAGTCCTGATTGTCCGGCGTGTTCCCTTCATCTGCGTCGGGGGGGGGCGGCCCCTTCTCGTCGCGGATGTGGAGGATGGTGCAATCGTCGTCGCTGTAGACCTCCTCAAACCAACCGCTGTCCATCGCCGCGTCGTAGAAGGCGTCGTGTACGTCCTCGTTGTCGGTGAAGACGTAGCGCGCGCCGAAGCGGTCGCGGATCACGGGGCCGGGGTCGCGCTCCTTGCCGAGCGTGATCTGCTCGTAGAGTTGCGAGAGTTGCGGGTTCGCGTCGTAGAGATAGGTCGGGTCAAGACCTGAGACGTAGGCGTGCGTCGGGTCGTAGTAGAACAGTTTGGGGAAGTCGTCCCAGTCGGTGTTGAAGACGATTTGGCCGGCGGGCACGTTGGCGCGCAGCCATTCGCTCGCGCCGCGATAGGCTTCCGGCGGGGCGCTCTCTCTGATCTCGCGCGTCTCGCCGTAGATGTTGAAGACCATCGAAGTGGCGAGCGCGAGCGCGGCAACCGTCGCGGCGATCAGCCCTAAGTCTTCGCGGCGGCGGGCGACGGCGACATCTGCCTGCGGCTCGTGCGTGTCTAGATAAGGTTGCAGTTCGTCCTGCACGTCGGCGGGCAGACCGCTGTAGCTTGTGCGGGCGCGGTCGAGCGCGGCTTGCACGGCGAAGGCGGCAAAGAGCACGGCGAAGGGCGGCCAGTATTCGGCGAAGCGCCGCCAACGCGCGTTGACGATGAGCAGGACGGTCGAGAAGATGAGAAAAAAGAGCGGGCGCGCGGCGCGGCGGCGATCCTCCCAAGAGAAGGTGATGTAGCCGACGAACATGGCGGCGAAGGCGACCAGACAGTTGCGGAAGAAATCCCAACTCTCATACGGATACCATTCGTTGCCGACCGCGACCTTGAAGCCGGAGTTCGTGACCTTCATCAGCGCATGCTCGTAGAGCAGCCTGATGTTGTGCGGGAAGTAAGGGTTCAGGACGAGGCCGAGCACCACGCCCGCCGCCAGCAAGACGATCAATTTCGCGCTCGGCCACCAAGCGATGCGTCGCTCGCTCCACGCTTCGACCACGAGCCAGATGCCGACCGCCACGCCTAAGAGCACGAACATGTCGTAAGTCTCTGTGAAGACGAAGGCGAGCGGCAGCAGCCAGACGTACTTGCGCTGAAAGAGCAGATGGATGCCGACGACCAAGAGCACCACCGAGACGCTCATCGCCTTCGTCATGTTCATGCGAAACAGAAAGGGCGCGGACGACGCCAACAGCGCAAAGAGCCAGACGAGCGGATAGCGTATGTGATAACGAAAGATGAGCCAGTAGCACGAGCAGACGGCGAGCGTGCCGAAGACGGCGGCCGAGACTTTCGCGCCGAGGCGCAGGTCGTGAAAGAACGTGAAAGGAATTTGCAGTATGTGAAAGAGCAGATGGTGATCGACGTAATCGCGCGGGTTCAGGGTCGTCAGCGGCAACCACGTAAAGCGCGGCGGGAAATGGCCCGAGCGCATGGCTTGCCAGAGCGTCTGACTCCACTTGATGTGATAGTAGCCGTCGAAGTCGCCGCAGCAGACGGCCGGCGTCGAGAATTGCAGCCACCAGAAGACCAGCCCCACGAGGCACACGCCCGCCAGCAGATAGACGTGGCGCGCGCCGAACCGGCTCAACGTTGCCGGCCGCGCGCCTTCAAGGGCGCGCCCCGTCATCGCTTCAGTCTGACTCACGTTCTCCATGCAGGCTACTGCTCCCTCTCATCCGCACGTCTCGCGTCTATTGTTTATGACTTGTCAGATAGTTACGCCCACAAAATAACACGAAGGCGCAGGTTGAAAAAGAGGCAAGCTGCTGCAATGCATAACGACCGCCAAGTTTCGTGCAAACGCGTATCATTAGCGGTAAACCTGTCTTGCAGATACAGTCCTTCAGGGCTGCAGGTCACCATGAGCAGGGCATCAAAACCACTCGAAGATTTAGTGAGGGAACTACCTCCGGCTGCCCAAGCGGAGGTCAGAGACTTCGTGGAATCTTTACTGGAAAAACGCCAGCAGCAGGCTACGCGAACGTTGCGCCAAACATGGGCGGGGGCGCTCAGTGAATACCGCGATCAGTACATTGCGCTTGAGTTACAACAGAAGGCGCTGGACTGACGGGGTGATTGATGTATCTGGTGGATACCAACGTCTGGCTTGAGTGCCTGCCAGAGCAAGCGCAGGCTGCTGAAGTCGGCGGCTTCCTCAACCGCATCCCGGCAAGCGAACTTTATCTCACCGACTTCGCCTTTCATTCCATCTGTGTGGTGCTAATGCGGCTCAATCCGGCAGCCGCGCTGCTCGATTTTGCGCGGGATTTGTTCATTGATGGTGCTGTCGAGCTAGTCTCCGTTTCACCTGAAGAGACGCAAACAGTAATTGACACAATGCGCCGATATAGTCTCGATTTTGACGACGCTCATCAATACGCAGTCGTGGAGAAATACAACCTCATGATCGTAAGCTTCGACCGAGATTTCAATCGCCCCCCGCGTGGCAGAAAAGCACCCGCAGAAATTCTAGCGACACCATAGCCCCGCTTTCAGGCCACTAACAGCAGTTTGCGCAGCGCCGTTTCGACTTCGCCGAGTTGGAAGGGCTTGCTGATGATCGCCTGTACGAGTCCGCTCGTGAGCGATTCGGCCACGCCGGATTCGCCGTAGCCGGTGGCGAGCGCGACGCGCAGGCGGGGCGCGAGCGTGCGCGCTTCGGCCGCAAGCGTCAGCCCGTCGGTCGCGGGCATGGCGAAGTCCGTGATGAGCAGATCGAACTGCCCGGCCGAGAGCGCCGCGCGGGCCGCGACCGCGCCGTCTACGGACGTGACGCGCTGCCCTAAGGTTTCCAGCATCTCGCGCAGCACGTCGCGCACCTGCGCGTCGTCGTCCACGACGAGCACGCGCGCGCGTGGCAGGGCGGCGACGGCCCGCCCATCGCCCGCCTGCCCGGCAGCGCGATGCGCGGGGAAGCGCAGCGTGAAGGTTGCGCCCGCGCCGTCCTCGCTCGTTACTTCGATCTCGCCGCCATGCCGTTTGACGATGCCGTAGCTGACGGCCAAGCCTAAGCCTGAGCCTTGCGGCCCCTTGGTCGTGAAGAACGGCTCGAAGATGCGCGCACGCGAAGCCGGCGCGATGCCCGCGCCCGTATCCGCCACCTCGACGACGAGCCGCTCCCCCTCGCGCCGCGCGCGACACTCGACGCGTCCGCCCGCCGGCATCGCTTCCAGCGCGTTTAAGATCAGGTTGACGAAGACCTCGCGCAACTCCGACGGACTGGCGGAGACAGTGTCTGCGCCGACGCAGTCGGAGGTAAAACGCACGTCATAGTTGAGGCCGTGCGTGCGCGCGTCGTCTTCCCAGCGTGTGCGCGTCAACTGAATGGCGTCCGTGACGAGTTGGGCGAGCGAGACGGGCTGGAACGGCGCGGCGGGCGCGCTGCGGGCGAAGGTCTGGATGCGGCGGACGATCTCGGCGGCGTCGAGCGCGGCGGTTTCGATGACTTGCAGACTGCGGCGCTGGCGCTCGTCGGTCGCCGTGCGCAGCAGGAGTTGCGTGCGGCCGAGGATGGCGGCCAGCACGTTGTTGAAGTTGTGCGCCACGCCGGCCGAGAGTTGGCCGAGGCTGCGCATCTTCTCAAGTTCGGCCTGCTGGCGGATCATCGTGCGTCGTTCTTCGTCGGCGCGGCGGCGCTCCGTGATGTCGCGCGCGATGCCGAGAATGCCGGCCGCGCGGTCGTTTTCGTGGATCAGTTGCGTGCTGACTTCGACGGGCACGCGCCGACCCTCGCGCGTGATGATCTCCAACTCGTAGAACGTGATCACCTCTGCGCCCGCGAGTTTGCGCGCCATCATCTCTTCGACGAGCGCGACGTATTCCGGCGCAACCAGTTCGCGCCAACTGAGGCGCACGATCTCGGCGCTCTGGTAACCGGTCAGTTGTTCGCCCGCGCGATTGAGCGAGGTGTAGTGCCCGTCGAGGTCGAGCGTGTAGATCACGTCGTGCGCGTTTTCGATGATGGCGCGCGAGCGTTCCTCGCTGCGGCGCAGGGCTTCTTCGGCGCGGCGCTGCTCGGTGATGTCGCGCGCGATGCCGCGCACGCCCGTCGGCGCACCCGTGTGATCGCAGATGAGCGATTGATTGAACTCCAACCAGCGGGCTTCGCCGCTCGCGTTCGTCCCCAGCGCCTGCTCGCGCCCCGCGCCTTCGCTCCGCAGCCGCCGCACGGCCGACTGCAACTGCGCCCCGTCCGTCAGCCCGAAGACTTCCGTCACGGCGCGGCCGAGCAACTCATCCTGCTTGCGGCCGGTGAAGACGAGGCCGGCGGCGTTGATGCTGGTCAGGTGGCCTTCGAGGTCGTGCGTGTAGATGATGTCGGTGGTCTGTTCGACCAGATCGCGGTAGTGGGCTTCGACGCGCGCGCGTTCCAGCAGGCGCGCGACCTGCGCCACGAGCCGGAGCGGTTGATAAGGCGCTTCGAGGTAATCGTCGCAGCCGGCGGCTAAACCTTCGACCACGCTGGCGGCGTCCTTGCGCTGCGCGCTCAGGAGCAGGATGGGCGTGCCGGCCAGTTGTTTGTCGGCGCGCACCGCCCGGCACAACTCGATGCCGTCGCCGTAGGGCATGACCACGTCGCTGACGATGAGCGCGGGGCGTTCGCGGCGCGCGAGCGTCAAAGCCTCGCGCCCGTCCGCCGCTTCGATGACGCGATAGCCAGCTTGGCGCAGCACGGCCGCCGCGAGCGCCAACTGGTCGGGCGTGTCGTTGACGACGAGAATCTTGTCTGGTACGCCTGTGCCCTGCATGGTTTGCTGCCCGTGAGGTGGAGCTTAAACGAGCCGGGCCGCCTTTGAAGGCGCGGCGGGCCGGCTCAACTGCGTAAGCCTGCGAGCAGGCTGATGAGGTCGTTGGGGCTGATCGGTTTCGTGAGAAAGGCGTTGAAGCCGGAAGCCAACGCGCGGTCGCGGTCGTCGTACATCGTAAAGCCCGTGACGGCGATCATCGGCACGCGTTCGTAACCGGGCAGCGCGCGCACATGTTCGGCCAACTCGTAGCCGTTCATGCCGGGCATGCCGATGTCGGAGATGAGCGCGTCGAACTGTTGCTGGCGCGCGGCATCGAGCGCCTGCATGCCGGAATAGACCGTCACCACGTCGTAGCCGGCGTACTTTAAGAGCAGCGCGATCATCTCGCTCACGTCCGGCGCGTCGTCCACGACGAGCGCGCGGGGTTTATCGAGCGCCACAGGCTCGTTGCCAGTGGCGTAGGGCATGCTGCCGGACTGGCCCGGCGTCTGTCCGAAGGCATAGTGACCGGCGGCACGGGGCGCGCGGTTAGCGGCTGGGGCGGGCGTTGAGGCGGCGGACATCAACACTTCTCCTTCTGCGGGGCAGCAACGAACGGCAACGGCAACGAACAAATGTGGCCGCAAAAAGCGTCGGGGTGGCAAGCCAGCGCGTGGCGACCGTAGCAAACGGTCACGCGTCGTCTGTGCGGGCGGCGCTCGGTGTCAACAACTGCGCGACCACGCGCGCGAGCGCGGTCGGATCAATCGGCTTGGCGAGGTGGGTGGCAAAGCCTGCGGCGCGGGCCCGCGCAATGTCTTGCGGGGTGGCATAGCCGGTCAGGGCCACGGCGGGTACGGTACGCAAAGCGGGCTGCTCCGCACGCAGCCGTTCCAGCAACTCGTAGCCGTCAATGTGTGGTAAGCCGATGTCGGAGACGATTATATCAAAGTGCTCGCGGGCGGCAACCTTTTGTGCTTCGGTGGCGGAACTGCACGCCGTCACGCAGTAGCCGCGCGTCGTGAAGGTGCGGCGCAAAAGCTCAAGCGTGTCGTCCGCATCTTCGACCAGAAGCATGCGCGGCGGCCGCGCGGGCGGCGACGCGGCGGCGGCAGCGGCGGGGCGGGCGTTCGTGGCCGCTGCGCCGGTTGCGCTCGTGGCGTGGCTGGTGCTGGTGGCATTCATGGCGGGCGCAGGTGTTGACAGGTGCAGACGCGGCAGGCAGACGATGAAGCGGCTGCCCTGCCCTGTGCCTGCGCTCTCGACCGTCACCGTGCCGGCGTGCGCCTCGACGAAACTCTTGACGAGCGCAAGCCCGATGCCGAGGCCGCCGTGCGACTTCGTCGTGGACATGTCGGCCTGGCGGAAACGCTCGAAGACGTGCGGCAGAAATTCCGGCGCGATACCGATGCCTTCGTCCGCGACCGTGATCCGCACCTCGCGCTCATCCGCCGCGCAATGGACGCTGACGCGCCCGCCTTCGTCGGAGAATTTGACGGCGTTGCTGAGTAGATTCCAACAGACCTGACCAAGCCGCGTGCGGTCGCCGGAGACGACGGCCTGCCCCGTCGTATTTGCACAGGACTCAAACGCGATCTCTATGCCGCGCCGCGTCGCTTCCGGGCGCACGGTCTCGACCGCTTCCTGCACGACGCTGTCAATCGTCACGGGCAGATGGTCGATCCGCATCTTGCCGTTCAGGATCGCGGACATGTCGAGCAGATCGTTGATGAGGCGCGCGAGCGATTGCGAGTTCTTGTCAATCACGCCCAGCCCGCGCTTGATGTCTTCGTCCGTCATGCGCCCGCCGCTCAGCATGTGTACCCAACCGATAACGGGCGTCAGGGGCGTGCGCAGTTCGTGTGAGAGCGTGGCGAGAAATTCGTCTTTGGCGCGATTCGCCTCCTGCGCGCGCTGGTAGAGCCGCGCGTTGTCAATGGCGAGCGCGGCGCGGCGCGCGAGTTCTTCGGCAACGGCCAAGTCGGCCGCGCCGTACTGCCGCTCGGACTCGGCGCTCAGAAACGAGAGCGTCCCGAACGTGCGCCCGCGCGCCGTGAGCGGCACGATCATAGAGGATACGATGCCAAACGAGAGCAGGGTGGCGACCTGTTCTTCGTTGCTCAGGACGGCGCGCAGGTTCGCTTCGGTCAGGGCCGGGTAGAGCAGGGGCTGACCTGTGCGCAGGACTTTCGGGATCGTGTAATCGGCGGCCGGGTCGAGCGGCCAACGGCGCTGCATTGCGCGCCACGCTGCGGCCTTCTGCGGGTCGCTGTGCGCTACGGCGGCGCGCTCTATCGTGCCCGTGTCCTCGTCCGTTATGTCCACCAGACAGTAGTCGGCTAAGTCGGGCACGGACAGGCGCGCGACGCGCTCAAGCGTCAGCGCGTAGTCGAGCGAAGAGACGAGGCTGGCGGTCGCGTCGGCCAGAAAACGCTCGTTTGCTTCGGCGCGCTTGCGCCGCGTCACGTCGCGCACGATGACGATCACCTCCTCGTCGCCGCTCGCCACAACGCGCGCTTCATAGTTGCGCGTCTCGCCGGCCTGCTTGAACGCATACTCGAAAACCTGTAGCTCGCCGCTCACGGCCGCGCGCTCGACGTAGCGGAGCGCCTCTGCGGCCACGTCCGCCGGCAGCACCTCGGCGACGTGCTGCCCGATGAACTCGGCGGGCGGCATGAACAGAGCATCGGCGTGCGCCGCGTGTACGTCCAGAAAACGACCATCGCGGCCAAGGCGGAAGATGAGATCGGGGATGGCGTTTAAGAGCGCCTGATTGCGCTCCTCGCTGCGCCGGAGCGCCCTTTCGCTGCGTTTGCGCTCGGTAATGTCGCGCGCGATCTTGGATGCGCCGATGACCTGCCCGGTCGCGTCTTTCAACGGCGAGACGGTGAGGGACACGTCGATCCGCACGCCGTCTTTGCGCAGCCGCACCGTCTCGTAATGCGCCACGCGTTCGCCGCGTTTGATCCGTTCGAGGATGCGCGTTTCTTCGTCGGGCCGGTCGGGCGGGATGACCATCGTCACCGGCTGCCCGATGGCTTCGGCCGCCGTGTAGCCGTAGAGACGCTCGGCGGCCGAGTTCCAACTGAGGATCGTGCCGTTCAAGTCCTTACTGATGATCGCGTCGTCCGAGCCTTCGACAATCGCGGCCAACTGAAACTGTTGGGCTTCGGCGCGCTTGCGCTCCGTCACGTCGGCGATGAGCGCCAGCACACCGCTCGGCCGCCCGTCGGCATCTTTGAGCGCCGCGGTCGAGATGGCCACGTCGATGAGCGTGCCGTCCTTGCGCTGGCGCTGGACTTCGAGGTTGACGAAATTGCGGCCCGCCACGGCCGCCCGGTGATTGCGCTGCAACTCTTCACGCTGCGCCATCGGGACGGTCGGCAGCGGGCGACCTAGCACTTCCTCCTCGCGCCAGCCGTAGATGCGTTCGGCCGCAGAGTTCCACAGCGTAATGAGACCTTCCGTGTCGAGCGCGATGATGGCGAGCGGCGACGCCTGAATGATGGTCTGTAGAGTCTGGTCGCTGTCGCGCAGGAACGCGGCGGGCTGCGCCGCCTGTTCTTCATTCATACTTTTTCCCTTTGCAGACCGCGTGGCGCAGCCAGCCCCGCGCGTCAGGGCAGGGGCGGGCGGAACTTGCGGGCGCGGGCGTCGGGGCGCGCTAAACGGGATCGGGGGAATTTTGCTCGCTAGAAAAAGCTACGCTTTTGACCTAAGGCAAGTCAAGAGAGTTGTGTGCGTAAATGGCGGGCAGGGCGTGGGGCGCTCGGTTTCAGTTGCCGGAAAATGAGGGTTGGCGCACAGGGACTAAGAGAGGTTCAGCCCGGCGGGGCGGAGGGGCGTCGCCCAGCCGCGCGAACTCCCGCGTGATGACGCCGTAGCACTCGCACGCGGACTCTTCCAAGCCAGCGCGATTGAGGATCGTGATCTGCCCGCGCATCATGGTGAGCAGACCGGCGCGCTGCAAGCTGCCGAGCGCCTCGGTTACGCCCGCCCGGCGCACGCCGAGCATCACGGCCATAAACTCGTGCGTAAGCTCAAGCTCGGCCGACTTCGTCCTGTCCTGACACATCAGCAGCCAGCGTGACAGCCGCTCGTCCAGCCGGTGCAGCCGGTTGCAGGCGGCGGTCATCGCGGTCTGGACGAAAAACGCCTGCGCGTAGCGTAAGATAAGGTGATGCAGTTGCCCGCCCCGTTCGGACTCGGCCCGCAGCACATCCGCGCGCATTCGTGTGCCGTCGCCCGGAATTTGCACCATCGTCAGCAGCGGCACGCTCTCCATCCCCAGCACGATGGGCAGCCCGCTCATCCCTTCGCCGCCGATGATGCCCGCCTCGACCTCTGCGCCGTCCTGCATGACGGCGACGACCGAGATGGTGGCGCGGTGCGGGAAATAGACGTAACGGATCGTTTCGTCGGGCTGCGACAGGATTTCGCCGCGCGGGAGCGCGACCGGCTCCATGTGCAGGCGCAGGCGTCTGTACTCGTCCGCCGAAAGCATCCGCAGAATGTGGTTTTCGTGCAGATTACAACTGTTAGGTAGTGCGGCCATCGCGCTGCTCCCTGCCGGTCTTAGCGTGCTGTTTGGCAGACGGCAAAAGGAGTTGGCGGTTAATGTCCGCCGCGCCTGATGACGAAAGGTAAGTTCGCTAAAGCGCAGATGCGGTTTAGATTTACGGATGCAGTATAGCACTAACGTGCCCGCCGTACACTCGCGCTGCGCCGCGCACTGTGCGATAAAGGACAGAAGCCGAGACAGCATGCTGTATACTGTTTTTAATCTCCTTTAATGCTTATGACACAAACCGCCAGTCAGAACAGACTGCTCGATGCCCTGCCGCCTGCGGAGTATGACCTGCTCGCCGCTGATCTTGAGCCGGTCACGCTCGACTTAGGCCTCATCCTCTACGAGCCACCCGACCCGTTCCCTTACGTCTATTTCCCGACCACGGCCATCATCTCTTTCCTCGCCGAGTTGGCGGATGGGAGCGGTGCAGAGGTTGGGCTGGTGGGCAGCGAAGGACTGGCGGGATTGGAAGTGATCCTGGGCGCGAACCAGGCTACGAAAGTGGCGACGGTGCAGGGCGCGGGCGACGCGCTCCGGCTCAGGCCGGACAAGCTGCGGGCGGCGTTCCAACAGGGCGGCGTGTTGCAGCAACACCTCCTGCATCTGACGCACGCCATGATGATGCAAATATCCGTCTCCGTGCTGTGCGTCATTCGCCACAACATAGAACGCCGGCTCGCGCGTTGGCTGCTCATGTATCACGACCGTCTGGGCCGCGACGAGTTCTACATCACGCACGAGTTCATGGCGAACATGCTCGGCATACGCCGCGCCGGTGTGAGCGAGGTGGCGAAACAGTTGCAGCAGGCCGGCCTGGTGGACTACGACCGGGGCGACTTCCGCATCCTCGACCGCGCCGGGCTGGAACAGCAGGCGTGCGAGTGCTATCAGACGGTCAAGACAGAGTTCGATCAACTGTACAAGTGAATTCGCGGCGCGCGGTGCGGGTGGTGTTCCCCGTTATCAGGCCGGGCGGGACGAAAAGGGGTGTTGGTTTATGAGTCGGGGCGAAGAGGGACGGCCGATTATTTTTCTGATCGAAGAGGACGACGAGACGCGCGTCGTCCTGCGCCAGAACCTGAAACGCGAAGGTTACAAGGTGCGGCTTGCGATTGACGAAGAGGATGCGCTCGACCGTGCCGAGAGCGGAGGTTTATTCGCGCACCTGATTCTGGTGAATCTGGTGAGCAAATCCGTTGACGAGGCGTTGCGCGTCGGGCGCACGGTGCGCGAGCACGCGGCGTTGGACGGGGCGACGCCACTCGTCATCAGACCCGAAACCTATGGCAAGGACGTAGAAGGCACGGACGTAAACGTAGCTGGCAACGACTGGATCACCTACCCCGACGACTCCGACCAACTGAGCCGCCTGCTGCGCCGTCTGCTGCCGCGCAGTAACGACAGACAGCAGCCCGCTACTTAAAAAACACCCCGCGCGAAACTCAACGCCCCCCGCAACACACAACTCAGGCCGCGCACATTCCCCGTCAGAGTCCTTTGCGTCCGCGCACGCACGTCTGCTAGTCTCGCGGCCACAGCCGATCACAGCAACCGAGGATTTCAGCCAACTTTGTATCCGGCCGGCAATCTCTTCATCCCTGCGCCGCATGGCCGACTCGAAGCCATCAGCAAAGAGCCGGGCGCAGCGCCGCGCGCCGCCGCGCTCGTCCTGCACCCGCACCCGCTGCACGGCGGCACAATGCACAACAAGGTGGTCTTTCGCGCCGCCCGCGCTTTGAACGAGGCCGGCGTGGTCGCGCTCCGCATCAACTTTCGCGGCGTCGGCAGCAGCACCGGCACGCACGACCACGCGCGCGGCGAACAAGACGACGCGCGGGCCGGGCTGGACTACTTGGCCGCGACCTACCCGCACCTGCCGCTCTTGGTCGCGGGCTTCTCCTTCGGCGCACGCGTCGGGCTTGAGGTCGGCGTCAGGGACGCACGCGTTGGCGCGCTCATCGGCATCGGCACGCCTGTCAACATGCCGGAGCGCGGTTACGACTTCTCTTTCCTGCGCGCCTGCCGCAAGCCGCTACTGCTCGTACATGGCGAGCGCGACGAGTTCGGCGACGTGGCGCACTTGCGCGCCCTCGCCGCCGAGTTGCCCGCCGAGGCGCGCGTGCAGGTCACCGTCATCCCCGGCGCGGGCCACTTCTTCGACCAGCAATTAGACGAACTAGTGCGCGCGATCAGAGACTGGACGAACGCCACGCTCGCCGAGATAGCGGCCGACGGCACGCGCTGATTCGAGTCCGCCGCTTGCGCTCATCTGCTGTTCGGGGCTTCGGGGCTTCGAGTCAAGGGGGCCTCTGTCCGCGCATTGCCTTTTCCGCCTGAGTTGCGATAAAAAGCGCGCGCGTTTCATCCACACCCGATCAGGAGAAACCTCGATGAGAAGATTCACACTCGCCTTGCTGTGGCTGCTGTTGCCGTGTGCGGCGCAGGCGTGGGCGCAGTGCCGCACGGGCACGCCCACCCCGCTCCATTTCCAGACGGGGCGCACAACGGCCATCGTCAAAGGTCAACTTGCCGCCGCCACCGACGCTTGCTACAAGCTGCGCGCACGCGCCAACCAACAGATGACCGTGCATGTCGCTTCGCCCAGAAACGACATACACTTCAACATCTTTCCGCCCGGTCAGGCGCACACCATCGCCAGCGAGACGAGCGATTGGAGCGCCGCGCTGCCGCAGACGGGCGACTACGTCATCGCCCTCTATCCGACCAAGCCGAAGCAGGGCGACAGCTACACGCTCGAAGTCTCGATCTCGGCGTTGCAGCAGACACGTGTGGACGCACCCGCGCCGGTTGCCGCCGATGCGCCCGCGCCGCCCGTCGAGTCGTCGTCGCTGGCGGCCGCCGACTACACGTTCGACGCTGATGAAGGCCCTTACGTGTTTGAAGGTAAGTCGCCCACAGGCTTTGATGGTTTTGATAGCTTTGAATTTCCCGGCGTGCTGTTAAAGGCCAGTGCCGACCGGACGCGCGTCGTCTCCGTGTCGCAAGACCCGCGCGCGGTGCTCCATTTCCGCACGGGCCGGTCTATCAAGGCCAAGCAGGTCAGGCTTGACGGCGACCAGATCAGTTTCGAGACGGAGACCGTCAAAGGCGTCAGCTATCAATTCAGCGGGCGCTTTATCAAGGACAACGACGAGCGCAAGGGGGAAGCCTTAAACCCGCCGCTCAAGGGGCGCATCACGAAATTCGTCAACGGCAAGAAAACGGCCGAAGCGCAGTTGAATCTCTTTCAGGCCATCGGCGGTTAGCAACCGTTTACACCTGCACCTCGACGAGCGCGCAGCTGGTGGCATAGCCCAGCGCGCGCTTCGTCGTCGGAAAAACGCGCGCCGCCGCGATGCCGAGCGCGAGTTCGACAAAAGCCTCCGCCCCGTAATGCGCGCGCAGCCGCTCGCGCAGTTCAGGCTGATCCTCCGCTGCCACGACCGCGCGGGCGAAGTGGTACACGTCGGCCAAATCCGGCGGCAGTTCGTCCGCGCGGTCGTTGAGCACCGCCCGCAGCACTGCCACCGGCACATGGCTCTTACGCGCCAGATTGACCTCGATCTGCACACACGCGCCGCAGTCCTCATGGCGCGTCGCCACGAGGCGCGCGACGTGATAAGGCGCGGCCGGCAGACGCCGCCG
>DASVQA010000187.1:0-12783 GCA_036389375.1 Pyrinomonadaceae bacterium | reverse complement strand
CAGCCCGTACTTCTGCGCCACCTTCGTGTCGAGGTCGGCGATGACGGGGAAATCGATCTTAACGTCGGGAAAGTGCTGCTCGATATTTCTGATCCACGCGATGTGCGCGGGGACGGAATCAACCGAGAGACCGATGAGTTGGACGTCGCGTTGTTTGAAGTCGTCGGCGCGGCGGGCAAACTCTATGAACTCGGTCGAGCAGACGGGCGTGAAGTCCGCCGGATGGGAGAACAGCACGATCCACTTCCCTTTATAATCCGAGAGTTTGAGCGGCCCTTGTGTGGATTTGGCCTCGAAATCCGGGGCCGGTTCGTTGATGCGGGGCAGGCTGACGGTTGTCGTCGGCGCGTTTGCGGGTGTACTCATAAATAAACAACTCCTCTTTCGGGGTGCAAAATTATTGCCGTTACTGAAGCGCGGACGTGATTGTAACCGAAGTCAGCGCCCGCGCGCCCGTCGGCCCGCGTGGTTTGCGGCAAATTGCGGGAAAGCAGGTGAAACTGCGCGCATTTGAACAGATTCGGCCAGCGCAGATCAAGCACTACCCCGCGCTTGCGGGCAACAGCGGCGCAGCCCGCCGCGCTGACAGTTCGACCGCACGCGGTGTGCTACAATCCGCGCATACTATATCGTGCAAATACCGACGCACCCGCGCGCACAACGTTGATGCAAATCGCCTCGCACGGTGCGGGCGCGGGTCACGTTCCGCCATATTTCCGCGTAATTCGCGCCGGTGCGCGGCCAGACTCTATCTGGCACGCACGTTGCACAATCACACCACGCCGGTCGCCGCAAGCAAGCAGTCAGGCGTTAAGACGCCGCAAGCGGCTGGGCGGCCTTTGCAGCAGGAGGAGTAGGAGCACCATGACCCGTAAAAATCTAGCGCAACGCGCTCTCAGTTTAATCGCAATACTCGCAATCATCGCCGGCAGCACTTTGCCGGCAGCGGCGCAACGCCGGCGCACACGCCCGCGCATGCGTACCGTGACGCGCACCACCACGCGCACGACCACGACGCCGGCCGTGCGCTACTACACGCTGCGCGCAGACCAGACGATTCGCGCACGCATGGACAGCGAACTCAACTCGCGTTCGGCGCGTATCGGCGACCGCTTCTCGGCCACCGTGACCGAGCCGGTCTATGCCGAAACCGGCGTGGAAGTTGTGCCGGTCGGTAGCAAGGTCTGGGGTCGCGTGACCTCTGTGCGGCAGGCGCAGCGGCGCTCGCCCGGCAGCATTGCCGTCGCCTTCAACGCGTTGGAGATGCCCAATCGTGCGCGCTACACGATCAACGGCTCGCTGACCACGCTGCAAACCGATCAGGTGCAGACGGACAACGAGAGCACGGTTCGAGGCGGCTCGAATACTAAGCGCGACGCGATCTTCATCGGCGGCGGCGCGGCGACGGGCGCGATCATCGGCGCGATTGCCGGTGGCGGTAAAGGCGCAGGCATCGGCGCGATCATCGGCGGCGCACTCGGCACAGGCGGGCGCGTGCTTGAGAAAGAGAAAGAGGCCGACGTGAAATCCGGCACAGAGTTTGGCGTGATCCTGAATCAGAGCGTGCGGCTGCCTGAGTATCGCACGCAGTAAAGGTTAACCAAGGATCGACAACCAAGCGGTTGTCGGTGCGGAGGGGGTTGCCCCGTGAAGGGGAGAGCACGGGCCAGCCCCCGAAGAATCGAGCCGGCAAGGCTCCCACAGGTTCGGTCGCCCCTGTCAGGACGTAAGCGAGCGACCGCACAAGAGAGGCCCGTTGCGAAGGGGAGAGCGCAACGGGCCTCTCTTTTTGTTAATGCACGATCTGGCCAACCCTTGAGTTGTGTCCGCGCGTTGCAAACAGGCCAGAACCCTCAGCACGGATGAGGATGACTCAGGTTCCCGCCTGTTTCTGTTGGAGCCTACATAACCTCTTTATTTAACGTCGCCTGCCTCTGCCAGTTTCCAGTTGCTGCCGTCAGTAAATTCGATCAGTCCGACCGTAACGAACAGGTCGTAGCGGACGGCGAACTCAAGCCAGCCCTTGTCGGACTTAAGCCCCTACTCATGCGTTAACAGGGGCGGCTGTTGGACTGCGGAGATGGACGATGCGGCCGGCGACGATGGTGGCGACGGGTGCGCCGCGCAGCGTCCAGTTGTCGAAGGGCGTGTTGCGGCTTTTGGATTGTGAGTGGGCGGCTTGAAACGTCCATTCGAGGTCGGGGTCGAAGATGGTCACGTCGCCCCACGCGCCGGGGCGGAGCGTGCCGCGATCTGTGAGTTTGAAGATGCGCGCGGGGTTGACGGCGCAGAGTTCGACGAGGCGTTGCAGCCCGATCACGCCGCGATGCACGAGCCGATCAAGCGCGAGCGCGACGGCGGTTTCAAGCCCCGTGATGCCATTGGGCGCGTGGTCGTATTCGAGCGCCTTCTCGTCTGCGTGGTGCGGCGCGTGGTCGGTGGCGATGGCATCAATCGTGCCGTCGGCGAGCGCGCCCAAGATCGCTTCCAGATGGTCTTCGCTGCGGAGCGGCGGGCACATCTTCGTGTTCGTGTCGTAGCCTTCGACGGCCGCGTCCGTCAGCGTGAAATGGTGCGGCGCGACTTCGCAGGTGACGGCGAGACCACGCTCCTTTGCACGGCGTACCGCTTCGATTGCGCCGCGCGTCGAGACGTGCGCGAGGTGCAGGTGCGCGCCCGTCAGTTCCGCCAAAGCACAGTCGCGCCACGCGTCCAACTCTTCCGCGAGCGCAGGCGACCCGCGCAAGCCGAGCCGCAGCGACCAAGCCCCTTCGTGCATCACGCCGCCCGCCGCGAGCGTGCGCTCCTCGCAATGATCCATCACGGGCAGGTCGAAGCCGCGCGCGTACTCCATCGCGCGCCGCATCAGCCCCGCGCCCGGCACTGAACGCCCGTCGTCTGTGACGGCGACGATGCCTGCGCGCTGCATCTCGCCCATCTCCGCGAGTTCCCTGCCCGCCGAAGCCTTCGTGATCGCGCCGACGGGAAAGACGTTGGCGAGCCGCGCTGCTTCCGCCTGCTCGATGATGAAACGCGTCACGGCCGGATTGTCGTTGACCGGATCGGTGTTCGGCATCGCGCACACGCTCGTCCAGCCACCGGCGACGGCCGCCGCCGCGCCCGTCCCAATCGTCTCCTTGTACTCCTGCCCCGGCTCACGCAGGTGCGTGTGCAGGTCTATGAAGCCGGGCGCGACGACAAGCCCCGTCGCGTCGAACACCTCCGCGCCATCGGGCACGCCGTCGCCGCGTTCCAGCAGCGCCGCGACGCGGCCATTCTCGATCAGTAGATTCCGGCCGCCGTTGATGCCTTGCGTGGGATCGATCAGGTAGCCGTTGGCGATCAGCAGTTTCATTTGACTTGACCGGCTGAGACGGGTTCGGGGTCGAGTTCGAGTTGCGCGGCGTTGCTGTTCGTTTGATTGCGCCGCGTGGCCGCTGCACGCGCTTCGGTCGTGGTCGGCTGCGTTGTCTGCGCTGTCTGTGTTGTCACCGTGCCGCCCGCAAGCAGGTAGAGCACAGCCATGCGGACGGCCAGTCCGTTGGCGACTTGATCGAGGATGAGCGAGCACGTGCCATCCGCCACGTCGGAAGCGATCTCTATGCCGCGATTCATCGGCCCCGGATGCATCACGATGGCGTCGGGCTGCGCCGCGTCGAGCCGCTGGCGATTGAGGCCGTAGTGGACGGCGTACTCGCGCAGACTGGGCAGGTAGGCCGCCTCCTGTCGCTCGCGCTGGATGCGCAAGACCATCACCACGTCCGCACCTTCGAGCGCCGCTTCAATCCGGTGGGCGACGCGCACCGTTCCGCCTTCCACAAGCGTCGCAAACTCCGGCGGCGCAAGCGGCCCCGGCCCCGCGAGCCGCACGCGTGCGCCGAGTTTCGTCAGCAGATGCAGGTTCGAGCGGGCGACGCGCGAGTGCAGTATGTCGCCGAGGATGGCCACTTCAAGCCCCGCGATGCGCCCTTTGTGCTGGCGGATCGTCAGAGCATCAAGAAGCGCCTGCGTCGGATGCTCGTGCGTGCCGTCGCCCGCGTTGATGACGGCCGCGCGACAGATGCGCGCCAGCGCGTGCGGCGCACCGGCCGACGGATGACGCAGGACGATGAAGTCCGGCGACATGGCTTCGAGGTTGCGCGCCGTATCAAGCAGCGTCTCGCCTTTGGTCACGCTCGAAGTCGCGGCGCTGATGTTGATGGTGTCGGCCGAGAGCCGCTTGCCGGCCAACTCGAAAGAGGTGCGCGTGCGCGTCGAAGGCTCGAAGAAGAGATTGATGACGGTGCGCCCGCGCAGGGTCGGCACTTTCTTGATCTCGCGCTGCGCGATGTCGCGGAACGTCTCGGCCGTGTCGAGCACGTGGACGATCTCATTCGCAGACAGTTCGCGTATGCCGAGCAGGTCTTTGCGCGCCAGTCCGGCCGTAGGCTGCCCGCTCGCGGGCGCGTCGGCTCGCTCATTTTTCCTGCGCATCGGTTTGTCTCGTCGTCCTGCTACAAAAAAGGCGACCACTCAGGGTCGCCTCCGCTCATGCGCCTTCGCCGGTCGGTCGCTCCACGATAGCGACCCCTTCTTCGCCGTCAATATCGTCGAGCATGACCTTGATGATCTCGCTCTTTTTCGTCGGCACAAACTTGCCGATGTAATCGGCCTGTATCGGCACTTCGCGGTGCTCTTTACCCCGATCCACGAGCACGGCCAACTGCACACGGCGCGGTCGCCCGAAGTCAATCAGTTGATCGAGCGCGGCGCGGATCGTCCGGCCCGTGTAGAGCACGTCGTCAATCAACACGATGTTGCGATTCTCCACGCCGCCCGGCAGGTCTGTGCGCCGATTGACGATGGGATTTGCGCCGACGGTCGAGAGGTCGTCACGATAGAGCGTGATGTCCACCACGCCGACCGGCGGGCGTTGCCCTTCAAGGTCAGCGATCTTCTCGGCCAGTCGCTCCGCCAACGGCACGCCGCGGCGCTGCACGCCGACCAGATAGAGATCGTCCGCGCCGTGATTCTCCTCCACGATCTCGGACGCCAGCCGCGCCAGCGCACGATTGATCCGCGCGCTGTCCATAATCCGTGCCTTCTCGACAAACTCCATTGGCTGCGGATACTAACAAAGCATGGGCCGGGTGACAAGGCACAGGTGACCGTGTGATTATTCCGTAAGTGGACAGACTCTATGACGGATAAATACGATCCCTTCGTGCGCGGCCGGTTTCCGGTCGGCGTGCGGACGCTTCAGGCCCGCGACGGCGCACGCGACCGCCTGTTCCCTTGCGAGGTCTGGTATCCGGCGACGGCGCAGTATGCGGGTCAGGATACTGCGCCGGCCACGCAGGATGCATACACAGTTCCGACCAGCAGCGCACCGCGCCGCCAGATGGCTGTGCGCGATGCCGCAGCCCGGCCCGGCCTCTACGCGCTCATTATCTTCTCGCACAGCAGCGGCGCAGGGCGGCGGAGCGCCACGTTTCTTTGCACGCACCTCGCCAGTCACGGTTATGTCGTCGCGGCGTTGGATCACTCTGAGTTGGTCGCGGCGGAACTGGCCCGCAAAGCTGATGAGACTGACGAACAGAAAGCTGCGCGCTGGCAAGCGCTGATGGCCAGTCGTGTGCCTGACGTACGCTGGCTGCTCGATCATCTGCTTAGTGGCTCAGCGTGGGACTCCGCCGCGCAGCTTGATGACACACGGGTCGGCATCGTGGGTCACAGCTTCGGCGGTTGGACGGCCCTCGCGGCCGTCGAGGTCGAGCAGCGGATTCGTGCCGTCGTGGCGCTCGCGCCCGGCGGCGCGTCACAAGTGAAGCCGGGGATTCTGCCGGTAAAGCTTACCTTCAGTTGGGCGCGTGACGTGCCGACACTCTATCTGGTCGCCGAGGACGATGCTTCACTACCACTCGACGGCATGTACGAACTCTTCGAGCGGACGCCCGCGACAAAACAGTTGGTCATCCTGCGCCGCGCCGACCACATGCACTTCATGGACAACGTCGAGGAAATGCACGAGGCCGTGCGTTTGCTGCCGTGGCCCGGCGATTTGGCTTGGTTGCCGCAGGCGATGCGACCTATGACGGAACTCTGTTCAGGGCAGCAGGCGCACCTGTTTGTGCGCGGCCTCACACTCGGCCAGATGGATGCGGTCTTGCGCCAACAGACGGCGGCGCAACGTTTTTTGGCCGGCGACATCAAAGCCGAACTCGCACAGCGCGGCGTCGAAGTGCGCCTGCATAACCCCTGAGGCCAAACAACGCGAGTTAGAGGCGGCTCACGCGCGCTCAACTCGTGCGGCCAGATCATGCTGCCGGTGTTGGAGCACCTTTGAGCATAAGCACGTTGACAAGTTAGAATCCTGCGCCGGATCGTGACCTGTCATTTGTCGCTTATCAACGACTGCTCGATGCTCTATCGCTCCATCCTGCGCCCCGCGCTGTTCCGTCTCGACCCGGAGACGGCGCACGAACTGGCGCTGCACACACTGCAAACCGCGCTCAGATCAGACGCGGCCCGCACGGCGGCGGCCCGCCGTTTCTGTCGCACGCCGTTCGGGCCTTTGACCCGTTTCGGGTTGACGTTCAGCAATCCGGTCGGACTGGCGGCCGGGTTCGATAAGAACGGCGTGGCCGTTAGGCAACTCGGCGCGCTCGGTTTCGGCTTCGTCGAAGTCGGCACGGTGACGCATCAGCCACAGCCGGGCAATCCGCGCCCGCGCCTGTTTCGTCTGCCGGCCGACCGCGCGTTGATTAACCGGCAGGGCTTCAACAACGAAGGCGCGGCGGCGCTCGCACGGCGTTTGCAGCGTGTCGCGCGCGCCGGTGTGTTGGGCATCAACATCGGCAAGAGCCGCGTGGTCGAAGTGGCGGCGGCCGTGCCCGATTATCTAGCCAGCTTTGAGCTTATCTACGCACACGCCGATTACGTGACCGTCAACATCAGTTCACCGAATACACCCAACCTGCGCGAGTTGCAACGCGCCGACGCGCTGGCGGCGCTGCTCGGTGCGCTGCAACAGCGCAATCGTGAACTCGCCGCCGCGCACGCGCGCACGCCCGTCCCGCTGCTCGTCAAAGTCGCACCCGACTTAGACGTGCGCGAACTCGAACTGATCGTTGACGTGGCGCAGCGCGCGCAACTGGCCGGCATCGTCGCCACGAACACAACGACGAGCCGGACACACTTGCGCACGCCCGCGCCGACTGTCGCGGCTTATGGCGCGGGCGGCTTAAGCGGTGCGCCTTTGCGGCAGCGCGCCACAGAGATCGTGGCTACGCTCTACCGGCTGGCGCGCGGCTCGCTTACGATCATCGGCGTCGGCGGCATCTTCAACGCGGCCGATGCGTGGGCTAAAGTTTGCGCCGGGGCGAGCCTGTTGCAACTCTACACGGGATTCGTGTACGAAGGCGTAGGCATCGCGCGCAACATCAACGAGGGGCTGGCGCGGCTGGCCCGGCAGGATGGTTTTCACACGCTCGACGAAGCCGTGGGCTGTCGCGCGCACGAGCTATCGGCCGAAGGTGCGCACCGCTCCGTCACTGTGTAAAGGTTAAGGCCGACTGTGGCAACTTTATGAATGATAAATTGATCATCGCGCTCGACGTTGACAGCGCAACGGAGGCGCGCGCGCTGTGGCACAAGCTGCGCGCGCACGCAGGCATGTTCAAGATCGGGTCGCAACTCTTCACGGCGGCCGGCCCCGATTTTGTGCGCGAGATTGTCGGCGCGGGCGGGCGCGTCTTTCTCGATCTGAAGTTTCACGACATCCCGAACACGGTCGCGGGCGCGTGCCGCGAGGCGGTGCGGCTCGGCGTCACGCTCTTTAATGTACACGCGGCGGGCGGCGCGGAGATGCTCAGGCGCGCGGCTGAAGCGACCGCCGAGACGGCCGCGCGCGAAGGCTTGCCGCGCCCCAGCCTGATCGCCGTCACGGTGCTGACCAGCAGCGACGCGGCGACGCTCGCGGAGATCGGCGTTGCCGATGCGCCCGCCGCACAGGTCACGCGCCTTGCGCGGCTCGCCGCCGCGTGTGGGCTGGACGGCGTGGTGGCCTCGCCGCACGAGATCGCGCTCGTGCGCGCGGCCGTTACACGCGCAGACTTCCTCATCGTCACGCCGGGCGTGCGTCCGCGCGCTGCGGCGCAAGACGACCAGAAACGCGTGTTGACGCCGACGGAAGCCGTCCGCGCCGGGGCTGATTACCTCGTCGTCGGGCGCGCGATCCTGAACGCCAGCGATCCGCTCCGCGCCGCCGCAGAGATCAGCGCCGAGATGACACAAGCAGCAGTTAAGGAATGACGTATGAGGGATGAAGGATGAAGGAAAGACTGTTGCTGCTTCTTCATCTTTCAGCCCTCAGCCCGTAGTCCTGCTGCCCGCCCTCCTTCATGCTTGCTCTGAAAATCTGGTAACATCTGCCTCCCGGCCGCATCTTTAGGAACAGCACCGGCGCATAGGGCGTGTAAGGTCTGGCCCGCTGCGCTCTAATGCGCGGGTCGGCCGAGTCCGCGATAAAGGGGAAAGCGACTGTTGCAGCTAAGGGGACGCCTGCTGCGGGCACTGACAATCTTATTCTGCCTCTGCGCGTGCATGGCGGCCGGCTCGGCACAGCAGAGCGCCGCGGGCGACGCCGCCGCAGGTGCGCCCGGCCAGTCGCCCTACCGGGTCGGCGAAAAACTCACTTACAGCGTCACCTTCTCCACCTTCGCGCCCGCCGCGCACGTCGAACTACTAATCGCGGGGCGCGGCACATATTTCAACCACGAGGGTGTAGAGTTGCGCGCGCGCGTCGTCACCGTCGAAGCTGTGCGCGCCGCCATCTACTCGATCAATAACGACTACGTCGCTTACGTCGATCCCAAGACGGGGCTGCCCTTCCACACGCAACTCGTCAAACGCTCGCCCGACCCGCCGCCCACCGTCACCAGCGGCTCGCTCGCCACCGATTCCGAAATCATTGACGCCAGCACCAAGACTGAAGACAGTGCGCCTGCGACCTTCGACCTACTGTCGGCGCTCTACTTCCTGCGCACGCAGCCGCTCGCACCCGGCGCAATCTATCCGCTGAGCGTGCAGAACAACGGCGCGCAGTATCAGGCGGAACTACGCATGATGGGGCGCGAGACGGTGAAGACTCCGGCCGGCTCGTTTAACGCGGTCGTCGGGCAGATACGCGTGCGCGGCGACGCGACGGCCGACAAATATCGCGTGCGCGTCTATTTTACGGACGACGCGAATCACACACCTGTCGTCGTCAGCGCGCGTCTGCCGGCCGGCGAGTTGCGCGCAGAGCTTGCGAGTCTGGACGTGATCGAGCCGGCCCAGCCGGTCGCCGTCGCGGCGCAACCGGCCCCGACGCAGCGCCCGACGCTCAAGCCACGCGACATCAACACCGAGCCAAAGCCGCTCATCAATCTGCCGTTCCAGATCGGCGAGCAGTTGAGTTTCAACTTTTATCTCGGCACGGCCACGCAGCCCGTCGGCATCGCCAACTTTCAGGTGCGCTCACGCGGCGTCTACTTCAGCCACGACGGCATACTGCTGAGCGCAACCCTCTACACCACAGAAGCCGGTCAGCGCCTGTTCCCCGTGAGCGACAAGATAGATGCTTACGTGGACGCGCGAACGCTCCTGCCCTTCCGCACGGAGTTGCGCGTGCAGGAGGGGCGACATCGTTCGCAAGGGACGGTCAGCGTAGATCAGGAACGCGGCTCGGCTACTGCGAGCGACGGCAGACCGATTGAGATCCCCGTCGGCACGTATGATTGGGTCTCCGTGCTCTACGCGTTGCGCTCCTTTGACCTGACGCCGCCCAAGCGCAACGCCGTCTCAATCCTCATCAATAAGCGCCCGCGCACGCTCTTTATCACGGCGCTCAAACGCGAAACCATAGAACTCGGCGGGCAGCGCATCCCCGCAGTCCAACTCGCGCTTGCCACCGACGAAGCGCAAGGCGACCGCCTCGCCCTGCGCCTCTGGGTCAGCATTGACCGCCGCCGCCTGCCCCTGCGCCTGACCGCGACCACGCCCATCGGCCCTGTCCGTGCCGACCTCTCAATCATCCCGCTCACGCGGCAGTAAGCCCGAAGGTCGAGCCGCCCGCCGTTTTCACCTCTGTTTTCGCCTCTGGGCGGGCCGGGTGAAAAATTCTTTGCGATGAAATTGAAATCTATTTTCAATTCCCCTATACTGCTGACTCGGGCGTAAACCCGCTCAAGGCCGGCAATCATCCAACGCGCAGGCGTGTTAAAGGAAACGTAAAATCCCCATGATGGCTGCAAATCATAAAGAGGCGACGGGCGCTCCCCTCGGCGCGACTAAACAGAACGGCACGACGACGCTCGGCCAGTTGCCACACGGTCGGACGGCGCGCGTGGTCGCAGTGGGCGGCGAGGGTGCGGTGGCGCGGCGACTGATGGAGATGGGCGTCGTGCCGGGTGCGCCGGTCTGTGTGGTCAAGGCTGCGCCGCTCGGCGATCCGATTCAGGTGCGCGTGCGCGGCTACGATTTGGCCCTGCGCCGCGCCGAAGCGCAGACGATCAGCGTCGCACTAAGTAACGAAATCTAAGTAGCCGCGTGCTGCCTTGTTGAGTGCTGTGTGCTGAGCGGGTACTGAGTCGCTTCATCTGCTCAGTATTCTATGCTCGACACCCGGCGCTTTTTTTATGTTATGAACGCTGCCCCTACCCTATCGGCCGATCCGACCGCGACCAACGTCCGTGCGCGGGCGTTGACGGTGGCGCTCGCCGGCAATCCAAACGCAGGCAAGACGAGTCTGTTTAATGCGCTGACCGGTTTGCGGCAGAAGGTGGCGAACTATCCGGGCGTGACCGTCGAGCGCAAGGAGGGCATGTGGTCGCTGCCGGCGACGGAAGGGCCGACGCAGGCGCGGCTCGTCGATCTGCCCGGTCTCTACAGTCTCGCCGCCGCCTCGATTGATGAAGAGATCGCGCGCGACGTGATCATGGGGCGCATGAGCGGCGTCGTGCCCGTGCCTGATGTGGTCGTCGCCGTCGTGGACGCGACGAACCTCGAACGCAACCTCTACCTCGTCACTCAACTGCTCGAAACCGGCCGCCCGCTCGTCGTCGCGTTGACGATGGTTGACCTGGCCACGCGGCGCGGTTTGGAGATTGACGCCGGACAGTTGGGCGCGGCGCTCGGCGTGCCCGTCGTGCCCGTCGTGGCGACGCAGCGGCGTGGGCTTGAAGCGCTGGCGGCGGCCGTTTTGCAAGCCGCATGTGCGGAAGGGCGTTGCGGGACGGGCTGGCGTCTGTCGGAAGCGGCCGAGCGCGAGTTGCTGGCGCTCGCAGGCGCGAACGGGCACGGGCCCGAACAGGCTCATCGTGACGAACGTGCGGCGGGCGCGGAGCGGCACGCGGCGTTGACGGAACTGTACGCGGACGAATTGCCGCCGAACGAGGCGCGGCAACAGGCGGTGGTGGCGGCGCGGGCGCGGCTGGCGGCGGCGAATCCTGATTGGTGGCAAGAGCCGCTTGTTGCGCGCTACGATTGGATCGAGCAGGCGGCCCGCAACGCCGTCCGCCGCAAGCACGTCGAGCGTACTTCCATTACGGATCGCATTGATGCGGTGGTGACGCACAGGTTTTTCGGCCCCGTCGTCCTCGTCGGCGTGATGATGGTCGTCTTCCAGACCATCTTTTCGTGGGCGCAACTGCCGATGGACTTGATCGATCATGGCTTTGGCGCGTTGGGCGATGCGGTGCGCGGGGCGCTGCCTGCGGGTCTGCTGACAGACTTGCTGGTGGACGGCGTGATCGCGGGCGTGGGCGGCGTGCTCGTCTTTCTGCCGCAGATTCTGTTGCTGTTCTTCTTCATCGCGCTTTTGGAAGACAGTGGCTACATGGCGCGGGCGGCGTTTCTGATGGATCGATTGATGCGCGGCGTGGGCTTGCACGGCAAGGCGTTTATGCCGCTCCTGAGCAGTTTCGCGTGCGCGATTCCCGGCATCATGGCGACGCGCACGATTGAGAATCCGAAGGATCGGCTGGCGACGATCCTGATCGCGCCGTTCATGTCTTGCTCGGCCCGTCTGCCGGTCTACACGTTGATGATCGCGGCGTTCTTCACGGGGCGGAAGGTGTTCGGCGTCCTGTCGGTCGGCGTGCTGATCATCATGGCGATGTACGGTCTGGGGATCGCGGTTGCGGTCGCGGTCGCGTGGGTTTTGAAGCGGACACTCCTGAAAGGGCCGCCGCCGCCGCTCGTGCTTGAGTTGCCGCCCTATCGCCTGCCCAGCCCGCTCAACATCGCGCAGACGATGCGGACGCGCGCGTGGATGTTTGTGCGCCGCGCGGGCACGGTCATCCTCGCCATCTCGATTCTGTTGTGGGCGCTCGCAACTTTCCCGCGCCTGTCGAAACCTGCGCCCCATGACGCGCAAACGGCCAACGCGCGCGTGCTGCCAGATAGTCAACCGGCGGGCGCGCCGACAGAAGCCGACCGCGCGGCGCAACAGGACGAGCGCGGCGCACAGATTCGACAGAGCTTCGCGGGCCGGCTGGGGCGTTTCATCGAACCGGCCATCAAACCATTGGGTTTCGACTGGCAGATGGGCATCGGTCTGATCGCATCGTTCGCCGCACGCGAGACGCTGGTTTCGACCTTGAGCATCGTCTATAACGTCGGCGATGCAAACGACGCGCAGTCCGACTCTTTGATCGAAGCCGTGCGCAACGCGCGCCGACCCGATGGGCAACCGGCGTGGACGCCGCTCGTGGCCGTTTCGATGATGGTCTTTTTCGTGTTGGCGCTTCAGTGCATGTCCAC
>DASVQA010000186.1:0-16652 GCA_036389375.1 Pyrinomonadaceae bacterium | reverse complement strand
AGTGCTGCGCTTCTCACCCCGCGCCGCCGTCTTTGCGATTGATCCGTTCGCCGGTCAACTCGCCGTCTTCGATCCGTCTTTGAGCATCTTCGTCACACAAGACTTGCCAACCTTCGGCCTACCGCTGCGCGCCGAGGCCATACTCGACGCGCGCAACCTGCTCGACGCGCAATGTGGCGTTGATGACGGCGACACACTCGTTCTCGTCGGCAACACGCGCCGCTCGGTGCGTGGCGGCATCTCGGTCAGATTTTAAAGGCAGCGCCAAGTGACAGGTGACGATTGACGAGCAAGCAGCAGTGCTTAACTCGTTATTCGTCACTTGCCACTCGTCAGTGCTTTATCCTCCAAAATCTCGGAGATATACAAAAAATCGGATCGGGTGTGGCGTATTTTTAGACGCAGGCTGTGTTGCGGCGGCCGAGCGCCTGCGCGTGGAGTCTGCGCCGTCGCGCGATGCGTTGCAGGTTTTAAGGTTCGTAGCCGGCGCGCAGACGGCTGCGCGGCAGGCGCGTAAATTGGAACATCAATTGCTTTTATTGTATCGGTTTAGCTAGGGGCGCGCGAAAGGATTTGCTGCCGTGAAGGGATCGGTGCTGACAACGCGGACGTGGGTGCTGCTGCTAGCGACGGCCTTGCTCGTCGCGGCCGGCGCGCTCAACTTCGCGCAGCGCCTCACGCACAAGCCGCCCTTGACCGACGGCGTCGAGTGGAAGCAGACGAAGGACGGCATCTTCGCGCGCGCTGTTGCGCCCAACGCGCCGGCGAGCCGTGCGGGCGTGCTCGGCTTGCAACCCGGCGACCGGCTCATCGCCATCAGCACGGACGAGGTCAACTTCGAGCCGGTCGTCTCGGCCGCCGACGTGCAGATTTATCTGGAAGAGGCGAGCAAGCCGGGCGGGCGACTCGTCTACCGGATCGAGCGGCCGTCGTTTCCCGAAGACACGCGCTTCTACGATCTTTATCTCTCCGACCTCAGCCCCGTTGCCAGCCGCACGACGCGCGACTACTACCTGAACTTCATCGGCATCGTCTACCTGCTCGTCGGTCTCTTCGTCCTCTTCAAGCAGGGCGCGCGCGCGCCGTTCGTGCTGCACTTCGTCACGCTCTGCCTCGCCGCCTTCGTCTTTCATTTCTACAAGCCGACCGGCGCTTACGAAGATCTCGATCTGGCCATTGCCTTCCTCGACGACGCGGCGGCCATTCTGTTCGCGCCGCTATTCCTGCACTTCTGCGCGATCTATCCGGTGCGCCGACAACTCTTCGAGCGCAATCACCGCGCGGCGGCGACGCTGCTCTACGTGCCCGCGATGGTGCTGGTGCTCTTGACCGCCGTCGTGCAGTTTGCCCCGGCCGTGCGCTTAAACGTCTCGGTTGATTTCATCGGCGATTGGCTCTACAAGGCCGAGTTCGCGCACCTTGCGACGGCGCTCGTGGTGGGCGCGGCGATCCTGATCCGGCGCTTCTGGTTGAGCCGGAACGCGGTCGTCCGGCAGCAGTTGAAGTGGGTGGTTTGGGGGTCGGCGCTGGCGATCACGCCGTTCACGCTGCTCTACGCCATCGGCTACCTGTTCGGCGACGCAACGACCGCCGCCAACGCCGAGACGCGGCGCTGGCTCACAGATGCGGCCGTCGTGCCGCTCGTCCTGATCCCGCTCACGTTCGGCAACTCGGTCGTGCGTTACCGTTTGATGGACGTGGACGTGGTCGTGCGGCGCGCCGCCGTCTACGCGCTCACGACGCTGACCATCGCGCTCCTGCTCGGCACGGTCGTGTACGTAGCCGGTCTCTACGCCTTTGGCGGCGCGATGACGCCGGGCGTGATCACTTTGCGCGTCATCGTCTCTGTGCTCGGCATGGCGGGCATTGTGATGAGCGCCGCGCCGCTCAAGAATTTCTTGCAGGTGCGTGTTGACCGGCTCTTTTACGGCGAGCGCTATGATCTGCGGCAGGGCGTCCTCGATTTCGGGCGCACGCTCTCCGCCACGACCGCGCTCGAACCACTGCTCGACGCGCTCGTGGAACGGCTGCAACAGGTCTTAGGCGTGGCGCGCGTCGCCATCTTCATCGAAGACAACAGCGCGCCTTCGGGTTATCGCGTCGCGCGCTCGGTCGGTCTGGGCCAAGAGTTGAGCGTGCCGCCGGACTTCCGCGAGATGATCCGCGCGCGTTCCGCTGCCGAAGGCATCGTGCGCGCCGACGACATCGAAATTCCGTTCGACGGCGCGGCGAGCGGTTACGTGCGCCGCGCGCTCCACTACTACGTGCCGTGCGTCGTGCGCGGGCGCATGGTCGCGGTCATCGGGCTTGGGCGTTCGACCGGCGGCGAGTTGCTGTCATCCGAAGACCTCGAAATCTTACGCACCGTCTCCGGCTACGTCGCCGTGGCGATTGAGAACAGCCTGCTCTATCAAGAGCAGCACGAGCGCGCGACCGAGCTTGAGCTATTGAAAGAGTTTAACGAATCGATCATCGAATCGATCAACGTCGGGCTACTCGCCGTTGACCCTGAGGGGTGTATCACGGGCTGCAACAGCGCGCTCGAAGAACTGTTGGGCGTGCGCCGCGACGAAGCGACGGGCCAGCACGTCGAAGACCTCTTTGCCGAGGACTTCACCGAGACGTTGGCGCAAGTGCTCGGCGCAGACGCGTGGGCGCTCGGCGACGTGCGCCACATCTACAAACTGCACACGGCGACGCGCGACGGGCGCTCGCTCATCCTCAATATCGCCATCGCGCCTTTGCGCCGCACGGCCAGCGGCGAACACACGGGCGCGCTCGTCGTGCTTGAAGACGTGACGGGGCGCGTCCGGCTCGAAGAACAGTTGCAGCAGCGCGAAAAACTCTCGTCCATCGGTCTCTTAGCGGCCGGCGTCGCGCACGAGATCAACACGCCGCTCACAGGCGTCTCAAGCTACACACAGATGCTTTTGGGCATGCTCGCCGAGACCGATCCCAAGCATGCCCTCTTGCAGAAGATCAATCGCCAGACCGAGCGCGCCACAGGCATCGTCAATAACCTGCTCAACTTCTCGCGCACCGGCACGGTTACCGAGTTCGGCGCAGTTGATCTCAATCACGTGCTCGACGACACGCTGCAACTGCTTGAGCCGCAACTGCGCCAGAGTCAGGTCGAGATCGAGCGCGCCTACGACCCGCAGCTTCCGCCCGCCTATGGCAACAGCGGCAAACTGCAACAGGTCTTCACGAATCTACTGCTCAACGCGCGCGACGCGCTTCCCGCCGGGGGGCACATCAAACTTGCGACCGCGACCGATGGCGGCGACACCGTCACGGTCGAAGTTGCCGATACCGGCATCGGCATTGCGGCCGAAAACGTCGCGCGCATCTACGATCCTTTCTTCACGACGAAGGGCGTCGGGCGCGGCACGGGTCTCGGTCTCGCCGTCAGCTACGGCATCGTGCAGGAACACTCCGGGCACATCACCGTCCATAGCGCGCCCGGGCGCGGCACGACCTTCCGCATCACCCTGCCGACCGCCCACGCGCGCACGCGCTTTCAGGCCGCGAGCGACTAACCGATAACTTCACGCTTGCGCGCACACCGCAGACTTCAGCGCGGCCGTTCCGTCCATCGGCGCGCGCGAAACTGCGCCAGTCCTTTCAGCTTCCGTCAGCTTTTTCTTTCCCGCGCTTGGTGTTAATCTCTCCGCCGTTCAAGTTCAAACAATTCAACGACAGGGCGAAACGGCATGACACACGGTGGCAGGCTGCTGGGGCGGGGCGTTTGCTGGTCTGTGCTCACGGGCATGTGCGCCGGGCTGTGCTGGTTGACGGTGAGCGTGGCGGCGGGCGGCGACGCGAATGCGCCGGAGCAGGCGTGGCTGCTGCGGCTGCGCTCGTTCGCATCGGGCGCAACGGCGCGTCTTGAGATCGAGCCGACGAAGGGCGGCGGCCGCGTCCGTCTGACGGCGACGCACCTGCCACCGCCGCGCACGTTTGCGCCGTCGGCGCGCGTCTATCTCGCCTGGGCGACGGGCGGGCGCATCCTGCGGCTCGGCGAGTTGCGCCGCGATGCACGGGGCAACGCCGCGCTTGAGTTCGCTCATCCCGCGCCGCTCGAACGCTACAGCCTGATCGTCACGGCCGAGGAGAGCGCCCGCGCCGAACATCCCGGCGGCGCGCCCGTCTTCTCCACACGCGCCAACGAAGTCACGGCCTTTTTCCCCGCGCCCGAACTGCGGCCGCGCAACGCTGCCAGCGCCGCGCGCCGCACCGAAGCATCCGCGCGCCCGACGAACGCCGAGGCCCCGCGCACGTCGCCGCCGCCGCTCCCGCCTGTCGTCCGCGCACGCCGCGCCGCGCCGGGGGCAACGGCCGCGGCCGACGAGTTCTACACGAGCATTGACAACGCGCTCGCTGCGGGGTCGAACGCGCGCGACCTGACGCTCGTGGGCGTGCGGCGCGCGGGGCGTGCGCGTGGTTACGCGCGGGTCGCGGCCGCGGCCGGTACAGCTTACGTGCGCGCGCACTTCAGGCGCGTTCCGCCGCCCGCGCGGTTCGGCGCAAGCCGTTACGTGCTCTGGGGCATGACGGCCGACGGGCGCTCCGTCTATCTCGGCAGCCTGCCGCGCAGAGGGCTAAACAGCGCCGACACCTACACGCGCGCGGGCGGCGTGGACGATAAGCAGTTTGATCTACTGGTCACGGCCGAGCGTGGCCGGCGCGTGCGCGGTCTGCGCCGCGTACTCGCCACCGTCAAATCGCAACGCGTCTATCAAGGTCAAAGACGCGCGCGCCGCTAAAGGCAAGAGTCGCCGGCCCGAAATAATTAACTGCGAAAATACAGGCGGGCGGGGCGCGGCCGCAGAGCTAAATAAACGGACAAACTGCGGCGCTCAATGCCGGTACAGTTTGTGCCCGTGTGCTCTCGTGAATTTAGCCCGCGCTCCTATTTTGCTCTCTGCCCGTTTAGCATTTACCATTTCCCTCTGACTCGCATCTAAGTGGCTTATGGCGAAGAAGGGTTCAGTGCTCGTCGTAGACGACGAGGAGATCATGCGCGACGTGCTGGAGACGCTGCTCGCGGCGGAAGGCTATCGCGTTGACCTCGCCAAGACCGGCGAAGAGGGACTGGAAACTTACGGGCGACGCGCTTACGACTGTGTGCTGCTCGACGTGTCCATGCCCGGCATGGGCGGCTTGCGCGCGCTCGAAGAGTTGTTGAAGCTCGACGAGGACGCGGTCGTCCTGATGATCACGGCTTATGCGACGTTCGATACGGCCGTCGCCGCCTGGGAGCGGGGCGCGTTCGGCATCATCCGCAAGCCGTTTCAGAACGAGCAGGTGACGGCGCAGGTCGCCGCCGGCATCAAGCGACGGCGCAAAGACGAGGAACGACAGACGCTCCGCCGCGCTATGAGCCGCACGCTCAAACGCGGCGAGATCGTCGGGCGCAGCGAACGCATGCAGGCCATCTTCCAACTCGTCGATCAGGTCGCGCCCGCGCGCTCGACCGTCCTCATCACCGGCGAATCCGGTACGGGCAAAGAACTCGTCGCCCGGGCCATCCACGAGCAAAGCCCGCGCGCCGCCAAAACCTTCATCCCCGTCAACTCTTCAAACATTCCTTCGGGCTTGTTGGAGTCTGAACTCTTCGGCCACACGCGCGGCGCGTTTACCGGCGCAATCGCGGCGAAGAAGGGCATGTTTGAAGTCGCCGACGGCGGCTCGATCTTCCTCGACGAGATCGGCGATATCCCGCCTGAGACGCAGGCGCGGCTGCTGCGCGTCATACAGGAACGCGAGTTCACGCCGCTCGGCGACACCAGCCCGCGCCGCGTGGACGTGCGGATCATCGCCGCCACCAACATCGATCTGAAAGAGGCCGTGCGGCAGGGTGCGTTCCGCGAAGACCTCTACTACCGGCTCGCCGTCGTGCCGATTGAACTGCCCCCGCTGCGCGAACGCCGCGAAGACATTCTGCCGCTCGCGCAACACTTCATCCGCAAGTACAACGAAGAGAATGGCCGGCACGTCGCCGACCAACTCGCGCCCGACACGCTGGCTCTGCTCGAAGCCTACACGTGGCCCGGCAACGTGCGCGAATTGGAGAACGTCATCGAACGCGCCGTCGTCATCGCGCCCGGCGACGAGATCACGCGCCAGTGTCTGCCGACCGAAATCTGCGACCCGCAACGCGCCCTCGGCGCAGCCACCAGCCCCAATGCCGCCGCCATAGATGTGGCGCGTGGCATAGACTTCTACGACGAAGTCCGCCGCTTCGAGATCGACCTCATCCGCCGCGCGCTCGAGCAGACCGGCGGGCATCAATCCCGCGCCGCCCGTCTGTTAGGCATGAACGCAACCACACTCAACTCCAAGATCAAAACCTACAACATACAGCTACGCTCTTGAACGTCGGCTGTCCTTGCTGCAAGAATGCTGACTGTTAGTCTAAGCGCTATGTCAAAACTCATGGATAGAATCACGAGCGACCCTGAGCAATGCGGTGGGCGGCCCTGTCTGCGCGGGATGCGCATCCGTGTGGCTGATGTGCTCGATCTCTTTGCCGCCGGATTGACGGCCGAGCAAATCCTTGCCGAGTTACCCGATCTCGAAACAGAAGATTTACAAGCGGCCCTGCAATATGCTGCGCGTAAGCTAGACCATCCAGTGCTGGCTGCATGACTATCTGGATTGACGCGCAAATGTCGCCCGCGATGGCAGCTTGGCGGAGCACCGACTTTTCTGTGAAGGCTACAGCTGTTCGAGATTTGCGTCTGCGTGATGCTAAGGATCAGGACATATTCCAAGCGGCGCGCCGGGCAAATGCCATTGTCATGACGAAGGATAGTGATTTCGTGTTATTGCTGGACAAGTTCGGGCCGCCGCCGCAAGTAATTTGGGTCACGTGTGGCAACACTCCAAACGCACGGCTCAAGGAAATCCTCACGAACACTCTGCCTAAAGCCCTTGAGCTACTGCAAGCTGGCGAGCAGCTTGTCGAAATCAGCGCGAGCTAACAAACCGCCGCGTCTTACCACCAACCTAACAACTTCCACCAGGCGAGACCGAACGCCGTCCAGATCAGTATGTTCGGCACGGAGACGATGAGGCCGAGCCGCCACCATGTGTGTTGTTTGACGTAGCCTGCGCCGAAGTAGATGGGGCCGGGCGTCGTGCCGTAGTGCGTGAGCGAGGCGTCGAGGTTGGAGAAGTAGGCGAGCGCGAGGACGGCGAGCCATGCGGGCGCACCGGCCGCCAGCGTGACGACGAGGAAGGGCGTGTACATGGCGGTGACGTGCGCGGTGATGCTGGCGAAGGCGTAGTGCGCGTAGAAGTAGACGAGCAGGAGCAAGCCGAGCGCGGCCCACCAGTGCCAGCCCGTGGCGAAGTTTGCCGCCGCTTCCGCAAAGCGTTTGGTCAGGCCTGTCTCGCCTAAGGCTTCGGCCATGCGGACGAGGCCGCCGTACCAGATGAACACGTCCCACGCGCTGCGCTCTGCGAGCGCGTCCGCCCAGTCCAGCACGCCCGTCAGCAGCAACACGGCGACGCCGACCAGCGCCACCACCGCGTAGTTGATCTGCCTGAGATAAGCGACCGGCGCGAAGCTCACGGCGGGCAGCGCCGGGGCCATCCACAACAGCGCGATGAGCACAAAGACGCCCAGCATGATCTTTTCCTGCCGCGAGGCCGCGCCCATGCGTTGGAGTTCGGCGGCGGCAAACTCGGCGGCGGCCGGCGTGTGTCTGATCTCCGGCGGGTAGAGGCGGTAGAGGAGCGGCGGCACGACGGCGAGCGAGACGAGGCCGGGCACGATTGCGCCGAGCAGCCAGCGTCCGTAAGTTAGGTCAAGCCCCGTCACCTGCTTGGCAAACTTTGCGATCAGCGCGTTCGACGCCTGCCCCGTCAGAAAGATCGCGCAGATGATCACGTCGCACTGATAAAGGAGCGTCATCAGGAACGCGCCGAGGCGTTCGGCGGTCGCGCCCGGTCGTGAGTCGTAAGTCTCGGAGATGGACTTGGCGATGGGGAAGATGATGCCGCCGGCGCGCGCGCCGTTCGACGGAATGACGGCGGCGAGCAGCATGTCCGTGCCGACGAGCGCGTAGCCGAGCGTGAGCGAGCGCCGGCCGATGGCGCGGATAAAAAGTAGCGCGATGCGCCGGCCTAAGCCGGTCTTAATCATGCCGCGCGAGATGAAGAACGCCGCAAGCACGAGCCACACGATTGGATCGGCGTAACCGCGCAAGGCTTGATCTACGGGGAGCGCGCCTGTCAGCGCCACCGCGATCACGCCGAGCAGCACGACCGCACCGCCCGGCACAGGGCGCGCGATTGAACCGACAATCGTTGCCACGAAGATCGCCAGCAGCCGCCAAGACTGCGGCGTGATCCCTTCAGGCTGCGGCAGAGCGAGCACGACGAGCGCGGCGGCTAAGACGGCCGCCCACCTGAGCAGGCGGACGCGCCGGTGGCGGCGCGTCACGACGCCGTCATCCGATGGCGGTTCAGGCTGCGGCCGGCTGGCGTCGCTCATTGTGTGCTCGTTAAGTGGCGCGGCTGGTGTTTGAAGTGTTGGAGCGAGCGGATGCTAACACCTGTGTGCGCGCCGACTCAAGACAGCGCGCCGTTGAACGTTGACCGGGCCAGCGCACCGGCAAAAGTTTGACGCCGCGCGCAGTCGTGAGCGTAGAATGCGGGCCGCGTAAGTTTGTTGGCGCACGCGCCGACCGGACGTACCGGGCGCGAGCGCACGGCTGACAGGTTTCGGAGCGATAATGTCTTCAACGTACAGCCGGGCCAAAGCAGGCGCGCATGGCCCAGCGCCACAAGTGCAGGCGTGCAGACCGCGCGCGGCTGGCGCGGCTGCGTCTGACGCGTGGCGCGGCGCGGTCTTTCTCTGGCAGCAGCGCAGCCTCTACCTCGGCGCGGCGGGCGATACGAGCCTGCACGCTTCGCACGACGTGAAAGTCTGTCTGGCGTTGCACGGACAATTCCGCCTGCGGCTGGCGGGCACGTCCCGGTGGCAGACGTGCGCGGCGGCGCTCATCCCGTCCGACGAGCCGCATCAACTCGACGGGCGCGGCGCACAACTCGCCCTACTCTACTTCTCGCCGGAGTTGATCGCGGGCGAGCGCCTCAGCTACGCGGGGCGACGTGTGCAGCCCGTTGCGCCGCGCCTGCTCGCGCGCTTCACACCGCACCTGCGCCGCTACCTGCAACACGGCTGCACCGAAGCAGAGGCGACCGAACTCTGCGCCGAACTCATCGACGCCCTGCTCCCGGCCGCCACCGCGCGACTCAGGCTCGACGCGCGCGTTGCCGAGACGCTGGCCGGCTTCGACGCCGCCCCGGCCGAGCAGCCACACGCCGCCGAACTCGCCGCCGCCGTTGCCCTGTCGCCCGGCCGGCTCGCGCACCTGTTCAGCGCGCAGGTTGGTCTGCCCGTGCGGCAATACCTCTTGCAACTCAGACTGCGGCGCGCTTTGCGTCAGATGAACGCGCCCGGTTCGCTGACGCACGCCGCGCACGCGGCCGGGTTTGCCGACTCGGCGCACCTCAGCCGCACGTTCCGGCGCACGGTGGGGCTTGCGCCGTCGGCGCTGACGAGGCATAGCCGGTTCTTCCGTTTGACGGAATAGCCAGTTCGTTCAAGCCCGTGCGCCGCCGTGTGTGTTAGAGAGTTGACCGGAGGCTTCAGGTCATGAATCTTGCTGGCAAACTCAGTCTGGCTGCGGCGGGCGTCTTTTTGTTGACGGGGATGCTGCTGGGAATCGTCAAGTACCGGCGCATCATGGCGAGTCCCGTGCATCGCGCGCCCGTCTACATAGACATTGCGCACCGCGCGTCGTTTTTCTATAGCTTCGCCGCGCTCGTCATCGCTCGGCTGCTCGAATACAGTCCTTACGCGCCGGCCGTGCAACTCTTCGCCGCGCTCGTGCCGCTGCTGTTCTTTGCCCTGACGATTACCGGCTATGCCATGCACGGCTTCAAGGACGATACGGAGAACATGTTCAGCGCGCGCAATTTCACGACGACGTGGTTCATGTACCTGCTCATCGCCGGCGAGGTCGGCGGCATGGGCATCATTCTCTGGGGCTTCATCACGACGCAGTTTATGTCCGGCTGAAGCATGACTAAGACAGGGGCTTAGCTGCTTTACCCCTTCCTGCCCTCGCTGCTATGGAGCGGATCGTCTTTCTCGAACGCGGCACGCTGGTCGCTGACATACGGCGACCGCACTTTGCGCACGAGTGGCGTGAGTATGAAGCGACGCGGGCCGAAGATGTCTGCGCGCGGCTGCGCGGCGCGACCATCGCAATCATAAATAAGCTGGCGCTGGGCGCGGCGGAATTGGCCGAGTTGCCGGAGTTGAAGTTGATCGCGGTCGCGGCGACGGGCGTAGATAAGATCGATCTCGCCGCGTGCGAACGGCGCGGGGTCGTCGTGACAAACGTGCGCGGCTATGCCGTGACGACGCTGCCCGAACACGTCTTGCTGTTAATGCTGGCGCTCAGGCGCAATCTGCCGGGCTATCGCGCGGACGTGCGGGCCGGGCTGTGGCAGCAAGCGCCGCAGTTCTGCCTGCACACGCGCCCGGTTGGCGATCTGCACGGCACGACGCTCGGCGTCGTCGGCTACGGCACGCTGGGGCAGGCGGTCGCGCGGCTCGCCCGCGCCATCGGCATGAACGTGATGGCGGCCGAACACAAGGAGGCGCAGGTAGTGCGCGCGGGGCGCACGCCGTTCGCGGAAGTTATCAAGACCAGCGATGTTGTCACGCTGCACGCGCCGCTCAACGACGCGACGCGCCACCTCATCGGCGCACACGAGTTGCAGCAGATGAAACCTACAGCGCTGTTGATTAACTGCGGGCGTGGCGGGCTGGTGGATGAAGCTGCGCTGGTCGCGGCTTTGCGGGCGGGCGAGATCGCGGGCGCGGGCATTGACGTGTTGAGCCACGAACCGCCGCGCGCCGGCAACGTGCTGCTCGATGCCGATCTGCCCAACCTGATCGTCACGCCGCATATCGCATGGGCCAGTCAACAAGCGATGCAGACGCTTGCCGATCAACTCATTGCCAACATCGAAGCGTTCGTCCGGGGCGCGGCGCAAAATACAGTGACGAGTAGTAAGTAAGTCGGGCGAGCCTAGCGAGTCAAAAGCAAAATGTCTTTGACTCGCTGGACTCGTTGGACTCTACAGACTCATCCTTGCTGTTCATGTTCCGCCGTGTAGAGGCGCAGGATGTCTTGGCCCTGCCGCGAGCGCGGATCAATGGTGCGTAGGTGTTTGCGCCCCTGCATCTCCCAGATCGCTGTGACCTGCCCGTCCTTTTCGACGGCGTGATAGCTGATATCTTCATTGGCTGCGGCGGCCTCAGGCGCGGCTTCCGGCGCGGCGGCCGTCTCGTCGCCCGTCGTCGTCGTCGCACCCTCGGCCAGCGCGCTCTCGTTCTCTGCCATAAACGTCCCTCTCGCTAATCAAATTGTGCTTGGATGGCACGGGATTGTGGCACAGCTACGGCGTGCATGTCCACTTACTCGCATGCGGCGGCGAGGTGCGCCCTGACTTTGAACCGCAACACGCGCAAGTTTGGCCGCGCGATGTGCGCAGCCTCATCGCTTGCGGCCTGGCCGCGACGCGGGCCGCCCCCGCGCCTCTTCGCGCCGCGCCGCCTGCACCAGCTTGCCCGGTAAATCTAATTCGTCGTCAATCAGCACGTCCGTCGAGACGCCGACTGCGCGGGCATACGCTAGCAGCATAGTTAATGGCGGCTCGCGGTCGCCGCTTTCATAGGCGGAGACTTTGCTGCGGGGAAAAACGTCTGCTAGACCTAAATGATTCAATAAACCGTTTTGCGAAAGACCTAAAGACAGACGAATCTGAAGCAGCTTTTCAGCTAAACGTGCCGGCTTCGGACGCGGCGCACCCATTAGGAGATACCTCCTAATAGCGCGTCGATAATACATCTCTTGCTTATAGTACCTGTTGGTACTACAATGCAAATATGAATTTTCGCGGCCGGGAGTTCATATACGTTTGACTCCCTAGCGGCGCACATTACCTGCTGGTTGAAATGAAGAGACGCATTATTTGCTGCAAATAACTCCTATCGTGCCGGGCTTAAAATAGCAAATCCTTTCGTGCGATGTCAGCCCGTAGGATTTTGCATGGCGCAGAACTAAAGTGATGACTGCGACGAAGGCTGGTAAAAAGAAGCGAGGCACGCGCCGCAGGCGATGTGCGCCGGGGCGCTTCAGCACTTTCAGCGGCGAGCCGTTGGCCCTACCGGCGGAGGAATTGCGCTGGTTGGTTTTGCGTATTTCGTCGCGCCAGAGCGTTGAGCCATTCGTGCGGAAGATGATGCGCTTAATGGAAAGTCTGGACGCGGGACGCACCGGGTTGGCGTTGCGGTGGGCGCGGAACAGCAAAGACCCAGCGTGGACGCGGTTGATGGCAGCAATGGCACGCGCGGCACAGGGCGGGAGTTTTGAGGTCGCACGCCACACCGCGTTGTGCGCGGCTGGCTATGCGTATCAGAATAGCTTGGATTATCTCCGCGATCTGCTTAACTACATGGACAATGTTAGGCGGCCGCGCAGTCATTAAGCGCGCCGCTTAAGTCTCGCCTGTCTCGTCAAGTCGGCGCACAAGATTGACGTACTCGCCGCGCTCGAAGCCCTGCGTCTGGAAATAGTCGATCAGGTCGCCGTCGTTCCAGTTGACCATGGCGTTGACGAGGCGGACGCCCGCGCGGCGGAAACGGTCGAACAATGCTTCCAGCAGCATGCGACTGACGCCGCGCCTTTGATAGGCGGGGTCAACGCCGATCACTTCGAGCCAGCCAGCGAGTTGCGCGGCGAACTCCCAGCCGCGCACGTCGCTTAAGACGAAGCCGATGATGTGCCCGCGATGTTCCGCGACGAGGCAGGTGTCGGGCGAGCGCTTGATGTAGGCTTCACACTTCGACTCGTAATAAGCGGCGTGCGGCCGGCCCGTGATCTTCTCGTCGAGCCTGAGCACCTGATCTATGTCGCGCACGGTCATGCGGCGCACCGCGATCTCTTTCATACGTCTGATCCTGTAGGCTCTGTGGGCGCGCCGGCCACGCAACAGACGCATGACCACCTTGCGCACGAGTTGTGGTTTGAGTGAACGGCGGATGATGTGGCGATAGGAGTCGTGGCCGGAGACGCCGTCAAAGAGTGCGTCGTACATCAGGGGATCGGTCTTGCCTATGTCAATCAGCGGGTCGAGCAGGAAGCGCGCGCCGATGAGCATGCCGCGCCGCACGAGCGCGCCGTAGAAATGATCGCCGAGCAGGTCGCGGCAGGCGCGGCGATAATAGTTGAACGCGCGCCGCGAGACGCCGTGCGCGAGCATCGCATCGGCGGCGCGCACACCTGTGACGATGGCCGTATTGATGCCTTTGCCTTTGAAGGGGCGCAGCCAGCCGGTCGCATCGCCGACGAGCGCGTAGCGATGACCGAAGGCCGCACGGGCGGGCGCTGAAGGGAAACGCCCCTCGTAATAGTTGATCGCGCCGGGGTCGAACACGGGCAAGAGCTTTTGCACGGGCGCGAGTTGCAGAAAGTCGTCGAGGTCGGTTGAGGTGACGCGCTCGCCCGCGATGTTGACGAGGATGTGATCGCCTTTGGGCGTGACCGCGCCGAACTCTATACGCGGGCAGGCGCGCGGCAGCAGGAACGCGTGGACGATGTGTCCGAGTTTCTCGGTCTGGAAATGCATGGGCGCAGGCAGCGTCGTCAGATAACTCTTGAGCCACTTCGCGGGGCGACGAAAGCCGCGCCCGCCGTTGCGGTTCGTCACCTCTTCAAAGACCGAGAGCAACGCTTCGTCCAACCCAAACGCGCCCACGACTACGTCCGCGCGCACGTACTCCGATTCACTATAGACGCGCACCTCGTCGAGCGCGCCTTCACGCACGAACTCGACGCCCGTCACGCGCGACTCGACCACCTGTGCGCCCAGTTCGCGTGCGTGGTCGAGCATGAAGCGGTCGAAGTGTGCGCGCTCGACGGCGTAGGTGGCGTGGCCTTGACCGGGCGTCGCGGCGGTCGCGCCGTGACCGGTCAATAGCAAGTTTTCGCGCGTGCCGTGCAGCCGATAGCCGAAAATCTGGCGCTTGATGAGTGCGGGCGGGAGGTGTACTTCAAGTTCGCGCGCGAGCACCTCTTCAATCGGGGGCGAGAGCACGCCGACGCACTGGTTGGCATGGACGTTGAAGTCTTTGCCCTCGAAGATGAGCACGCGCAGACGAAGCCCGCGCTCGTCCGCGCCGCGCAGCAGACGAATGGCGCACGCCGACCCGGCGGGGCCGCCGCCGATGATGACGACCGTCGAACCGTCGTGTAAACGACAATCGTGCATGGGCGCAAACCTGCACGCGGCTGTAGATGTCGGAACGGCGACTTGGATTTTACGTCGCCACAGGGCGCAGCGCGAGCGCAAACTCGACGGCGCGGCGCGGCGCGACGACGCCCCAACCCTGCCGGTCGATCTCTATGCCGGGCAGCCGCTCGGCCGTGTCGATCAGGATGCGTTTGACCTGCTGCGGCGTCAGGTGCGGGTTGGCTTCAAGCATGCAGGCGATGATCGAAGAGACGATGGGCGCGGCGAACGAAGTGCCGTCCACGTACTTGTAGTGCTCCGTGATCACGTCGCCCTCGCGCAGCTTGACGGTGATGAGATGGCGCAGGAGCGGAATCGGCATATCGCGCGCGTCTTTGAGATCGCGATCAACGTGGGCGTAGCGCGCGATCAAGTCGCGCATTTCGTTGTCGTGCGCGCGGTCGAGCGCGGCGTAGAGTTCGGCTTCGGCGGCGGTCGGCGTGTGCGGCAGGATTGGCGCGGGCACCCAGATGCCGGGCGCGATCAGTTCGGGCTTCTGCAAGCCGTCGAAGGTCGGGCCGTAGGAGGAGCGATACATGCCGCGCCGGGCGCGGTCGAGCGAGTTCTGATCGTCTAAGCCGCCGACGGTGATGGCGGCGGGCGCGCTCGCCGGCGGCAGCACCGGATGATCCGGCTCCATGCCGGCGTTGCCGGCGGCGCAGACCACGATAAGACCCTCGCGCACCGCGCGCTCAACCGTGCGACAGAGCGCGTTGTCGAGATAAGAGGATTGCTCGTCGCCGCCGGCCGAGATGTTGACGATGCGTATGTTGTATTCGGCCCGATGCTTTAAGACCCAGTCCAGCCCGCGCCTGATCTTCTGCTCGGAGATGCGCCCCGTGCGCGCGAGTTTGACGAGGACGACGCTGGCATTGGACGCGATGCTGCGATAGAAGCCCTGCGAGAGTTTGCCGTTGCCGGCGGCGACGACCGAGGTCATCATGCCGTGCCAACTGGCCGGGCCGGCCGTCTGCAAGGTTGATGGATCGTTGCGGACAATCGTGTGATAGGCGAGGATGCGATTCTCTGGCTCGGTCAGATCGGGGTGCGCGTAAAAACCCGAGTCGAGAAAAGCGATAGTCACACCGCGCCCGGTAAAACGTTCGTCCGCGTCGAGCCTGAGGGGTGTGGGCAGCACGCGCCCGCCCTGCGCGAAGACGGCCGCATCCGTGCGCAACTGCACGAGCGCGCGTTGAAATAGTTCCATGCAGCGCGGGCAGACCGTCGAGAGCAGAGAGCCGCCCGGCGCGTTGGCCGCTACCAGCCCGCGCAAGTCTTCCGGCAGATCGTGGAGCGCCACGAGTCCGTCCGCCGCCTCGCGCCCGCACACAGGGCAGACGGGTTTGCCCGCCGGCACGTCCGCGTGCTGCGCGCTTGCTTCAACCGAGATCGTGTCGGACACGGGGCCAATCTCTCCTTCAATCGGCGCGGGATTTGTGAGCGCCAAACGATAACACAATGGTGCGTGCCGAGAGCAACGATATGGGGCGGGCAACTGGCTGCGCGCCCCACCTTGGTTGAGATTTGCGCGCTTGGCGTTGTAATTTAAGCCAAACGATCCGGCGGCACAGGTGAAGGCGATGGACGAGCGTGTGACGGTGCTGGCGCGCGTGCGGGCCCGCGCAGGCCGAGAGGAAGAGGTCAGACGACTATTGCTTGCGCTGGTCGCGCCATCGCGCGCCGAAGCGGGCTGTCTGAATTACGATCTGCATCAATCGGCTGACGACCCGACCGAGTTCATGTTCTACGAAAACTGGACAAGCCGCGCCGCGCTTGCCGCGCACGCCGCGATGCCTTATCTCGCCGACTTCAACGCGCAGGCCAAGGGTTTGCTCGTCGCGCCCGTCGAGATCAATCTCTGGCAGATGCTCAGTTAAGAGCTTCGAGCGGCAGAAAGTGACGGACACCGATGGCTGAAAGAGAACAACCGACCGTGGCGGACATCTTCCGGCGCGCGCAGGCGATCAGGCGCGAGCGCACCGAGATGTCGCTGAAAGATTTGCGCGCGCAGCTTGTCCGCGAATATCGCGGCGCGCCATTTCCGTCCCTCGACCTGCTGGCGATCCCCGAACAGGACGCGCGCGCGCCCGAAGAGGATTGGTCGTCCGGTCTCTCCATCATCCGGCGCGGCATACAGAACGAAGATTGGAACGAGATCGCCGTCGGCATCGCAATGAGCCTTGATCAGACGGAGCGCTACGAGCGCGACCGTGGGCACGCAGGCGCGGCGGACGAATGGCACGACCGCTCGGTGGGCATCAAGAGCCAGA
>DASVQA010000185.1:0-6421 GCA_036389375.1 Pyrinomonadaceae bacterium | reverse complement strand
CAACTCGAAGTCATCGGCGCGGGCGCGGTCACGATCATTGATGCGGGCGGCATGACCTACACGAATCCCGCCGACATCGCGCGCGGCGAACTGCTCGCTATCAGCGGCGTCCGCATACACGTTCTGCCCGCCGGCTATCGCTTCGACCTGCAAACCCGCACGCTGTTGCACCCCGACGGCGCGGACGCGTGACCAACTCAAACGCGCGCGTCCAGTCTTGGCCGGGCCGGAGTTTTCCACCGCCAAACTGCCTGGCTATGTACAGTCGCGGACGAACACGCCCGACCCTGATCTGTTATAAAACCTTCATCCTGAATTAATAGTCAGACGCGATCTTCGAGTCTAACTTTTCCCCCCTCAGAACTTGTGCCCCTACGTGTGTCCGCCGGGCTTCAGACGTGCGGACATTACTTGTCTGTTGGCTGGCGAGGGCGTGATGGAATTGAGCGAGGCGCGCGGGCGGCTGGTTGTGATCGGCGGCGCGGAAGATTTAACGGGCGAGTGCATCGTCCTCAAAGAGTTCCTGCGGCTGGCAAAGGGCGCGCGGGCGCGCATCTGCGTGCTGACGATTGCGACCGACCATCCGAAGGAGAGCGGCGCGGAGTACGTCGCGGCGTTCAAACGGCTCGGGGTGGACGACGTGCAGGTGGTGGACGTGTCGCAGCGCGAAGAGGCGGGCGACGAAACGCGGCTCGCGGCCATTAAACGCGCGACCGGCCTCTATTTCACCGGTGGCGATCAACTCCACGTCACCAGCCTGCTCGGCGGCACAGAGATGCAGAAACTGATCGCGCATCGCTACGAGCGTGGCCTCGTCGTCGCCGGCACGAGCGCGGGCGCGGCCATGATGTCCAACTCCATGATCCTCGGCGGGCGCGGCGACGCACCGCCCAAACTTGAGGGCGCGCAGATCGGCCCCGGCATGGACTTGCTCGTCGGCGCGATCATAGACACGCACTTCTCCGCGCGCGGGCGCTTCGGCCGCCTGTTAACGGCCGTCGCGCACTACCCGCAGGATTTAGGCATCGGCATTGACGAAGACACCGCGCTCGTCGTTGATAAAACCGAGTGCGAGGTGGTCGGCAGCGGCAGCGTCACCTTCATTGACGGCGGCTCGATGAGCTACACGAATCTGCCCTACGCGGAAGAACAGAAACTGCTCGCGCTCTACGGCGTGACCGTACACGTGCTGCCCGCCGGGCACAGGTTCGACCTGCCGAACCGTAAGCCGCTTGAACCGAAGCGCGCCGCCGCCCAACAGGGTGCGGGGCGCGCGCTGTCACGCCGCAACGAGAACGGCCGGGTCGCCGCGCCCGCCGGTCAACCGACGAATCGCACGCGCCGGAGCGCGCCTGCACGCACGAGCAAGGGAAGACGCAAATGAGAATTGATGGCATACGCACGCTGGCCGGGCCGAACATCTATACCTACCGCCCCGCGCTCCTGATGCGGCT
Organism: Pyrinomonadaceae bacterium; assembly: GCA_036389375.1. Classification (GTDB taxonomy): domain Bacteria; phylum Acidobacteriota; class Blastocatellia; order Pyrinomonadales; family Pyrinomonadaceae; genus QHXQ01. The sequence goes on along the minus strand of DASVQA010000185.1, from coordinate 4,967 downwards.
TGATCTCGAAGACCTGTGCGAGCGCGAGAGCCGCGAGTTCGCCGGCTTCAACGAGTGCCTGCTCAAACGCCTGCCCGGTCTTAACACGCATCATTGTGCCAAGGCCCGGCCCGGCGGTTTCGTCGAACGGCTGCGCGAGGGCACGTACTTCGGGCACATCGTCGAACACGTCGCGCTTGAGTTGACCGATCTGGCGGGCGTGCCCGTGACGCACGGCAAGACGCGCGCAGCCGACGAGCCGTGCATCTACAACGTCGTCGTCGAATTCAAGGCCGAGGCGGGCACGCGCTTTCTGCTGGAAGCCGCCGTCGCGCTGGTCGAATCCGTGCTGCGCCACGAGCCTTATCCGCTCGAAGAGACGCTCGCGGAAGCGCGCCGTTTGATTGCGCGCACGGAGCTAGGGCCGACGACGCGCGCGATTGTGGACGCCGCTCAGGCGCGCGGCATCCCTTGGCGGCGTGTGAGCGAGGGTGGCAGTCTCGTGCAACTCGGCTACGGTAAGCAGCGCCGCCTCATACAGGCCGCGATGAGCGAGGGCACGTCCATCATCGCCACAGAGATCGCGAGCGACAAGGACTTCGCCAAACAACTGTTGACGGATGCGGCTGTCGCCGTCCCGCGCGGCATCGTCGTGCGGACGGAAGCGGAGGCGCTCAAGGCGTTCAAAGAGATTGGCCCGCCCGTCGTCATCAAACCGCTGGACGGCCGGCAGGGGCAGGGCGTCGTGCTCGACGTACGCACAGAGCAGGAGGCATCGGCCGGCTTTCGCGCCGCGTGCGTCTATTCGGAGCACGTGCTGGTTGAAGAACAGTTCGCGGGGCGAAACTATCGCGTCCTTGTCGTGGGCGGCCGTGCGGTGGCGGCGAGCGAGCGCTTCCCCTGTCAGATCGTGGGCGACGGCAGGCACACGGTCGCGGAGTTGATCGAACGCGAGAACCGGAACCCCTTGCGCGGCGAGGGGCACGAAAAGCCGATGACGCAGATCATGGTGGACGAGATCGTGCTCGCGCACCTGCGCAAAGTGGGGCTTGAACTATCGTCCGTGCCCGACGCGGGGCGGACGGTGATCTTGCGCGAGAGCATCAATCTCTCGACCGGCGGGAGCGCCGTGGACGTGACCGACGAGATGCACCCGGGGATCGCGCGCCTGTGCGAACGCGCCGCTCGCGCCATTGGTCTGGACATCTGCGGCGTTGATCTCGTCGTGCCGGACATCGCGCAAGCGCCGCCTGCGCGCGGCGGCGGAGTCATCGAACTGAATGCCTCGCCGGGTCTGCGCATGCATCTGTTTCCGAGCGCAGGCGCGCGCCGCGAGGTCGGCCGCGCCATCGTCGATCTGCTCTACCCGGCGGGCGCGCAGGAGGGGCGCGTGCCGCTCATCACGATCACGGGCACGAACGGCAAGACGACCGTGACGCGCATGATCGCGCACGCCTGCGCCGCAGCCGGCGCGTGCGTCGGCATGACGACGACCGACGGCATCTATATTGACGGCGAACTCATCGCGGCGGGTGACACGACGGGGCCGCATTCGGCGCGCACGGTGCTGAGCGATCCGTCGGTTGAAGTGGCGGTCTTGGAGACGGCGCGCGGCGGCATCATGCGGCGCGGGCTTGGTTACGATTGGTCGGACGTGGCCGTGCTAACCAACATCCAGCCCGATCACTTCGGGCAGGACGGCATCGAATCGCTGGACGATCTCGTACACGTTAAATCGCTCGTCGCCGAATGCGTGCGCGCGGGCGGCACGCTCGTCCTCAATGCTGACGACGAACTGCTCGCGCGGCTGCCGGAAAGCGAGCGCGTGCGGCGCATCGAACGGCGCATCGTCTATTTCTCGCTGCGCGACAATCACGTTCTCATCAAGCGCCACGCGGGCGCGGGCGGCACGTGCTATTTCGTCCGCGACGGCTGGGTGGTTGAATGCGTCGGGCCGACGGAGCAGCGCGTGGTCGAACTCGCGCGCGTGCCTGCTACGCTCGGCGGCGCGGCCGATTTTCAAGTGGCGAACGTGCTGGCGGCGACGGCCGCCTGTCGCGCGCACGGTCTAGGCGTCGAACAGATCGCAGCGGCGCTCGCCACGTTCGACGCCGCCGCGCACAATCCCGGTCGCTTCAATCTCTACCGGCTCGCCTCCGGCGGCCACCTGCTGCTCGACTACGGGCACAACCCGGAGGCCTTGCGTGCGGTCAGCCAGATGGCGGCGCGGTGGCGCGGGCGCGGCGTGACCGGCATCGTCGGCGTGCCGGGCGACCGCTCGGACGAATTGATCGTGGAAGCGGGGCGCATCGCGGCGCGTGGCTTCGACCGGCTGATCATTAAAGAGGACGAAGACCTGCGCGGGCGTGCGCCGGGCGAGGTCGCGCGCCTCTTGTGTACGGCGGTGCGCGAGATTGCGCCGGAGCGTGAGTGCTCGGTTGTGCCGGACGAAGTGGACGCGCTCAGGCAGGCGCTCGCGGGCCAGCGCGCGGGCGAGATCGTCGTGATGTTCTACGACAAGCTTGCGGCGCTCAGCCCCGTGTTGACGGAGTACGGCGCAACGCCCGTCAGCACGCTTGGCGAGCCACCACTGGCGCAGGCGGCGACGGCCAGCGCCGCCGCAACCGGCGCGACTGCGGACGCAACTGCCGACGGCCGCGATGGGCATACGACAGCGCCGCCACCGCGTGCGCCGGGGCAGACGCCGCCGCGCCCGCAGGCAGACCACCGGCGGGCCTGCGCGGGGTGGAGCTACGCATGGCGTTAAGCGCGCAGGAAGGTTCAGCGAGTAGCGCACGCACGGCGGCGGCCGACGCACGCGCGCACGCTCTTACGGTGCACGCTGCACAGCCTGCGCCGCTCGTCGTCGTCACGCGCGGCGCGCTCGGCGAGTCTTGGCAGCGCGGCCACCTCTGCGTGGTTGACGGCGCGGGTACGATCATCGCGCAACTCGGTACGCCCGACGCCACCACCTTTCTGCGTTCGGCCGCGAAGCCCGTCCAAGCCATCCCGCTCGTCACGACCGGCGCGGCCGACCGCTTCGACTTCGACGCGCGCGAACTCGCCGTCACCTGCGGCTCGCACAACGGCGAACCGGCGCACGTCGAAACCGTGCGCGCGATGCTACAGAAGATCGGGCTTGACGAATCGGCGCTGCGCTGCGGCCCGCACGAGCCTTACAGCCGGGCGGCCGCCGAGGCTTTGCAACGGGCCGGCGCACAGCCGCGCGCCGTGCATAACAACTGCTCCGGCAAACACGCCGGCATGCTCGCGCTCGCGCGCCACCTCGGCGCACCCACGCAGACTTACGATCATCCAGACAGTCCCGTGCAGCGCGCCATCAAGCAACAGGTCGCGCAGTTCACCGATCTGAACGCGGGCGAGATCATCTGCGCCACCGACGGCTGCGGCGTGCCGACCTGCGCCGTGCCGGTGGCGGCGATGGCGCTCATGGCGGCGCGGCTCGTCAACCCGCCCGCCGCTTGGGAGGCAAAACTGCGCGCGGCCTGTCGCCGGTTGGTGGCAGCCATGACGACGCACCCCGACATGGTCGAAGGCGCGGGCGAATTGGATACGGAGTTGATGCGGCGCGCCGGCGGCCGGCTTGTCTCGAAGGTCGGCGCGGAGGGCATCTACGTCGCGGGTCTTTTGCCGTGCGAGCGTTGGCCGCGTGGGCTTGGGCTGGCGTTCAAACTTGAAGACGGCGACAAGCAGGATCGCGCGCGCCCCATCGCCGCCGTCGCCGCGCTCAGCCAACTCGGCCTCTTCAACGACCAAGACCTCGCCGCGCTCGGCAAGTTCGCGCACAAACCGATCACGAATCATCGCGGCGAGCGGGTTGGCGAAGTGCGCGCCGTGTTCAGTCTGCCGCTGCTCTAAGTCTCAACTGCCACCGCCCACCCGTTAAACTCAAAACGCTTATCGTTCGACAGCACGACGGACGCGCCGCAAGCCCCCTTGCGCCTCGTTGGTCGGCATGCGGAGTGATGTTGTATAACTGTTATATAACCAGAGGCACTTCGCATTTATCCGCGCTGGGTTTGAACGGAGAAGTTGATGGATTACAAAGAGAACATTCTGGAACTCGTCGGGCACACGCCGCTCGTCAAACTGAACCGGCTGACGCAGGGCATCAAGGCGACGGTGCTGGCCAAATTGGAGAACCTGAATCCCGGCTTCTCGGTCAAGGATCGCATCGGGCGCGCGATGATCGAGGCGGCCGAGCGCGCGGGTCAACTCAAACCCGGCGGCACGATCATCGAAGCGACCTCCGGCAACACCGGCATCGGGCTTGCGCTCGCCGCGGCCGTCAAAGGCTATCGCTGCATCTTCGTGATGACCGACAAGGCTTCGATTGAGAAGGTGCGTTATCTGAAGGCGCTCGGCGCGGACGTGGTCGTCGTGCCCGTCTCCGCGAAACCCGGCACGCCCGATCATTATGTTGCGACCGCGCAGCGCATCGCGCGCGAGACGCCAAACTCTTTCTACCCGAATCAGTACGCGCACCCCGCCAACCCCGAAGCGCATTATCGCTCGACGGGGCCGGAAATCTGGCAGCAGACGGACGGCAAGATCACGCACTTCGTCTCCGGCATCGGCACGGGCGGCACGATCTCCGGCACGGGGCGCTTCCTCAAAGAGCAGAACTCGGACATACGCATCATCGGCGCAGACCCTTACGGCTCGGTCTTCAAGACCTACAAGGAGACGGGCCGGACGCACGAGGTCACGCCCTATCTCGTCGAAGGCATCGGGCAGGAAGTGATCCCTGAGAACGCGCACCTGAAATACGTGGACGAGATCATCAACATCACCGACCGCGACTCGTTCGAGATGTCGCGCCAGTTGGGCCGGCAGGAGGGCATCTTCTGCGGCGGTTCGACCGGCACGAACCTCGCGGCGGCGCTCAAGGTTGCACGCACGCTCGACGAGAATGGCCTCGTCGTCTTCATCGTCTGCGACACGGGCGAGCACTACCTGACCAAGCA
>DASVQA010000184.1:0-63940 GCA_036389375.1 Pyrinomonadaceae bacterium | reverse complement strand
ACACGCCGATCTCGGAGGCGGCGATTGTCGGCGCGGCCTGCGGCGCGGCGCTCATGGGCATGAAGCCGGTCGCAGAGTTTCAGTTTATTGATTTCATCTCGAACGGCTTCGACATGCTGACGAACTACGCCGCGAAGTGCCGCTTTCGTTGGGGCGCAGGCATCCCGGCCGTGTTTCGCGGCCCGTGCGGCGCGGGCGTCCACGCCGGGCCGTTTCATTCCGTCAACGCCGAAGCCTTTTTTCTGAACACAGCCGGCTTGAAGATCGTCGAGCCATGCACGGCCTACGACGCGAAGGGACTGATCAAGGCCGCGATCCGCGATCCCGATCCCGTCCTCTTCTTCGAGCACAAAAAACTCTATCGTCTGCCGCGCCTGCGCGAAGAGTTGCCGACGGATGATTACATCGTCGAGATTGGCAAGGCACGCGTCGCTCGCCCGGGGCGTGATCTTTCTATCATCACCTTCGGCTATCAGGTCTTGAATGCGCTCGACGCGGCGGCGGAGTTGGAGAAAGAGGGCTTGGATGTTGAGGTGATCGACCTGCGCACGCTCGCGCCGTTCGACCGCGCGGGCGTCCTCGCGTCGGTGCGAAAGACGAACAAGGTGCTCGTGCTGCACGAAGCGGCGCGCACCGGCGGCATCGGCGGCGAGATCGCGGCGACGATTGCCGAAGAGGCTTTCGAGTGGCTTGATGCGCCCGTCGTGCGCATCGGGGCGACCGACACGCCCGTACCCTATTCGCCGCCGCTCGAAGAGTATCATCTGCCGCAAGTCGCGGACATACTTGCCGCCGCGCGCAAACTCGCAGCCTATTGAAACAGCAAGCGAAGGAGCAGAGAGACTATGCCTAAGTTTTTAATCGAGCGCGAAATTCCCGGCGCGGGCCAACTGTCCAACGAGCAATTACAAGCGATCTCGCAGAAGTCCTGCGGCGTGTTGCAGCAGTTGGGGCCGCAGATTCAGTGGGTGCAGAGTTACGTCACGGGCGACAAGGTCTATTGCGTCTATATCGCGCCGAATGAGGAATTGATCCGCGAGCACGCGGCGCAGGGCGGCTTCCCCGCCAATCGCATCTCGGAGATCAAGTCCATGATTGATCCGACGACCGCCGAATAGCACCGGGCGAGCATCTGAAGGTTAAGTTGGAGAGTTTATGAGCACAGAAGTTGTCATGCCGCAGATGGGCGAGTCCATCGCGGAGGGGACGATCACGCGTTGGATCAAACAGGTCGGCGAGCGCGTCGAACGCGACGAGCCGCTGTTCGAGATTTCGACCGACAAGGTTGATGCCGAGATTCCATCGCCGGCCGCGGGCGTGTTGACGGAGATTAAATTCAAAGAGGGCGAGACGGTCGAGGTCAACAAAGTCGTCGCCATCATCGGCGACGGCAGCAGCGACGGACAGGCGTCAGCGCCGAGCGCCGCGCAGGAGACGCAAGCAGCAGCCCCCGCGCCTGCGGCGCAGGCCGCAACCCAATCAGCACCGCCGCCACCGCCGCCGCCAACGCAAGCCCCGACGCAAACGACCCCGCCAACTGCATCCGCGCAGACGCAGTCGCCCGCACCGCAACCGGCGGCCGCGCCACCAGCCGCGAGCGCCCCCCAGCCCGCTGCACCAGACGGCGCGGCGGCGCGCGCAAACGGCGGCGCGCAGACGGTCGAAGAGTTGCGGCGCACTAAGTCCAGCCCGCTTGTGCGCAACATCGCGCGCGAGCACGGCATAGACATCGCCCAACTCGAAGGCACAGGCGCTTCCGGGCGCGTGACCAAGAACGACATCCTGAGCTACATCGAATCAGGCGCACCTGCGCAGGCGCAGAGCGCGCCCGCAGCAGCCGCGCCGGCCGCACAGCCAGCGCCTGTGCCCACCCCGCCGCCAGTGCAACCGGGCGCGGGCGACCGCGTCGAGCCGATGAGCGTCATGCGCAAGAAGATCGCCGAGCACATGGTCTTGTCGCGGCGCACCTCGGCGCACGTCACGACCGTCTACGAGATCGACATGACGCGCGTCGCGCGCCTGCGCGACCGGCACAAGGCCGAGTTTCAACAGCGCACGGGCACGAAACTCACGTTCATGCCGTTCATCTTTCAAGCGGTCTTGAGCGCGATCCACCAGTTCCCGATCTTCAACGCGCAGGTCTCCGGCGACCAGATCATATACAAGCGCGACATCAACCTCGGCATGGCCGTTGCGCTCGACTGGGGCTTAATCGTGCCCGTCATCAAACGCGCCGACGAGTTATCAATCGCCGGTCTCGCGCGCGCCGCGAACGACTTGGCCGAGCGCGCCCGTGCCAAGCAACTCAAACCCGACGAAGTCGCGGGCGGCACGTTCACGATCACGAATCCCGGCGTCTTCGGCGGTCTCTTCGGCACGCCGATCATCAACCAGCCGCAGGTCGCCATCCTCGGCATCGGCGCGATTGAGAAACGCGCTAAAGTCATCACGACGCCCGACGGCGACGACCTGATCGCCATCCGTCACATGGCCTTCTTCGCGCTCTCCTTCGACCATCGCATCATTGACGGCGCGGACGCCGAACGCTTCCTCGCCTACGTCAAACAGACGCTCGAAGCGGGGCAGTGGCAATTATAGAGGGCGGGGCAAAAGCATAGGTGGCCGTGACACTTACGCGCCCGTCCTCGCGCGGCACGAGCAGCACGCGCGGCACGAGTTGACGCACGACCGTAGCCCGCTGCTCAGCCGAGAGCGCGTCAATCCGGCTGGCCAATTCGTTGAAGAAGACTTCGGCATCAACGAGCCGGGCGCGGGCGGCCGTCGCCGCCCGTTGCGCTCCCGCAAGGCGTGCCTGCTCCTGTTCGAGCGCCGTCACTTCCGCCCGTAGTTGGGCGAGTTGGGCGTCCAACTCGTCTTCCGTGATCCGTCCTTCCCGCGCCCACTTGATGACCCGCAGCCGCTCACTCTGCTTCGCCTGAAACTGTCGTTCCAACCGACGCGCCGCCTCTGCGCCGGGAACAGTGGCTGCCCGCGCCCGTTGAATCTTGCGGAGCACTTTGCCGGGATTCTCGGTGAAGAGCACGATCTCGTCCCAGACCAGTCGCTCCAACTCACGGGCCCGCACTCTGCGGTTGCCGCAGTTCGGTGCGCCCGTTTGGTAGTGCGAAGTGCATTGGTAATAGAACCAGCGCCCCTGATTGCTCACGCCCGTGTAGCTCCGACCACAGACACCACAGCGAATAAGGCCGCCGAGCAGGTACGGGTGTCGCCGGTTACGCGGCGCGAGCCTCCGATTCACTTGGCGCAACCCCGCTACGGCCTTAACCCCCTTATTTGTATGACCCATGCCCCGACCAACTCCGCACCGCCGAGGAGCCGACTGCGACAGGAATTAGAGCTGCTCAAACGATGCCTCTTCGTGGGCAAGGCAGAGCAGATGGACTCGGAGTTAGTGTTCTTTCGACGCGAAGACCCTAGCACCCAGCGGTTACTTCTCGGGGAATTGGATTTTTTCAAACTTATCTCTCGGTTGTGACACGGTATAAAGCCAAGTGTACATCGCCCCGACCCCGAGCTCGATTTCCACGCCAGCCATCAGGGAAATATTGAGGCCGTATATCTGCCAGTCTTTCGAGCAGATCAACGTGATGCTCAATCCTACGTCGATCCCCCCGCCCATCACTTCGAAGTAGCTGAGCCCCTTCATGTTGTCGAGAACCTCTTGTTCAGAGGTGCCCCACCAGACTCCAAACGAGACATTGGCACTAACCCCGGCCATCGGGCCCACGCCGCCAGCAAGGGTGACATACCCGTGCAGCTTCCTCTTTTGCAGACTCCAGATTACGCCACGCTCCACCATGCCACTGAACAGGAACGACACTTCGCCCCCCATACTGGTCGTGAATGCTTTTACCGGCAGGCCCTTCCCCGTGAAGAACCTTTGCATGTTCTCGACGTTTCGATCATCCACCGCCCCCCCGGCCTGCAACGTTGGCACTGCGTACTCGGCAAGCTGACGCACGCTCTCGGGGGATGTCAGGTCGCCGCCGCCCGGAGCCTGTGACTTGGCCTCTTGCGCCGCCTGGCTAAGCATCATGCCGACATATTCCGGCGGCACGGCCCAGAAAACTTCTTGGCCTTCGCTCCACCCATCACGGGCTTCGCGAATGAAGTCGTACCGATACTTCACGCCGCGATGAGTCGTCGCCGCGTGCTCGTAGACGGGTTGCGCCCCCGGAATTTCAGCATCGTATGTAGGAGCGCGGAAACCCGGCAACCTCGGCTCGTAATGCTCCCCACTGGCGGGGACTCGCGTGAGCCTGCGTCCCATGTGAGCCGCTGTAACGTCCGGCGCACTTTCGAACTCGGTGAGGCGAACGTCGCTGCCGGGCAGTCGCTCCCGCGTGGTGGGCCAGGCCAAAAACGCCGGGCCCTTTAGCACGTAAGTCCCCCTCTCCAGATCCATTCCTTCATAGGGATAGAGTATCGGGTCAACGTCCACGTTCTCAAGGGCATGTTCTCCCGGCAAGCGGAAAGAACTGCACGGGAGGTAGAGATAGCGATCCGTGTCTGCATCTGGATTCTTGATCTCAAAGAGGTTGACGAGTACAGTCGGCTCGCTCAGCAAGCCCAAGATTTGCTGATTCGGCGGGTTCGCCATTGTGTCGTTACTCCCGGTGCTAAGTTCGTGGCTCAGGCTCAGAGGTATGAACGTTCGAGTGGGCGGTCAGCGACGTTTAGGCTACCAAGCGCGAAGAGTTCAAGTCAAATCGTTCACGCAGCCGATGGGCTCCCCTCCGCCCGGAAGGCGGCCCGCGCTGCCCTCTAGGCCCCCGCGCCCCAATGGGTCACATCTTGCACCGCTCTCATGTCTTACCCTCATCAAGGTGGCCGCCCAACGCTCGAATTAACCGGGCGGGAAGTATCTGCGAGCAGCATCCAAGTTAACGATAACAATCATGCTAATTCCGCTCCGGTTGAATGAGTTGTTGGGCTGCGCCTAACCTGATGACCAAGCTTCGGTTCCGACGGGCACATCCTTCTTTCCTAATTCAGCGGACAGCAGAAAATCCAGCAGACGACTTGGAACAGATGGATTAAGCATTCCGATCCCTGCGATCCTAGACATGACGCACGAGCCATCCGGGCGACGTAATTCCAAAATATCGCCAACTTTCAATCTGATTCCTTGAGCCTTTGCGTCTTCCTCTTTGAGATCGGTCGCTACTACCAGACCGCGATTGGTAATTTGGAAAGTGTCACAAATCTTGAAAAGGAAATGACTCATAATTTCTTCGGCAACACCTTATATGCACGAGCAGCCCAACGCCCGCATTCACCTGCCGGGAAATATCTGCATCGTGCGCCAAGTTCTCGATGAGAAGCAAGCTCATTCCGGTCAGGTGCAATGAGTTGTTCGGCGGCACTTGCGACGTGAGCATTCACCGTTGAATTTCTTCTACTCTTGCCTCCGACTTAATGCAACCTCTGTTTGATGGCGAAGCCGCCGAACGCTAATTAGACCGACGATGGCGGCATTTGCCATCTGCTGCCGAGTTAGACCGCCAGTAGCGGTCTAATACCATAAAAGCCGATAACTACCGCTCAAAGCAGTCTAACACGGCCACAGCCCGACTTTTACCGCATCTGCATATGAGGCACACGAGTTAGCGCAGGGAAGATATGCACATCGTTAAGGGAAGTCAATAGCGCGGGCCATCTTGGGACTGGCAGGCACGGCAGAATATGTGCTGTAAGCGAAAAACAGCGGAGACTCCTGGTCAGCAGAGTGCGGGGACTCGCAGTTAAGACAGAGGCAGTGGGGCAAGTCAAGCTTGCCCCACTGTTTTCACGTCTGGACACATGACAAACGCGCGTCAGGCAGCGCGGGGTTGCCACACCGGCTCGGCTGATTGCGTCGGGGACGGTAGTTGCCCGGCCAGCAGTAGGACGAGCAGGGGCGGCGGCGCGGGCGCGGCGGCCAACACCGGCGGATGCTTGGTCAGTAGGTGTTGCGCCGCGCCGCAGTGGTCACAGCAGGACAGGTGTCGGCTGACGGACGCGTATTCGCCCGGCGCGAGTCGGTCGGCCGCGTAGGCCAGCAGCGTCTCGGCGGGCGGGCAGGCGGACGTTTTAACGAATGATCGCATAAGCCCTCCTTCGTAGCCGCGCCGACGTGCGACGCGGCGGTTGTGGTCAGCGCGCGCGGCGCGCCTGCTGCCGGCGCAGGCCGCCGGCCACGCCGGCCAGCCCCGTACCGAACAACAGCAGCGCGGTCGGTTCGGGCACTTCAGGCGCTTCCGAAGCCTCAGTGATCTGGCCGGTCACGACACCAGTACCGGGGGGCAGCGGCACGTCGTTGACGCTGAAGAGGAACGAGCCGCTGATCAGTTGTCCCTGCCCGTTGGTGTAGGAGTAGGTGAACAGGCGCGGCGTGTTGTCGAAGTCCATCGTGAACGGGCCGCCAGGCGGATTGAAGGTGACACCGGTCACGAGCGCCTGAAACTGTTGCGGGCTGCCGCCGGTCAGGTTCACCGGCGCGGTGAAGGTGACGAGCAGGTTGAATGTTATGCCACTCAGAGGGGGCGCATTCAGCGGACGGAAGAACACGCCGAGGTTGTTTAGGTTCTGCGTGCCACTGGGCTGCGTGGGGGCGTTCAGGTTGAACGTGCCGCCGGTCGTCGTCCCGCTGAAGGTGGCGTTGGTGTAGGTGAGCGGGGCGACACTAGCGGTCTGGAGGCCGCTCGTGACCGTGGGCACACAGCCGGCGCTGAAGCAGCCGTCGGTGTAACCGCTAAAGGTGACTTCGTCAGCGCGCGCCACGCATTGGGTGGCGAAGAGCAGGCACAGGACGAAGCCGAACGTGATCGCTCTGAGAGACGTGCTGTAGCGTTTCATGGTGTTACCTTTCTGCCCGTTGGGGCGTGAGCGTTAATGGGAGACCGCTCCGCGGACGGTCGCCCGTTGAGCGGCGTGGACGGACGGGTGCGCCGGGTCGGCGGGGCCGGCCTCAGCCGCGCGTGAAGAGGGCGCGCGCACGCCAGGCCGCGAGCGGCGGCCTGCGACTTGACGGTGGCGTTGACCCCTTAGCGTTAAGGGGCGATGGCGTCACTGGGGTCGAGCGTACGCCGGAGTTGCAATCGCAAGAGGCGCGTAAGCCCGGTGTCGTTAGGGAGAGAACTGTTCCCTGCTTAACGGGAACGGTGTCGGCAGTGTGGGGTTAAGCCAGTGTGCGAGCCAGGCGCGCTTAAGCGGTTCAAGGGCCTGTGAGGTCGCAGGACACGGGAGAGAAAATCTGGCTGCGCCGCGCAGGTTATGCCCATCAAGGCGCAGTGTTAAGTTTTTTTTCGGCGCGGGTGACCTCCTGAATATTAGTTAAGATAGTCAGGCTGCCATTTCTTTTATAAGAGCTGCAGGGTATGAATCGTGTTCGGTGCGCCACCTATCGGAAGAGTAGCGCAGGGCAGAGCGGCGTGACTTTTTGCTAAGCCGAAAGCCTACTCGCTTCCGGTTATTTGGTTAAGGGGGCCGGATACGCATTGTGCCGTCAGATTATTGCTTGCCCTTCTTACCGGCAGGCTTCGGTGCGAGTTGCTTCGGCTGCTCCATCTCACGCGCGACCACTATCAGATACTTTGCAAGAACTGTCACGAGTCGAAGAACGAGCGCGGGGAGTGCGCCCACGTCGCAGAGGCAAGGGCGATCTTGGGGCTTGAGAGCCGGACAGCATGCATGACGTGAGGAATTAAAGGGCTCCTGTCCCGCGCTCCGGTTGAATGAGTTGTTAGGTGAGGGGATTATTTTTCATCTTTGAACATAAATATAACTCATTGCTCTGGAGATTTCTTATCACCATCAATCTGGGATAGCAGGAAGTTAATAAACTGGAGCACTTCTGGATGTCCTTCCGATGGTTCATATGGTATCACCTGAATTCCAAAATCTTCTCTGAGGCGTCGCGCCTCAACCCTACCCGCCGAATCGGCCGGCAAAAAGATGAAATCCGGATTGTTCCGATGCTTAAGAGATTCACGCAGAGTCTCCAATAAAAGCATTAGTTCCCGATCTGAGAATGAAAAGCCGAGCATTACCACAACATGGGTAATAAACAAAGCTGAGAGTAGCGACCGATAGCCGGTTTGCTGATAAATCAGTCTCCGATAGTCTCGTTCAGAAAGAATTAGCTCCGATGGTTCATCAATGGATCCATGAAGCTTAAATATGACGGGCCGCTCTGTTACGCGACTGGTTTGGAGACTTCTTTGTACAACTGGAGCGTCCCGATATGTGTACACATTCGGTGCTTGCTCGTATTCATAAGCATAGGCATCTTCCAATAGTAAGTCATAATTAGTGGTGAGAATTAATGGTGGGCGAAGGCGGAAGAGTGCCGTATGAATCTCGGCCGGCTTGACCCCAATCGGGCGGAATTTCTCTTCAAGGATACTCTCATACTCATCTGGGGGTAAACTGGTACGTATAGCCTCAGCTACCATCAACAGCTTTCCGTCGGCTAAAAGCACGTCCATTTCTGCCGCTTCTGTGTCAGTGATAAATTCACCGGCAAGGGCGCGCGCCTTCATGAATTTAAGTAGCTCTATCCAATTAGGAAAGGCATCTCCTGCCTGACGCGAAATACCTGCTCCGACTAAAGGAACAAGATTCCTCTGCTTGGCTGCCTCTATTACTCTTTTAGGGGTCTTATCAGTGTCGAATGGCATGTTGTTTCTCCTTATACTTGTGAAGGATATTCGTTAGTCACCTAACGCCCGAATTAACCGGGCGGGAAGAATCTGCATCGTGCGACAAGTTGACGATGAGAAGCACGCTAATTCCGCTCCGGTTGAATGAGTTGTTAGGCTGCGCTATCTTGAAGCGATAGATCTAGCGCCCTACCGCTTGACGCAAGTTACATCAATAGTAATACCCTCATTGTTCTTTACCCCCTGTGCGGTGTATCCCTTCGAGCAGCAGAAATGCAACGTCCGTCCAGTTTCATTGTTTCCTATGAAGGCCGCATATTTATCTCCTCCTTTGTACTCGGAAGGGCATTGCGCGTCACAGGTGTCTTCCGCTGGGCTCAGGTGTACTGGGTCCCACCTGCACGCATTAGCCGTTGGTGGTGAAATAATGTCAGACCATCCCCCTTGACCTTTCGTACACAATAAATCCGGCGGTCAAGGCCAATAAGATGGCCAACGCGATCCCGACCAATCTGCCTATACGCATGAGTCGCTCCTTATACTGCTGAAAATTCGGGCGCGGTCTGCCCCTTGAGTCTGCCCGATGATCGTGAGGCTAGCGGAGTGTCAGCGCGGCGACGATATGCCTCGGCGGGGTGGTTGTCAATAGCAAGGCAGAGGCGGCCCCGGACTCGTCGCCCGTGACGTGCTCACGGATGCGCGTAGCGTGGCGCTGGCTGAGCGTTTCGCCGGGGAGACAGGGCGCAGTAGCCCCGAACGCAGCCGCAGGGCAAATGCGCGCCCGGAAATCTGAGTTTTTCTGAGGTAGCCCCGGCCGCATTCATGGGGTTACTTTTCGTTCATGGGGTTACCAAATCATCACCTTTTACGTCACGAACGATCTGCGCCCGGCCATCGTTCGAGTCAGCCGATCTTGCTTTGACGAGCCGCCGCTATTCGTAAACCTCAGTAAACCTAAAATCACTTAAAAGCCCAATGTTTAAGCGCAAAAAGAAGATTTACAGGTATGACCAGCAGCATCGTTTTGTCAAAGCAGTGTCAAAGCAATTCGTAAATCATATATTCAGCATCTTGCTTAATCTATGCAGCAACGCTCTGACGCGCACGCGCAGAATGGTTATAGAAGGTTATAGAGTTTTGCGCAGAGCGAAGCTGTAGCACACGGCGCAACTCACGCCCGATGCTTCCGCCAATACTGCTTGTCGGGCGTGCGCTGTGCTGGCTTGATGCGGCGAAACTTGTGCGGGACGGCTGGCTGCGGTCGTGCTGGAAGCACCGGCAGGGCAGGGACTTGGGGCGCGGGCGCGCTCTGTTCGACGCAGGCGACGATCTCAGGTTGGCTCAAGGCCGCATCTGTAGCACACGCCCCGCATCGGCGGGCTTCATCTTCCCGCGCTGCCTGCTCGCCCCGCTCACCCGACCCACAATAGACCGAGCACACCTGTCCGCCCTCACGCACCTTGCGATAATAAACTCGCTTGCCGCGCCTCATCTCCCAGCCCATCGCCTACTCCCTTTTTTTACGTTGCCAATATCGGCAAATTCGTCGCGCGCCGTAGGTCAGTTGAGCGATAGGCAGAGCCGCCCCATCTCAACCTGTGCGACATGCGCGGCGAGCAGGCGTCGCACCGATATTTCGTTGCGCAGCAAGTTCTGTTCACGCGTGCGCGCGGCAGCATCAGCCTTGGCCGCATCTGCGGCGGGGCGTTGCTTCCACCAATCCGTCTGTGCATTCTTCAGGTCGCGCTCCGTCGCGCTCTATGCCTGCTCGCGCTGCTCTTTATCGGCCGCTGCTGCCGCCTGCGCTTTGTACTGAGCGCGCTGAATCTGCGCGGGGTGTGCCATCACCTCGTCGCGCTTCGGATTGAGCACCCCGCCGACGAAGCTGCCCGCCAATGCGCCAACAGTCTGCGCAAGGCTACCCGTCTCGCGCGCCGTCTGCCCGGCCGCCGCCCCGACGTTAAGCCCCGAACGTACCCGGCCGTTGTGATCTTCGACCGGCGATGAGAGCAAATCTTGCAACTCGCGGTTCGCCTACACGAAGCCCGGCGGCGGGTTGTACGTCGCGCGGGGCTGCGTGTCGGCGCTCGCTGCGTCCGGCGTTTTGCCAGCCATCGGATGGCTGGCGCGGGGGCAGACGGCGGGTTATAGACCGCGCGGCGTGGCCGCTCTGCGGGTTGCTCGACCTGCGGCGTGGCGGTGTAGATCGGGCGCAACGGTTGCGGCGGCGTGCTGGTCTGCGGCCGATAGACAGTCCGCCGGCCGATGTTATTTGCTGCTTGGGGGATGCCATGCAGTATGACTCCTGTGAGGTTCTCCGAGCGGAAGGTGATTGCGAGTGGGTGAGGGGCAATCACCGAACGGATATTAACACCGAACGCCAAAGCGTGGTGTATTCAATTCGACGCCCATTAGACGATCGCGCCGTGCCCCACGCCACACGGTCGCCGTCACAGGTAAACTGGACGACGAACCGGAGCGTTTGACGAGTGAGGGCAATCTTGTTCATGCCTTGTCAGCCGGACGGTTGAGTATTTGCGCGCGGCGCTTGCCCGCCTCATACCAAACTAGCGAACTGATAACTGCCGGCGAGAGTACCGCTAATGACTTGGAGCGCTCCCTTCGCATTTGGATGAGCCTTTCCATAAAGGGATTGACCTCGAAGGCCGCTTCACCATCGGCAGCGCGTTGCAACTGCTCCGTGTCCACGATGTCTTCGAGTCGGGGCATCACATGACAAACTCCCGCTCTACGTAATTGTTACTGTCCTGCCGAAGCGGGGCAGTTCAACGTCTAAGCGAGTTTGCCGTTCACGCGCAAATAGAGAAGCCAGCGGAAGTTAGTCCGCTGGCTTCTCTATTCAGGTTAAATCTTTCTCGCGTGCTATTGTTTTCAACTTTTGCGCTTTAGCGTTTGCCCTTAACATACAGGTATGTCGGACAAGGTCACGCCGGGCACGCTCTACCTCGTCGCCACGCCCATCGGTAATCTGGCCGACATCACGGCGCGCGCCCTGCGCGTGCTCGGCACAGTTGACCTCGTCGCCTGCGAGGACACGCGCCACACGCGGAAACTCCTGACGCACTTCGCCATCGACACGAAGACCGTCAGCTACCACGAACACAACGAGCGCGAGCGCGCCGCCGAACTCTGCGCGCTGCTGACGGCGGGCACAAACATCGCGCTCGTCTCCGATGCGGGCACGCCCATGATCAACGATCCCGGCTACCGGCTCGTGCGCGCGGCCATCGAGCAGCAGATCGCGGTCGTACCCGTGCCCGGCCCGGCAGCCTTCGTCGCGGCGCTCGTCGCTTCGGGTCTGCCGACCGACGAGTTCTACTTCGGCGGCTTTCTCCCGGCACGCACAGCCGCGCGCCGTGCCCGCCTCGCCGCCTTGCGCGCGCTCCCCGCCACGCTCGTCTTCTACGAAGCGCCGCACCGCATCGCGCAGACTCTCGCCGACGCGCACGAGACTTTAGGCGAGCGCGCGGCTTGCGTCGCGCGCGAGTTGACCAAGCTGCATGAAGAATGTGTGCGCGGCCGGCTAAGCGAACTGGCGGTGCGGTTTCACTCAGCCGACACGGCGCGCGGCGAGATGGTGCTCGTCATTGATCGCCACGTCATCGCGGACGAGACGGCGGCGGCCACACAGCCGGCGGCCGGCAATATCGCTGCCCTCGTCGCCGCCCTCGAAGCTGAAGGTCTAGACCAACGCGCGGCCCTCAAGCGCGCCGCGCGCGAACTCGGTCTGACGCGCGCCGAAGCCTACCGCCGCCTCGTCGCCGCCCGCGCGCAAAGTCTGCGTGAATAGCGCGCGCAGGCGCGTTCAATTGACATTCCCTGCGGGCACGATTATTTTGCCGGTGGCACGGCATCTGCCGTCAACTCACCCGCACCGATGAAAGCGCGGTGCTTGGTCACTTCATTATTCTGCCGCAACAAACGCAGGTTTTTTATGAACATCACTGCCCCCGCTTCGCGCGCACGTGGTTGCGCGCTCTGCCTGCTTGTTGCTCTGGCGCACGTAAGCGCATGGCCCGCTTACGCGCAGACTGACGGGCGCGGCATTGGCGTCGAGATGCGCCAACAGCAACAGGCTGCGGCGACGCCTGCGAACGTCGCGGAGTTGCCGGGCAAGTCCAAGCGTTGGGCGCTCGTGATCGGTGTTGACCAGTATCAGGACGCGCAGATCGGCCGCTTGAACGGCGCGGCCAACGATGCGCGCGCGCTCGGCGACGCGCTTGTGCGCTACGCCGGCTTTCCACCGGATCAGGTGATCCTGCTCGCCTCGGATCAACCCGCCGAGCGGCAGCCGACGCGCGTCAATATCCTGCGCCGCCTGTCGAACCTCTCGACGCTCGTGCCAAAGGACGGCCTCCTGCTCGTCTCCTTCGCCGGGCACGGCATGGAGCGCGGCGGGCAAGCTTATCTCTTACCCGCCGACGCGCAGATGAGCGACGACATCTCGTTTCTGGAAGACACGGCGGTGAGCGTCGCGCGCGTCCACGAGCGCATCAAGGCGACGGGCGTCGCGCAGGTGATCATTATGCTCGATGCCTGTCGCAACGATCCGGGCGGGCGCGCCGACGCGCCGAATCCGCTCTCGCCCGTCTTTCGCCGCGCCTTCAATTTCGACGTGCGCAATCGTGAGGTGCAAGCCTTCGCCACGCTCTATGCCACCGCCATCGGCGAGCGCGCCTACGAATACACGGAGAAGCGGCAGGGCTACTTTTCGTGGGCGCTGGTCGAGGGTCTGCGCGGCGGCGCGGCGAACGAGAAGGGCGAGGTCACGCTCGCAGCCCTCGTCAACTTCATTCAGAACATCGTGCCGAAACGGATCGGCATAGACCTCGGTGCGGGCAAACGGCAGCGCCCCTTCGCCGATGTGGTTGGCTACCGCGCGGACGAACTCGTGCTTGCCGTCGCCGCGCCGCGCACGGAGACGGCGATTAACAGTCCGGCCGAGCCGGCGGCGACAATCGATCAGCAAGCGGAGTTGAGCTACTGGGATGGGATCAAAAACAGCACCAACCCGGACTTCTTCCGCGCTTATCTGCGCGACTACCCGAACGGGCGCTTCGCCGCCATCGCGCGGCTGAAGTTACAGCCCACGCCGCCCGCCAACTCGTCCGCCAACAGACCCGGCGGCACTAACCCGGAGGGCGCAAGCGTAGCGCCCTCATCCAGTCCGGCTTACATCAACGAGCCGGATAAAAAGCGACAGGAGATCGGCGAGAAGAACGTGGACATCGCCGCCTTCAACGACCGGCTGACCGACTTGCTGACGCGCGCCAATCAGGCGTTCACCGCCAAGCAGTACGGTCAGGCCATTGCGCTCTACGATCAAGGCATCGCGCTCGACCCCACGCAGTCCAGTTTCTTCCTGAACAAATCGATCACCCTGCGCGTGCGCGCCGTCGAGACGTATAACGCCGCGTTAATCGCCAAAGATGAGAACAATAAAAACGTCGCGCGCGCAGACATGCGCGCGGCCGTCGAAGCCGCCGAGCGGGCGCTGCGGGCTTACCGCAATACGCAGACCGGCGGCGCGCAAGCCAACACCGCCCCCGGGTTGAGCTTCTTGCAGGCGCGCGCCGAGTCTTATCGCGTGGCGTTGCGCATGAGCGCCATGCCTTACTCGGCCGAGGCCGTCGCTGCGCTCAAGGAGTACAGCGAGGCGGAGACTGATCAGGCGAAGCGTGTGAAAGCGCGGATCGAGCTGGCCGAGGTGATCTTCTTTCAGGGCGGCAACCCGGCGCTGGCGATGGACGTGCTGAGAGGCGTGCTGGCGCTCGACGCGGACAACGTCAACGCGTTGTATCTGGCGGGCACGGTGCTGGCGTCCGACAACAAGCCGGCTGAGGCGCGCGCCATGCTCCAACGCTTTCTTGACCGCACGCCGGCCAGCGACCCGCGCCGCCGCGAAGCACAGGATTTACTAAGCTACCTGAAATAACGGGCGCGCCCCGCTTTTCGCCGCAGCGCAGCCTGCGCGCTGCAAGCGTTAAGTCTGCCCTGCGTGCGCGCGCGCTAACCTGTCAAACCAGAGGTTCGCCAGTTTCTCCTGCACCGTGTTGGCGCGCAGCCGTGCGTTGAGGTTGTTGAAGTCAACCACGTCGAGCGGCTGATCCTGATTGAAGCAGGAGAAGACGAAACTTTCCGCGCCGGTCTGCGGGTTGACGTGGCGTTGCAGGCATTGCGCGCAGACCTCTTTCATCATGCACTGCATGGGACTGTTGATTGAGCCGATGCCGACGTGGGCCGGTTTCAGGTGCGGCGCGAGCACCTCGTGGCGCGCCTGTTTGACGGCGGCCATCATGCGGTCTGAGCCGATAGCGATGATGCGATCCACGCTGCGCAGATCAAAGAGGGGCGTGGCGAGCCGGCCTTCGGCGTAGGCCTTGATCGCCTGCACGATGTTGCCGCGCAGGTGTGCATCCTGCGGGCGGCGCGGGCTGATTTCTGCGCCCGTGTCGGTTGACCAGATGACTTGATCGGTGGCCGCCTCGATCTCTTCGCGCTTGAAGAGGTCTTCGCCGCGTTTGTAACCGGCGAAGTAGATCACGCGACAGTCAGCTTCTCTGAGCGCCTTCGCAATGGAGAAGAGGACTGCGTTGCCTAAGCCGCCGCCCGCGAGCAGCACCGTCTCGCCCGCCGGTATCTCGGTCGGTGTCCCGGTCGGCCCCATGACGACCACCTGCTGACCCGGTTGCAGGAGCGCGCATTGCCGCGACGATGCGCCCATCTCCAACACGATCAGGCTCAGCAAGCCCTCTGCTTTATCCACCCACGCGCCCGTAAGCGCCAGCCCCTCCATCAACAACTTCGTATCGTGGATGACGGGCGCATCCGTCTCGTAGTTCTGCAAGCGGTAGAACTGACCGGGATGAAACTTGCGCGCCTGCATCGGCGCACGCACGACGACCTCAACAATCGTCTGCGTCAAACGCACGACGCGCACGACGCGCGCGATCAACTCTTCATCCAACTGCGCGACGAGGCGCGCAAACTGCGCCGCGCGGCCCGGTTCATCGCCGTGCGCCGCGCCCCTTTCAACCGCCGCGATCTCATCTGCGAACAACGCGGCGACGTGCGCGTAGCCATGCTTGGCCGAAGCCATGGCTTTGACGACGTTGCCCGCGTAGGTTGGATGATTGTCGCCGTAGTAGGTGATAAAGCGGCCGGCATGCTCGTAAGAGGTGAAAAAGGCGCGCTCGCCTTTCGCGGCCGGCGTGAGCCGCCACGCGTTGTTGTCGCCACTACTGCGTTCAAGCTTGTGCGGGGCGAAAAACTCGCGCCACTCGTCGAGCGCGAACGTGCCCGGTCGTTCCTTCTCATAGATCGTGTTCGGACTCGTGCCCGCCGCGACGCAGACCGTGCGCGCGGGCAGACGGACAAACTCGCCCGCCGCCCGCCACTTCTTCGTCTCCGGGTCTTCACGCATGCGCTCGAAGATGATGGCGGCGACCGCGCCATGCTCGTCCGTGACGGCTTCCGTCGGCGTCATGTTCTCGACGTAGCTGATGCCCTCTTCGAGCGACTTGACGACCTCTTCATGGTTCAAACGATAAGCGGGCGAGTCCTGCAAGCGTTTGCGATAGACAATCGAGACGCCGCCCCACGCGCGCACGAGCGGCACGAAGTCCGGCGCTTCGCCGGCCGAGCGCGCCCGCTCTCTTTCCGCGCGCACCGCGCGCCCGTGCGCGAGAAACTCTTCATAGACCGCACGCTCCTCCGCATCGAAGCGCGCAAAGATTTCAGCGGCGCTAAATTCTTTAACTAACTCTTCGTGTCGCGCCAGCATCTTCTCGACCTGCACGGGATAGTAAGCGAATAGCTCCGTAGCGGTATCAATCGCCGTCAGTCCGCCGCCGATGACGAGCGCGGGCAGGCGCACTTGCAGGTTGGCGAGCGCCTCGCGCTTGAACGCGCCGGTCAGTTGCAAGGCCATCAGAAAGTCGGACGCCTTGCGTATGCCGCGCACGAGGTTGTTGCGCATGTCAATGATGGTGGGGCGGCCCGCGCCGGACGCGATGGCGATGTGATCAAAGCCTAAGTTCCATGCGTCTTCGATGTCGAGCGTGCCGCCAAAGCGTATGCCGCCATAGAAGCGAAAGAGTTCGCGGCGCGCGAGCGTCAGATGTATGAGCGTGAGAAAATTCTTGTCCCAGCGCACGGTGATGCCGTACTCGGAGACGCCGCCGAAGCCGGCGAGCACGCGCGTCTCAAGCGGCCCGGCGAGTTCGCTTACGTCGCGGACGGCGCGCGGCACGGTGCGCCCGCCGTCGCCCGTCAACATTTTGTCCAGCGGCTCGATCTTCAACCCGTCAATGCCGACGACGCCGAAGCCCTCGTTTAAGAGGTAGTGTGCGAGCGTGTAACCGGCCGGGCCGAGACCGACGACAAGCACGTTGCGCCCGTTGTAAGGCAGCGCGTAGGGGCGCTTGGCGTTGAGCGGATTCCAGCGCGTGAGCAGCGCGTAGATTTCAAACCCGTAGGGCAGCTTCAGCACGTCCGTCAGCACGCCCGTCTCGGCCTGCGGGATATTGACCGGCTCCTGCTTCTGGAAGATGCAGGACTTCATGCAGTCGTTACAGATGCGATGCCCCGTGCCGGGACACATCGGGTTGTCTATGACGACGAGCGCGAGCGCCGCAATCGAATCGCCCGCACGTTGCAAGACGTGCATCTCGGAAATCTTCTCGTCGAGCGGGCAGCCTTCGAGCGCGATGCCGAGCGGGTTGCGTTTGATTGTGCCCGCGTTCGACGCGCCTTCGCGCAAGCCCTTCGAGCAAGAGTCCTTGTCGCGCTCGTGACAATAGAGACAGTAGTGGACTTCGTCGAGCACCGCGCGCGGCGTGGCGCGCAGGTCGGTCAGCGCGAAGCCGTCGCGCCGGCGCAAGTTCACGTCTAGTCCGCGCATCAATTCCGGCAGGTCTGCGTCGGGACGTTCGATCTGGACGAGGTGTTCGTAGTTGAGCGGGTGCGGAAAGTGGAACGAGACCCAACCATGCACGCGCGCCCGCGCCGCCGGTTGCGTCGCGTGCGCCGCCGCCCACGCTTCCACCACGCGCAGGGCCGATTTAACAAAGGCAAGGTCACTATCGGCCGCGCCGGCATCGGCGAACGCAGCGAGTTGCGCGGCTACGTCCGGCGCGGCGAGATTCCGGCGAGCGTGCGCGATCTCGCGCGCCAGTTCGGCGGCGCTGTCATGGGGCGGCGGCTCATCTTTTTTCGCGGCGCGGCGCTCAAGGTGCTGTTCCCACGCCAGCAGGCGCACGGTCATCTCGGCAATGCCGAGTTCGTCGTCTGCGGCGAGCGTGTCGGGGCAGGCGGCGCGGCGCAAGGCCACGAGTGCGGCGTGCGCTCTGTCCACGTCGAGCGTCAACGCCTGCTCGGTCGGAAACTTTTTCAGCGCGCGCCGGACGATGAATGTCTTGAACTGAAAGACCGGGTCTTGCGCCTTGATCGCGGCGGCGTGCGCGGCCTGCTCGGCCTCGACGCCGAACAGGCGCGCAATGAAGCGCGACAGGTGTGGCGCGGCCTTGATGAGCAGTTCCGATTCCTGTTTCGTGCCGGCCAAGTCCGTGCCGCGCGTGGCGAGGTAGGCCATCAAGGCTTGATGGAGTGATTCGTCGGCGCGCGCTAGTTCGGCGTAGAAAGTTTCGGCGAGTTGGCGCAGGCGCTGCGGGCGGTAGAGGTCGGCGTAAGTGAAATCTTCGATGCCCAGCGGAAAGTCCGGGGCGGCGGGCGCGTTGGCGGACGGCGGCGCACCAGCGCCGGAGCTAGTAATGTTCTGCATAACCCTTCTTGTGTCGGCATAGCTCGCCGGCCGGGCAGGGGAGTCTGTCCCTATCTTGCGCTTTGCAACCATCGCTTTGAGCGCAAACGACGCCGCGCGCGAGCCGCGAGCGAGTATAACACCGGATTGATTCGTGCTCGAAAGCAGAGCGCACGCGCACACAGGCAAAGGCGCGCGCCGCTCTTGCAGGTCGCACCGAAAACACGAAAGACCGCCGAGCCTGAGCGCGGCGGTCTTCGTGCTTGCGCTGTCCGAGCAGCTATGGCTTTACAGCTATGGCTTTAGTTGGGGCAGCTTTTGACGCAGACCCGGCTTCGTGCCGACGAACGGCTGCGTCGTCTCCGCCTCGACGTTGACGAAGAAGCGGTACGCGCCGCCGCGTTCGACGCCGAGCATGAAGGACACGTCAATCGAGCCGCCGGGTTCAATCGACGTATCGAACGTGATCGTGTTGGCCGAGAGGCTGGAATTTGCGCCGCCGCCGAAGGGCTGCGCGGGCGGTTCTTCCAGCGTCAGACCGCGCACCAGCACGTTGCCGCGACTGGTGGTTGAAACCGTCTCGTCAGTCGAACTGAGTGCGCGCAGGTCAGCTTGGCCCGCGACCGGGTTCAGGCTGCCGAACGTGGTGATATCCACGACGCGGAAGCGCAGCCGCGTGACGGTCTGAAGCGTGTTGTTCGTGAAGTGCCGCCGGATGATGAGCGTGCCGTTCGAGCCGTTGGGCACGACGCTGAAACGACGCTCGCGGTTCGCGCCGGTCGAACTGCTGACCGCCGTATCAACGGGCGACGCTTTTATGTCCGCGTTGTGTTGGACGGGACTCGACAGGTTCTCCGGCCCCGGTGCGCCGAGTTGGCCGCTGTTGTCGGCGGGTGCGGCGGCGTTGACGTAGACGAAGTCTGCCGCGTTGTCGTCCGTGTCTTTCGGCAGACCCGAACGCATGTCGCGGTAGAAGCTGATCTCGCTGTTCGGCACGGTGGTCGGCGCAAAGCCCGCACCCTCGCGGTAGAGGGCGGGCGCGGTGGTGAAGCCGAAGGCGTCGAGCCGGTACGCAGGATTAGTGATGTTCGTCGCGTTGGCGGTCGCAAAGAGCGCGACGCCGCCGTCGTCAGGAATGTCGGTCGCGTAAGTGCTGTCGCCCATCGCGGTCGTAAAGGGCGTCGGCGTCGGCGTCACGCCGCTCGGCGTGCGCCCCGCGCGCGCGGTTTGCGCCTTCGTCGGACTCGCGCTGGCTGTGCCCTTGTCAGTCCCAGCCGGATAGCCGTTCAGGCTGTAGCCATTCGAGTTGACGCCGAGGTAATGACCGTGCGCGGGGATGACCGTCCCGTTCGGGATGACGAATCTGATCGCGCCGTCGGAAGCGACCACCGCCCAGCCGGTCGAGAGGTCGAAGGTCGAGACGGTGATGTCCACTTCGCTGTTGTTATAGAGTTCGACGAACTCGTTGTTGGCCTGCACGGTCGGATCGGGCGAAGCGGCGGGCGCGGGGCCGCGCAAGCGCGCCTCGCTAATCAACATCGTGCCGCTCGCGGGCGGTTGGCAGGCATCGCCGATGCCGTCGCCGTTCGTGTCCGCCTGATCGCCGTTCGCCGTGAACTGGCAATTGTCCGTCCCGTCCGGCACACCGTCGTTATCGTCGTCCGGGTCGCAGACGTTCCCTAGCCCGTCGCCGTCCGTATCAACCTGATCGGGGTTGGGCGTCAACGGGCAGTTGTCGGTCGCGTCGGGGATGCCGTCGTTGTCGTCGTCGGTATCACAGGGATCGAGCGCGCCGTCGTTGTCCGTGTCGGGCACGGCTGCGGTCAGGAAGGGCACGAAGTCCACGACCTGATCGGGGTCTTGAATAGCGACGCCCGTGCCGCCGGGATTGCGCGGATCGGTCGGCCCCGTCGGGCTGCCCCACCAGTTGTTCTCGGCGTTGAGCGTGCCGGTATACCGCCCCGTCTCGATGCGTATGCCGAAGGCTACGTTCGAGATGTTGTTGAAATTGGCCGTGACGTTCGTGTTCGCCTGCGGCACGCCGAACAGATCGGCGGGGATGCGGATCGCGCTCACGCTCGGGGCGTTGCGGATCGTGTTGCAGGTGATCGAGAAATTCGTGTCGTTGCCGCCGAGGAAGATAACGCTCCCCTGCGAGCCGTCGCTCAAGTTGCCACTGATGGTCGCGCCGTTCGTGTTGAGGAAGACCATCGAGTTGTCGTTGATCAACTGATTCGAGGTGATCGTCAGGCTCGATTGTGTGCCGGCAAAGACCATCGCGGCGGACGTGTGCCCGGTGAACTTGTTGCTGTCCACCAGCGCGTTCGAGAGACCGTTGTCGGAGTAGATGCCGTTACCGCTGGCTGGGCCGGGGCGGTTGTTGCTGTCGAACAGGTTGCGGCGCACGTCCGAGCCAGCCACGCCGTTGCTGTTCAGGTAGAGACCAAAGATGTTGTCGCGGATGATGTTGTTGCGCACGGTGTAGCCGGACGCGCTGTTGACGAGCGTGATGCCGTTGCCGAAGTCGTTCGTGCCGTCTGCGCCTTGCACGATGAAGCCGTCGATGACGACGTTGCTGGCGCTGACGTAGAAGCCGTCGGTGATGATGGCCTCTTCGGTCGCCGCCGTCGTGCGCGTGCGGCCGTCTGCGCCCGCCTGCGCGCCAAACAGGCTGAGTGATTTATCAACGACGATGGCGTTGCTGCCACTGGCTAGCCCGCCGTTATATGTGCCGGGGCAGACGTTGATCTGGTCGCCCGCGCTTGAAGCGGCAATCGCTTCGTTGAGGTTGGTATAAGCGGCAGAGGGACACTGTACACGGTCGTCGTCCACGAGCCGGACGCGCCCGCCGGCCGGCGATTGGCAGGCATCGCCGATGCCGTTGTTGTCCGTATCCGTCTGATCGGGATTAAAAGAGGACGGGCAGTTGTCTGTCTGATCAGGCACACCGTCGCCGTCGCTGTCTAGGTCGAAGTCGAAAGTCGTCGTATTCGGGCCGACGCCGATGTTGAAGGCGTCAGCGTTGCCGATGAAATTGTTCCACGCGGGCGCGCCGAAGCCGGTCACGATGCGCACGCCGCCGAGCGTGCCGGAGTTGACGATGCGGGCGTCGGGGTGTTCCTCGCGGTAGCGCCGCAGAGTGATCAAAGGCGGCCCGCCGGCGCTTTCGTTCGCCGACCACCAACCGCCGTTGAGCGCGTTCCACGTCTGCCATTGCCCCGGTGTGACGCAAGCCGGATTTGTGCCGCATTGATTGGGCACGGTGTCGCCGGGGAAGATCGTGGTGTAAGTGCCGTTCTGATAGACCGGCTCGAAGAAGAGAAAGTCGTCCGCCGTGCCATCATTATCGTTATCAATGTTCAGCAGCAGGTACGGGGCTTGACCGCTGGAACCACCGCTCTGCGCGTAGGTGCTGTAGCCGAGCGCCGACAGTTCGTTGGCCGCAGCCGGGGTCGGACTCGGATTCGGTAAGACCGTGCCGGCATAGTTCGTTTGCCGTAGCTGCGCGGCGGCATCGCCGTCCGCACCAACGCGGAACTCGGCGCTGCCGATGCCGAGCGGCGGCGTGCCGGGCCCGCGCACGAACGTCACCGAGGGGGTCGGCGTGGGCGTGGGCGTAAGCTCGCTCGGCGCGATGACGATCTGCCAGCCGGTCGCTGTCAGGTTGGTCGGTGTGACGACGGTGGTCGTCGTCAAAGCGGCTAGCGACGGCGCAGTCTGTACCAGCGCGGCCAATGTCCACAGCGCGCATAATGCGAGCGGCAGGACGAGAAATCTACCTTTCATAACTCTCCTTTTACGTGCAATCCAGTTGCATTGGGGCAATGAGAGACCTAGAGCCATTGCGGCCCAAGAGGCCCATCTTGATGGTTTTATAGTTGATACGGCCTACTTGCTGAAGGAACGTAGGGCAAGAACGTCACGGCAGCGGTTAAAGGGGGGGGCAACCGGAGACGAAACGACAGACCCGTAAAGCACAGGTGTCGGGCAAAGCCTGCTTGACGAAGATTAGTTTTTCTGTCGGTGCAATACTTAACACACTTCGTCCGTACGGCGCAACCAAGCCGGGCCGCTACGACGCGGCCGCAGAGCGGGCAGCACGCTTGCCAAGCCGACGGCGACACACCTATAATCCAGATGCTTTTGGCGCATTGGTGTAGTCGGCTAACACGCTGCCCTCTCAAGGCAGAGATCACGGGTTCGAGTCCCGTATGCGCTATCAATCAGCAAAAAGCCAACGATCATGCTTGACATGATCGTTGGCTTTTAAGCTTAAAGTGACAGAGCGAAAGCGCGCCCCTTATGAGTGAGACGGCGCGCTTATTTCTTCTTACGTGCTTCGGCGGCGACCGCTTGCGCTTCTTTGTCGAGCGCGGCTTTGAGGCTGGCCTCGTCGCCGGCCTCTTTGGCGCTGGCGTTGGTTTGCAGTTGCGGTTTGGTCGCGCCGACGGGCGTGAGCTTGAAGCTGACCTGCGCTTCGGTGCGATCAACGCCGGCCGCTTCGCCTACGCCAGTGGCGCGGCCCAAGAGGCCGCCGAGTTTGCGCGCCGCCGAGAGCTTCAGCCCCGTCAGATCGGTGGTCAGAAAGAAGTCGCACTCCTTCTGCTTAGCTTCGGCGTCGAGCGCGGCGGGCGTGTAGGCGTTCAAGGGGACGGCTTCAAGACCGGCGGCCGTCAAGGCGCTGACGAGTTGGGCGCGCGCCGTGTCGGGCGAGATGTTTTTGTCGGTCAGGTTCTTCACCTGCGCGACGCCGATGCGGATCGCGCCGGGACTCTTCGTGGCGGGCATGGCCGGCGTCGTCGGCTCCGGAGTTGTGCTGCCGGCGCTCTGTTGCTCCTGCCCCGCGAGCGCGCCTGCCGCGTCGCCTGCGCTCAGCCCGTAGAGTTCCTGCGAGTTCCGCGCCAGCGTGTAGCCGGCGGGCACGTCAAAGAGCGCGGCTTCGAGCGGCGTGCGCGCCAGTTCCAGCACTTCGGACGTGGAGGTGAAGGTGATCTGCCCGTCGGGGCCGTAACTGGTGGTTGTGACCGAGAGCGGGAAGCCGAGCCGGCCCGCGCCGACCTGTTTGGTGACTAAGCGATCCTGACAACCGCTGCCTTGCGGGCGCGCGCTCGACATAGTGCCGATGTTGGCCGGGCAGTTCAGCCCGTATTCAAAATCGGTGTACCAGCCGTCGGTCTCCAATCGGAAGCGATTCTGATCGCAGGCGTCGGGCGACGATTCGCTCGTCATCTTCGTCTTCAGGTGACGCGCGGTGAGACCGAACATCTGGCGGCGCTCGCCGGTGTCAACGATGGTGGTCGTGTAGGTCACAGTGCCGCCGCGCCGGACGGGCGCGACCGGTGTGGTCGCCGCAGGCGCATTGTTGTTGTTGGTTTCAGCCGCGTCGCCGCCGTCTAACGGATAGACGAGATAGCGGCGCGTGTTGTCGTTGATGAGCAGGGTGCGGCGCAGGTCGCATTGCAGGATGCTGGTCTGGCCCGCGCCGACGGCCGATTCGCTGCGCTGGCGTGCGCCCTTGATCATGACCGTGCTCTCGTAGGTCTGTCCGCCCGTCGTGTTCTTCTGTCTGACCTTGAGATCGGCCAGCGCAACCGAAGCAAGACAGAGCGAGAGCGTGATGAGCAGAAACGGGGTGCGAAGATAGCTGTTCATTGATAACTCCTGCGATAAAGGGTTGAAGATTTCTGTGTGCAAAGCTTGTGTCCGGGAGAGCTTGAGTATAGCCGAGCGGCGAACGGAGTCAATCGGGCTTGGCGCAAAAAAGAGGCAGGCGCAAGCCGGGCCCTCGCCCGGCTTGCGCCTGAACACGTCTGATGGCTGCGCGCGCGTTTAGAGCCGCGCGAGTGCTTTTTGCGCGAGCATCTTGGCCTTTTTCTGCCGGGCGGCGTCGGCATCTGCGCCGCCAATGCTGACGCGGATGAAGCGGTCGCCCTTCAGCACGTAGAGCGCGCCGCTCACGCGACTGTTGACCCAGTAGGCGGCATCGCCAATGCCGGCGACGCGCGCGGGTGGTGGGCCTTCTTCCTCTTCCTCTTCACCGCGCGCCTTGTTCTTATCTTTATCTTTGTCTTTGTCCTTGTCGCGGCTGCGTTCGCGCTCACGCTCGCCCCCCTCTTTTGCGGCGCGCGTAAAATGTTCGTCCCAGAACTTGCGCGGACTCTCTGCGCCGCCCGTCTTGGCCTGCGTGAGTT
Organism: Pyrinomonadaceae bacterium; assembly: GCA_036389375.1. Lineage (GTDB taxonomy): Bacteria > Acidobacteriota > Blastocatellia > Pyrinomonadales > Pyrinomonadaceae > QHXQ01. Next base: position 39,305 of record DASVQA010000184.1, on the reverse strand, counting down.
CGAGACTGACGGACTTGGTGAAGGTCGGCGTCGTGTAGAAGCATTGGGCGACGGCGAACGAGCCGTCCTCGCGCTGGCTCGACTTCGCATCCTTGAAGGCTTCGCCCTGCACGGCTTTAATCTCGTCGGCCGTGATGAGCGCGCAGGCATCGCGTTGTTGGCCCGCCGCGTTGGCAGATGCAGTCGGGTTGCCACTCGCAGGCGCACCCGGCACGACTGCCGCGCTCTGCGGTGCGCCGTTAACCGCCGGCGATGCGCCCGGCTGCGTCGGCGCACTTGGCTGATCGGTTGCCTGTGTCGTCGTTTGTGCTGGCGCGTTCGCGTTGGTCTGGTTCGTGTTCGTGCTGGATGTGCAGGCTGCGAGCGCGCACGCAGAGATGATGGCAAGCAGGAACGATGTAAAGCGCATCGGGCAGATTCCTCCGAGCAGGGATGAATTGCTTGATCGAGCTTCGCTAACGAGAGACGGAGCGGCAGCCGTTAACGACTCAATCCGTTTAAGGCTCTCTCGGTTAAAAACTCTCTCAGTTAAAAACTCTTCCCGGCGAGCGCCGCGTCGAGCGCAGTGCGCAGGTCGGCGGGCGTCCTGAGTTTCTCGGCCGGCAACTCGCGCCCATTCAGAAAGAAGGTCGGCGTGGCATGGACGCCGAGCGACTCGCCGCGCGCGTGGTCGGCAACGATGCGCGCGTCCACGTCGGCGCTCGCCATGTCGTGCGCAAACCGCGTCATGTCGAGTCCGAGCGCCTGCGCGTAACTCGTAAAGATGGCGCGCGCGTCCGCCGCCTTGCTCCAATCGCGTTGCGTGCGATAGATGCGGTCGTGCATCTCCCAGAACTTGCCTTGCAGCCCGGCCGCTTCCGTCGCGTGCGCGGCGACGAGCGCATAAGGGTGCGCCTGTGGCAGCGGGTAATGACGAAAGACGAGGCGCAACTTGTCGCCATAGTCGGCGCGCAACTGCTCGACCTCAGGATAGAAAGCGCCGCACGGCGGACACTGATAATCGCCAAACTCTTCGAGCACGAGCGGCGCACGCTCAGGCCCGGCGGCGCGGGGCGGTTGTGCGCCGGGCGTCCCGCCCGCGACGACGCCGCTCGTCTGCGGCGTGCGCGCCGAGCGCCATAACCAAGCGCCCGCGCTCGCGCCGACGACGAGCACGACGCCGATAATGATGAACGGCAGATAATTTTTCGCCGACGTTTCCGGCCCCTTGCGCGCCGCAGGTCGTTTACTCGCCGGTGGTTTGCTCTCTCGCTTTTTACTCATCAGGCTGAACGTGACGGCCCGGCTCACAACGCGCGCGGGCCATCTTTCTGCGTTGGCCGCGAGCGCGGAACAGGCTCAAAAGTTTGCGCGTCAGTTTATTGTGCGCCGTCGCGTTCTGGCAACCCGTGCGCCCCCGTCCAGACGCGCGACTAGCGCCGCCTTGCTGCTTAAAAGACGGCGCTAGTCATCCGGGAGAGCCGGTTCGCATATGCGCGTTTCACCGCGCACACTGTTACTGCACGGTGATGACCGCGTCGGCGACGTTGTCGTTGCGCCGGCCGCGCGAGTCTTTCACCGTGAGCGTCGCGCGGAAACTGCCGGCGACGTTATAGACGTGCGTGATCATGGGGCTGCTCTGCGTCACGACCGAGCCGTCGCCGAAGTTGAAGGTGTAGGACGCAATCGTGTCGCCCGCATCGGGGTCGCTCGATTGCGCGGCGTTGAAGTTCACGGCGAGCGGGCGCGTGCCCGTCGTCGGCGCGGCGCTCAGCACGGCGCTCGGCGCAGTCTGCGCGCGGCAGAAGAAACTGCCGACGAGCGTGTAAGACGGCGCGGTGCTGATGGTGTCCACGGCGCTCGAAGAGATGACGCTGGTGCCGCCCGTCGCGCCGAAGGTGCGCGGACTGATGTTGGTGATGGTCTGCCCAGCGGTGGGCGAACCGACCTTGTTGGTTTCGACGATGATGGTGATCGTGCCCGCGATCTTATCAACCGTACCCGTCGCCGCGCCCTTGCGGTTCGGCACGTTCGTGTTCGACGGCGGCACGCTCGTCGGCGGGATCGGTAGCGCGGGCCCTACGTCGCCGTAGTCGAAACTGAAGTTGCCGTTGGCGTCGGTCTTCGCCGCGACGTACTGCCGGTTGCCGCCGGCCCAATCCCAGATGACGTACCAGTAGCTGCTCGGCGGCACAACGGCGAGGCTGTTCACCTTGAAGGTGAAGGCGAGCCGGTTCTGCCCGTCTGCGTTGTAAGGCTCCGCAACGAAGAGTTGCTGTATGTCCTGCGGCGGCGGCGCATCGAGGCCGTCGGTCGCAAGGCTCATGCCCGGCAGCACGCACGGGTCGCCGGACGAGACGACGGCCACGGGCGACACCTCGCTCGTCGCGCACGGCTGGCTCTCGCCGGCCGAGTTGGTCGCCGTCACCGTGTAGAAGTAGGTCGTGCCGGGCGCGGCCGATAGATCGTCGAAGCTCGTGGCCGTGCCGACGTTGGCCAAAAGCGCCGGCTGCGTCGTGCTCGTGCGACGATAGACCGTGTAGTTGGTGATGGGTGCGCCGCCGTTGTCGGGCACGGCCCACGCGAGATGCACGCCGGCCGCGTCGGACGTGGCGGTGACAAGCGGGTTGCCGGGCGCGGTCACGCCCGTCGGATCGTAGGCGCTGAACAGACGCCGCCCGCCGCTCTGGCGCGTGATCGAGGCAAGCGCCGTGTAAGAGTTGCTTGAGCCGCCGATGCAGCCGCCGATGCAGCCGTCCGCGTAGCCGACGAGCACGCGCCCTTCTTTGTCAACGGTCGCGTCGTTGAAGTCGAGCAGGTTGCGGTCGTTGTAGCCGTAGGTGGTCTGGTGATCCTGACACGTGGTTGTGCCGAGATTGCAGATCGTGCCGCGCTGGACAGGATCGGTCGGCGTCGCATCTACGGTTGACCAGTTCGCGCCGCCGTTGAAGGTCGTGGCGATGTAGAGATGCCATGCCGCACTCTTCGGGTAGCTGGCCGGGTCTGTGTAGTTGCCGGGCACGGTCGTGCCGAGGAAGGCATAAGCCGCGCGGTCGTCGTCGCCCGCGACGACTTCCGGGAAGGTCGTGTTGACGAGACCGAGCGGTGCGCCCACGTCAACGCTCTGCGACCAAGTGTCGCCGCGATTGTGCGAGACGGCGATGCGCGCGTGGCTATCGGAATGTTGATAGCCGAGATAGAGCGTGCCGTTTGCGCCGATGCCGAGCGACGGATCGACGAGGAAGCCGCTCGTGCCGCTATCGGGCACGGACTTGACCGTCCAGGTCAGCCCGTTGTCGGTCGAGCGCGTGATCGAAGCCTTGCCGCCGCAGGTCTTGTTCGGCACATAGACCGTGCCGTCGGGCGCGACCTTGACGTGCCCGTGTATGCCGCCGCACTGCGTCAGATTATAGACGGGCACGCCAGCGCCAAACGTCAGCCCGCCGTCGTCGCTGCGCGCGCAGAAGGCCGTGGCCACTTCCTGCGAGCAGTAGTAAACCGCGTTCGGATAGAGCGGGTGCGGTGGCGGCGCGGGCGAGGCATTGTTGTTGTAGGGGCCTGCGCCGACCGTCTGGTGATCGACGCCGGACGGGATGCCACCGCCCTGCGACGGTATCCACAGGTCGCCGTCGTTGTCCGTGTAAGACGACAGACTGTCCTGCCCCGTGAGTTGCGAGACGATGGTGCGATTGGGCGTCGTGTCGCCGGGCGCGCGCATGTGGTCGGTGAACAGAATCGGATCGAGACTGCGCACGGAGTTCGGCGCAGACTTGTCTTCCCATGTCGCTTTCGCGGGCGACGTGCAATCGTTAAAGCTGACGCGCAGGGTCTGAAGGTTCGCTACGAACATGACCTTGCCGGTCTGCCAGTTCACACCGATTGACGGCTCGCCTGCGGCCGTGCCCAGCCCGTTCGGCGCGGCGAAACTCTGGAAGCGCGGCGTGAGCGCCGGATCGGAGACGGGCGTCGGTGTGGGCGTCGCCGTCACGGGCGGCGGGCAGACGCTCGCACCGGCCATCGTGTAGTTGTTGCTGCCGGTCGAGTCAATGCCCTGATTGAGACCGTTGCCGACCACGCCGACGAGAACGCTGGTCGCGCCGTTGACGCTGGCCAAGACCTTGCCGGCCGACAGATCGACGACGGGGCCGGAGAGCGTCCCGCCGCCCGTGCCCGCCACCGGCTTCTTCAGTTTGTTGAGCGCGAGCGTGACGGACAAAGTCTTCGCCGTCGCGTTCATGCTGCCGCCATCGGCCACGTCCACCGTGCGCGAGATGGGGCTTGCGCCCGTCGTGTCCACGAAGCCGTAGTTGTAAGAGACGCCGGCCGGATTCGCGGCGGAGTTCGTGGCGACGGTCACAAAGTAGGTCGTGACGGTGTTATCGGCGTGCGTGGCGTTGAAACTGGCGCGCCACGTTGCGTTCGGCGGAAGCGTGGCCGGGTCGAGCGCCGCGACCGTCATCGTGACGACGATCTGCCCGTTGCCGGCCGTCGGATACTGTTCGGCGATGGCGACCGAGCGAATGTCCAGATTCTGATTCGCGCTCGGCCCGCCCGTCTGATCGTTGGCCGGATCGGTGACCACCGTGACGCCGGGCGCGATGCAGCGCGCATCGTTCGTCGGCGTGGGCGAAGGCGTGGGCGTTGCGGTCGGCGTCGGCGTGGCGGTCGGGGTTGGCGTCGGGGTCGGCGTCGCTTCAGCAGCGCAGACGGCCCAGTTTGCGCCGAAGCCGGAATCGGGCGCGCGATCCATCGCCGCGTTGAAGATGAGACCCGCGCCAAGCGCGCCCTCGCCCGCGATGGTGACGGCGTAGGTGTCGCGCGCCGCCGGCGTGGCGTTGGCATCGGTCACGGGGATGGTCGGGTTGCCGACGGCGCTCATGGGCACGTTGACGGTGATCGAACCGTCCGCGCCGGGCGTGAACGTGCCGGTCGTCGAGTTGTAGGTCGTCAATTGATTGACGCCGTCGAACGGCCCGTAGCCGTAGGAGACCAGACCGGAAGAATCAACGTCGGCCTGCGAAGCGTAGACCGTGCCATCGGGCCCCTTCCACGCGACGAAGTAGGACGTAAAGGTCGTGCCGGGCGAGGGCACTGTGCCGAGATTCTTGACCGTGATCTTGGTGACGATGTTCGTGCCGCTCTGGCTGAAGGAGGCCGATTTGATGTCCGCCTGATCGGTCGGCGCTAACCCGCCCGGGGCGGGATTCACGGCGTCGTCCCCGTTGTCGGTCACGACGTTGACGCCGTCGCACGAGTCGGCCGTCACGGGCGTCGGCGTCGGCGTGGGCGTGGGCTGCGCGGCGCAGTCGTCAGTGGCCGGATCGAATTGATGGAACAAACGTCTGCCGCACTGTTGCCGGGCGATGGTGGCGAGATGCGCGCGCGACGCGGCCGGCGCGGTGCAGCCGGCGAGGCAGCCGTCGGCGTAACCGACGAGCGTGCGCCCTTCGCGGTCAACGGTCGCGTCAATGAAGTCGAGCAGGTTGCGGTCGCCGCCCGAACAGCTGATGCCGTTTGAACAGATCGTACCGAGTTGGACGGGATCGTTGGGCGTGGCATCAACGGTCAGCCACGAATTGCCCCGGTCGTAGGTCGTGGCGATGTAGAGATGCCAGACCGCCGCTTGATCGCCGCTCGGCACTTGCGAGCCGAGGAAGGCGAAGGCGGCGCGGTCGTCGTCGCCCGCCACGACGGCCGGGAAGGCCGTATCGCGGATGTTCAGATTGCGCCCGACGTTTTGATCAAGCACCCACGTCTTGCCCTTGTCGCGTGAGATGGCGGCGCGCGGGCGACCGTCGCCGTTGTCGTAGCCGAAATAGACCGTGCCGTTGCTGCCGATGCCGACGGACGGATCCCAACTGCCCGGAATGCTGTCGCCCGCCGTCGTGCCGGGATCGTTATCAACCACCTTGCGAACAGACCACGTGATGCCGTTGTTCTCAGAGACGGCGACGCCCTGATTCGTGCCGCACTGGCGGTTGGGCACATAGACCGTGCCATCGGGCGCGACCTTGACGTGCCCATGTATGCCGGTGCATTCGGTCGTGTAGAGCGGCACGGTCGGGCCGTAGGTCAGTCCGCCGTCGTCGCTGCGCGCGCAGAAGGCCGTGAGCAAATCCTGCGAGCAGTAGTAAACCGCGTTCGGGTAGGCGGCCGTGCCGCCCGTGAGCGGCGGCGCGAAGGGGCCGCCGCCGACCGTCTGGTGATCGACGCCGGAGGTGAAGGGCCCGCCCGAGTTGGGCGTCCAGTTTTCGCCGTCGTCGTTGGTGTAGGCGGAGAAGCTATCCGTGCCCGCGAGTTGCGAGACGACGGTGCGCCCGGTGTGCGAATCGGTGAAGAGGATCGGGTCGAGCGAAGCGAGCGAGGTCAGAAGGAAACTCTTGTCTTCCCACGTCGCGGTCGCCGGCACGGCACTGTCGTTGAACTTGACGCGCAGGGTTTGCAGGCTCGCCTGGAACATGACGTTCCCCGATTGCCAGTTCGCGCCGATTGACGGCTCGCCGGAATCCGTGCCCAGCCCGTTCGGCGCGGCGTAGTTCTGGAAGCCCGGCGCGGGGCCTGTGCCCGTATTGAAATTCTGATTCTTCGGCTCGTAGGTGATCGAGACCGTGATGCTCTGCCCAAGTGGGTTGAAGGGCACGACGCGGATCAGATACTTCTGCGAAATCGCGGGCAGGATCACCACCTCAGGGTCGGCGGACGAGCCTGACGAAGTGGCCAGTCCGCCGGGCGTCCCGTCGGCGTTACGGAAGTAGGTGAAGGCGTCGAAGTCTGCGGTCGCGTTCGACCATTGCACGGCCACTTTGATCTGGTTCGTGTCAATCAAGCCGTTCGGCACGTTCACGTCCAACGCGTAGTCGTCGCACGGGAAGGTCTGCGCGGGGCTGCATTGGAGCGCGGCAACGCCCGACGGATTGGCGACGGCGAACGGCCCCGCCGTGTAGACGAGCGGGTTAGCGGCCGTGTTGGCCTGCGTCACCGTGCCGCTGGCGGGCGTGGCCGCCTCGCCGCGCGGGCCGAAAGAGAGCGCGGCGGCCGCGACGAGCAGGGCGCAGGCCAGCACTACGCACAAGCGCAAGTGCGCGCTGAAACGGTTGAGTTGCAGTTGAAACAGATTGCGTGGCATCGGGCATCTCCTTCTTTAACGGCGAAACTTGGCAGCAGCAGGTCGGCCGGACGGCGACCTGAGAGCGGCGGCACATGTTTTCAAGGGAAAAATCTGGACTCCAAAGCGACGGTTACAAGATAGCCACGCGGCTTGAGAAATTCTTGAGGAATACTTGAGCCGGAAAAGCGGCCGAAAAGGCGGGGAAAAGTCAAAAAAAGTGGGCCGGCACGTGCCCCCGTGCCGGCCCCCTCGAAGCATCTATGCGCGCAGGCGGTTTTAGCGCCCGCGCCGGCTGCGGCGGACGGCTGCCGCGAGACCCGTCAGCCCGGAGCCGAACAGCAGCAGCGTCGCCGGTTCCGGCACGGCCGATTGCTGTGCCGCCGTGATGTTGCCGGAGACGGGCACAACGCCGCCCGCGATCACCGACACGTCGTTGACGTTGAAGGAGAAAGAGCCGTTGACGAGCCGGCCCTGCTGGTCGGTGAAGGCGAAGGTGAAACTGCGCGGCGTGTTGTCGAAGTCGATGAAGACGCCGCCGTTGCCGCTGCTGACGCTGCCGGTCAGCAGCGCCTCGAACTGCGCGGGGTTGCCGCCCGCGATGCCGGCGGGCGCGGTGAAGGTCACGCGCAGCGTGAACTGCTGCCCGTTATAGACGGCGTTAATGCCCCGGTCGAGCGTGAACGAGCCGAGGTTGTCGATGTTCTGCGTGCCGGGCGGCTGACCCGTGTTGCCGATGGCGAGGAAGCCGCCGGAGGTCGTCCCGTTAAAGGTCGAGTTGTTGTAGGTCAGACCGAGCAGGCTGACGCTCTGTTGACTGCTCGTGCCGGCCGACGTGCAGCCGACGCCGAAGCAGCCGTTGGTGTAACCGCCGAGCGTGACCTCATCAGCCCGCGCCGCTTGCTGCCCCGCCGCGCACAGGCAGCAGAGCAGCGCCGCGCAGACAAAGAGCATTTTTCGCCACGCCGGGCGCGCCTTCGTCACAACGACGCTGTCCGTTTGCTTACGCATGAGATTCATCTCGCCTCTAGCGAGCCGGCCAAAAATTTAAGCGAGGCGGGTGGTGCTTACGTTCGACCTTAAGCCGCGCGGCGGTGCAGATCGTCGGTGCGCGGGATGCCGCCGAGCATAGATTCTGCCAGCGCCCGCAGCGCGAACGGCATGGGCGGCGCGACGAACTCGGCCGCCGGCTGCTGGTCGGCGCGGCCGAGCAGTTGTGCTTCAGCCGCGCAGAACTCGCAGTTGCTCAAGTGCGCGCCCACGGCTTGCCGGGACAGGACGGGCAGCGCGTCTTCGTGATAAGCGACAAGCGTGGCCGCCGCAGGGCAACCGGGCTGTTTCGTGAACTGGCGCATCGCTTCACTCCTTTGCAGGTTAGGGGTTTGCCGGCCGCGGGCGAAAATCACGCGAGGCTGCTCTGGTCAAAAGCGGCCGCTTGTTTGCGCTGCCGTCGCCGCCGCGCGGCAGCGGCCAGACCCGCGAGACCCGTGCCGAGCAGCACCATCGAGGCCGGTTCCGGCGTCTCGGTGGCGGCGGGGCCGAAGGTGACGTTGTCGATCACGGGGTCGCCGCCGAGCAGGCTGCGGATCGCGACCGAACTGATGCCGTTCAGGTCTGTGACGCCGAAGAAGCTGAACGTGTTGAAGGTGGTCGCTATCGTCTGGAACAGCGTGCCGTTGACGTAAATCTCGTAGCTGCCTGCGCCCGCGCCTTCGCCGTTCGCGTTCTTGATGTCGAAGCCGATGACATTTGTGCCGGTCGGCAGCGTGATGACGAGATTGAAGACGGGATCGGCCGCAGTCGAGAAGAAGTTGTCGCCGGTTGAGACGAGCGCGTTTGTGGGGTTGTTGAGATTGCCGGTCGGGGCGACCACTTCGACGCCTGCGTTGCCGCGCCGGCTGTCGCCGGAGAAGGTGACGCCCATAAAGGTCAACGAGGTCGGCACACCGCTGCTCGTGTTGGTGGCCGGCCCTTCAAAATCAATCGTCGCGTTGTTAGCACCCAACCCGGAACGGTCGGTGATGATGGTCGGGACGGCTTTGGTCGTCGCGGCGCTGGCGAGTAGCAGCACGCCGAGGGCCATAGCAGTCATAATTGTTTGGCGCATGCGGGACATAGTTGTTATCTCCTTTGGACGGCGGCTCAAGGATTGGCTGATGAACGCAAGCCTTGAGAGAAAAGATCGTTCGCGTTGCCGGTTAAGCGAGCGCAGCATACTTTGCCCCCTTGAGAAATACTTGAGGCAGACTTGAGCGGCGCGGAAAAATCGGGCGGCCCCGCAAGCCCGACGTGTCGCCACCCGACACGTCGGCGGCCCCGCACGGCGGCCGGGCATTAAAGCTGCGCTTGGTTTGCGCCAGCGCGTCTGCGCCTGCGTGCGGCAGAGGCCGCGCCCGCCAGCCCCGTGCCGAGCAGCACGAGCGTCGCGGGTTCGGGTGTCTCCTGCGCCGCTGCGCCGCTAAACGAGACGTTGTCAATCACGGGATCGCCGCCGGAGAGCGCACGGATCGCCAGCGAAGTGATGTCCACGTCGGACGTGAAGCCGATGAAGCTGAAGCTGTTAAAGCTCGGCACGACGACGGTCGCGGCGAGCGCGCCGTTGACGTAGATTTCATAACTGCCAGCGGAGGTTGCGCCGGTCAGGGCCGCATTGCTGCTCTTGATGTCGAAGCCAAAAGCGCGCGTGCCCGTCGGCGGTGTGATCAGGATGTTGTCCACGTTGAACTGCCCCGGCGCGTTGGTGTTAGACGTAAGCACGAAGTTGCCGGGCACGCCGACGTTCGTGCCTTCGATAACGCCGACCTGATAGTTCGCGCTGCCACCGGCGAAGGTGACGCCGCTCGTCGCCAGAGAGTTAGCGTAAGGGACGGAATGGCCGTCGAAGGTGATCGTGTTGTAGCTTGGGACGGCGATGTCGAACGCGTTGCGCGTGGTGAAAACCAACGGCGCGGCCTTGGTCGTCTGCGCGGCGGCGCAGCCCAACACGACGAGCGCAACAGCGCACAGAAACGCCTGACTGAAACGTGACATGATGTTCTCCTTAAATTGACGGCGTGTGCGCGCTACACGGCCATACGCGTGTGTGCGACGCGCTCGCATCGGGCCGTCGGGCGCACAAGTTACTGTCGGAACGGTTACAAGATATGGAGCGGCCTTGAGAAATCCTTGAGGAAAACTTGAGTGAGAATAAGGACGGAAAATTTTTGCGACCGATGAAGGTGGGAAAATTATGTTTTGCTCAGCATGTTCCGCGCAGGCTTTAATTGCGGCGCTTACATTTTTCTAGCGCGACTGCCTGCACTAACCGCGCCACGTTCTCGCGCGTGCGACTGTAAACAATATCGAGGTCGCTCATCAGCCGTGCTAAGCCGTGTGCGGTGGCCGCCGGGCCGCCGGCCATGATGAAATCAACGTGGGCCGCAACCAGCACAGAGAGCAATGCGCGAAAGTCCGTCAGTGGCTCGACTCTAGCGCATGCCCGGCGCGGCGCATCAATAATGCTTGCTCGTCTTCTTTGCACCCTTGCCGCGTTTTCTACTCTTGCGTTCGTCCGCGCCTTTGAGCGAGGCGAGCGGCCAGAGTCGATGTTCGATCTCGGCGAGACCCGCTTCAACCACTGCGCGCACCACCTCCTCGGCGGGCTTGTAACACGGCGCAGCTTCGTCAAGCGGCACGCGCCCGTTGGTGTTGACGACGATGCCGGCCGCTCTGTATTCGTCGTCAATCGCGCGTTGCGAGAGCGTGCGGATGGCTTCGCCGCGCGAGAGCCGGCGACCGGAACCGTGATTGACCGAATAGCCGCTCAGCGCCGCGCCGGCAAGCGGGCGCAGGATGTAGCTCCAATCCTTGTTGCTGCCGGGACTGAGGACGGGATGACCCTTCTCGGCCCAGAACGTGCCCGCGAGCGCCGGATGCCCGGCCGGAAAAGCACGCGTCGCGCCCTTGCGATGCACCCACACGTCGCCCAATTCAGGATGCTGCTCGTGCTGCACGAGGTTGTGGCTGATCTCGTAGATCAACTCAAGCTCCGCGCCGAACGTCGCGCGAAACGCCTCGGCCACCTGCTCGAAGATGATCAGCCGGTTGAGGATCGCATAGTTGCCGCCCGCCGCGACCGCGTTCAGATAATCGCGGTAGTGCTTTGAATCGGGCGTGAAGTAGCCGAGGTCTATGTCGGTGATGAGATCGGGTTTTTCGCTGCGCGCCAACTCGAAGTAGTTGGTTGCCAGCCCGTGCCCGAAGCCGCGACTGCCCGTGTGCACCTGCACAAAGAGCGTGCCCGTCTGCTCCGAGCGTTGCAGTTCGATAAAATGATTGCCGCCGCCGAGACTGCCGAGTTGATTAAGCCCACGCTCCGGCTGCCCCTTCCCGCCCCAGGGAATCTGCCAATCATCATCCACCGGGATGCGATGCCGTTCCGCCCGGCTGCGATCAAAGGTCGCGCCGTAACGCTCCACGTAATACTCCGCGCCGCCGCGCACGAGGTTGTTGAACTCCGATTTCGTCAACGCCCCGAGCTTGATACTCTTCCCGCCCGCGCCCATGTTCACCCGCTCCATCACCGCGCCGTTAAAGGCCAGCCGCCGCTCCGGCGTCGCCGCTTCGGCTTCAACCGCAGAGCGCGCCGACATCATCCCGCAGCCGATGTCGTAGCCGACCGGGCCCATAGCGACTGCGCCGCTTGCTTTGTCGGTGATGAGGACGCAGCCGACGGGCACGCCGTAGCCGTAGTGCGTGTCGGGCGTGATGACGACAAGGCGCACGCCGGGGAAGCGCGTAGCGTTGACGATCTGGCGATAGAGTATGTCTTCAGCCGCGTCGAGCAGTTGCTTGGTTAAAAAGAGACGCACGGGCACGTCGCCCGTGTCTTCGGTCTGCAAATCGTAATAGCCCTGCCCCTGCCAGCGTGCGAGATGCTTCCAGTTGTCGGCGTTCCTGAGCGTCTTTGCGACTCTGAGTGCTTTCGCGTCCGTCTGTGCTTTCGCCATCATCATGCCCTCTAGCTTATCTTCTGCTCCTGTGCGAGTCTCGTCAAAATCTCGGCCGCGATCTCGTGCGCGCTTTGCGTCGCGCCGACGCTGATGCGGTGTGCGGCCAGTTGATAGTACGTGCGCCGTTCATCGTAAAGCGTGCGGGCGGTGGTCACGTCAGGCGCGAGGGGGCGCTCGTCGGCGCTACGGGCAATGCGTCGCCAGCATAACTCGAAAGGCGCGTCGAGCCAGACGACGACGCAGTTGTGCGCGGCGACGAGCGCACGATTGTGTGCGCCGGGCCACGCGCCGCCGCCGAGCGCGATGATGCGGACTGTGCCCGCAAGTGCCGCCGCGAGTGCTTCAGATTCGAGCGCGCGGAAGCCTGCTTCGCCATCTGCGGCGATGAGCGCGGGCACGGTGCGTCCCGTGCGTGCGACGATGAAGGCATCGAGGTCGAGCCAATCGCATTGAAGTTCGGCGGCGAGCGCGCGGACAACAGTCGTCTTGCCTGCGCCCATGAAGCCGGTGATGATGATGCGCGGTGTCGTCGGCGTGGTCATCGTTCGAGCGTCGCTTCGAGCAGCGCGAAAAATTCGGGACAGGAGATGCGGACGCAGTCTGCGCCGACGAGTTCGGAGTCGCCTGTGGCAATGAGCGCGGCGACGGCCGAAGCCATGGCGATGCGGTGGTCGCCGTAGGCGTCGAGGCGCGTGCCGACGAGCGCGGCGGGGCCATGGACGCTCAGCCCGTCCTCGTACTCTTCGACCTCTGCGCCGAGCGCGCGCAGGTTAAGCGCCATCGCCCGGATGCGATCCGTCTCCTTCACGCGCAGTTCGCCGGCATCGCGGATCGTCAGCCCACCCGCGAGTTGTGTGCCGAGCACGGCGAGGATCGGCAGTTCATCGATGAGCGCCGCGATCAGCGGGCCGTCGAGCACGTTTGCGCCAGCCGCCGCTTGCGTGAGACCGCCGCGCACGCGCACGTCGCCGACCGGCTCGCCCATCTGCGCGCGCACGTCTGCCACCTGCACGTCCGCGCCGAGCGCGCTGAGCGTGGCGATGATCTGCGTGCGCGTGGGATTCAACCCGACGTTGGCGACCGTCAGATCGGACGCGGGCAGCAGCGCGGCGGCGACGAAGAAGAACGCGGCGGTCGAGATGTCGCCGGGGATCGCGCAGTCGCGCGCCGCGAGTTGCGCGGGCGGGGCGAGCGAGACAACGTGCGCCGATTGGCCGTTAACGGTCGCAGATTCAGTCTCGACTGCGACACCGAACCAGCGCAACAGGCGCTCGGTGTGATCGCGCGTCGGCGTGTGCTCGCAGACGTTGGTGCGCCCATCGGCGTTGAGACCAGCGAGCAGGACGCACGACTTGACCTGTGCGCTGGCGACGGGCGGTGTGTAAGCGATGGCGTTGAGCGGGCGACGCCCCTTGATGGTGAGCGGCGCACGACCGGCTTGGGCCGCGACGTGTGCGCCCATCTGCGCGAGCGGTTCGATGATGCGGCGCATGGGCCGGGTGCGGAGCGAATCGTCGCCCGTGAGCGTCGCCGGGAAAGACTGGCCCGCGAGCAGACCGGCAAGCAGGCGTAAGGTCGTCCCGCTGTTGCCACAGTCGAGCGCGGCTGCGGGCGCATGCGGCAGTTGCAAGCCTGCGCCTGCGAGTGTAACGGTTGTGTCGTGCTGTTCGATTCCGATGCCGAGTTGTTGCAGGCACGCGAGCGTCGAGGCGCAGTCGGCGCTCGTCGCGTAATTCTCGATCCGCACTGGCCCGCCGGAGGTCAACGCCGCCAGTAGCGCCGCGCGATGCGAGATGGACTTGTCGCCGGGCACGCGCAGCCGCCCACGCATGCGCCGTGCGGGCTGAATTCTCATGCGACCATGATAGAAGGCGCGCAGCGCAAAGCAAAAGGCCGCCGCCAGTCAGGCGTAGTGCGCGCTAAATGCGAGCAGCGGCGCAACGGTTCGGCCTTCTGTTTTCGCCTTTCGCCACTTAGCTTTGGCCTTTGGTCAACGGCCCTTCATCTTGACAGTCGCGCAAGGGTCGTGTTACATCCAGCACGCTTTAACTTCCAGAGTTTGATGATTGGCAGAAGCGCGTCTGCCTCTGCCCGTAAAGCGCGTGAGTTGCGCCGCATGACTCACGCGGGCTGCGACTGTGACGGACGAGACAACAGAACTGGTGGTGTTGCCAAGCCGCGTCGAGTCGGTTGCCGAAGCCGCGACCGCCGCCGACGACGTGGCCCGCCGCGTGGGTCTCAGCGAAGAGGCTGCCTACGGGCTGGACATGGCCGTGCGCGAAGCCGTCACCAACGCCGTGCTGCACGGCAACAGGCAGGACGCGAATGTGCCGGTCGAGATCACGTTCGCCGATTCCGGCGCGCAACTCGTCGTGACGGTGCGCGACCGGGGCACAGGTTTCGATCCGACGCAGGTGGCCGACCCGACCGACCCGCAGAATCTGTTGAAGACGAACGGGCGCGGCATTCTCTTCATGCGCTCCTTCATGGACGAAGTCGAGTGGGCGCAGCACCCGGAAGGCGGCACGATCGTGCGGATGACGAAAAGGAAGTAGTCAGTAGCAAAAGTATGCTGACGTTGAGTGCTGCTGACGAAGGCTGAATAACGATGCGCCGAGCACCTACTGACTACTGGCTACTGGCTACCGACTACTTGACTATTTCCCGAAGGAGAATTTCCCACAATGGCTGAACTGAACATTTCCGAACGACAGGCCGGGGACGTGACCGTGCTCGATCTCTCTGGCAAGATCACGATTGGCGAGGGCAGCGTCTCGCTGCGTAGCGCCATCCGGCGGCTGATCGAAGAGGGCAAGAAGAAAATCCTCTTGAATCTGGGGCAGGTCGGCTACGTGGATTCGAGCGGCATCGGTGAACTCGTCTCCAGCTTCACGACGATCAACCGCGAAGGCGGGCAACTGAAGATCGTCAACCTGACGCAGAAGATTCAAGACCTGCTCGCCATCACCAAGCTGCTGACCGTCTTCGACGTGTATGATGACGAAGCCACCGCGCTCAACAGCTTCAAATAAAAGCAGTGACAAGTGACGAGTGCCGAGTGGCGAGTTAAGCACTTGTCCGCTGCTGGTCACTGGTCACCTGGCACTCGTCACTGCTTTACTATGTTTCGCGCTGCGTTCCGCCGTCTGCTCGCGCTGGATGATCCGCCCGAGCGGACGGCGCTTGCTTTTGCGGTGGGCGTCTTCATTGCCTTCTCGCCCTTCCTCGGCCTGCACACCATCCTCGCCACGCTCATCGCGTTCCTCTTCCGCTTCAATAAACTGGCCATCTACACGGGCACTTTTCTCAACAACCCGTTCCTGACACTCGTGCCCATTACCTTTGCCTCCTACGGCCTCGGTGCGCGGCTCATGGGCCGCTCCATGCAGTTGCCGCGCGCCGGGTTGGAACTGCTCAAAGAGCCGCACCTGCTGACGGGCGCTTACTGGCAGGAGTTGTTCCGGCACAGTTGGGACATCTTGTTGCCGTTTACCGTCGGCGGGCTGGCCCTCTCCGTCGTTTGTTCGCTCGTCGCCTATCCTGTAACCTTGCAACTGCTGCGCGCAGCCCGGAGACTCAGAGCACGGCGCGAGGCAGAGAAGAGTTAGCGCGCGCCGGACAACGCGACCCGCGCCTGCGCTCATCCTTCCTCCTGCGCGCCTGTTTGTGCCCGGCTCCCCAAGACCGCAAAAAGAGCGCGCAACTAACGACACACAGATTCAATCCCGTTTATGAAGAAGCTTTTTTTGATGATCGCCGCCGCGCTCGTCCTTTGGCACGCGCCGTTCGCGGCGCAGGCGCAAGGCCAGCAACAGCCGGCCGCGCCCATGCAGACGACGCCGCCGAGCGCGCCCACTTCGCCCACGCCCACGCCGCAACGCGCGAGCACGATTGACCTGTCCGAGTACGGCGTGCAGTTCGCGGCCGATCAACGTCTCATCATTGTGATGGCAGCGCTCGATGCCGCCGGGTTCGAACCGACGCCGGGGCGCGCGCCGAACGTCTTCCGCGCGCAGTTGCGCAGAGATCAGGCGAATCTCGACTCGGATTTACGTCGCCGTCTGGCGCGCTTCTACGAGTTGAACAAGCTGCCGGGCAAGCGCACGGCCGCCGAGCAGGCGGCACGTTATCTCTCGCTCGCCCTTGCGCTCGGGCCGCCGCCCGAACTCGAAGCGCCCGCGCGCACAGACGATCTCTCGCAGGGCGTACTCGAAGTGCTCGACTTCGCGCCGCTCGTGCGCGAGTTCTACCGCGCGTCCGGCTTGGAGGCGCGCATGCCCGCTTACTTCAGAGACTATCAGGCGGCGGGCGACCAACTGCGCCGCCCCGTCGCCGAGACGATCCGCGCCGCGCTCGGTTTCCTGCACATGCGCCCCGTCCTGAGCATCGTCGAACGCGTCGCGGTTGACGACCCGGCCGCGAACAAAAAGAAGCAGGGTGCGCAGCAACGCTTCACGACGCGCGAGCGCGAACGCCGCTTCGTCGTCGTGCCCGACCTGCTGGCCGCGCCCGGCGCGTTCAACCTGCGCATCGTCGGCGACGACTATTTTCTGGTCGTGCCCTTCAATGCCGACCCGCGCTCGGCCGAGGTGCGCCGCGCCTACCTGCAATTCCTGATTGACCCGCTCGTTCTGCGCAACAATCGCGCCATCGCCGCGCGCCGCGCAGACCTGCGCACGCTGCTCAATAGTTTGAAACCCGGCGAGCAGACGAGGAACGCGACGCCGACCGGCGGGCAGACTGAGACGGAGAAAGCTGTTGATTCACTGGCGGCGGAAGAACGCGGCGAGATGGACGTGTTTACGGCCGTTGCGCGCTCGCTCGTGGCGGCGACGGACGCGCAGATGTCCGCGTCCGCGCGCCAGCAAGCACTGACGCAGGAGGCGACCGCGCGGCTCGCGCAAGCGCAAGCGGCCGAGCGCGCGCGCATCACAGCGGACTTACAGGCGACGCGCGCCGCCATCACGGACGAGCAGACCGCGCAACTCGCCGACGCCTACGAGCGCGGCGCGGTGCTCGCCTTCTACTTCGCCGAGCAGTTGCGCGAGCAGGACGTGGCGGGCTTCGACATCAGCGATCTGTTTGCCGACATGCTGGCGCGCTTCGACGTGGCGCGCGAAAAGACGCGGCTCACGGAATCGGCCGCCGCCCGCGCCCGCGCCCTCGAAGCGCGCAAACGTGCGCCGGTAAACACAGCGGCCAGCGCAAGCGAAGAGGACGAGCAGGCGGTGGCGCGGCGCACACTCTTGGTTAAGAATCTGGGCGATGCGAACGAGCTTGTGCGGCTGAAGAAGTATGACGAAGCGGAGACGCGACTGAAGGGGCTGATGCAGGAGTATCAGGGCGAGCCGCGCATCTTCTTCGCGCTCGCGCAGGTGGCGTCGAGCGCGGCGCAGGACACGTTTGACGAAGACCTGCGCGCCGACCGGCTTGGGCGCGCGCTCGCCAACTACCGCTTCGCCATCGAACACGCGGCGCTCGAAGTAGAGTCCGACCGCGCGCTCGCCTCGCGCGCACACACGGCGATGGGGCGCATCCTTGCCTTCCTCGACCGGCCGGACGAAGCGCTGAAAGAGTTCGACGCCGCGATCCAACTCGGCGACGTGCCCAACGGCGCTTACAAGGACGCGGTGGCCGCCAAGAGCCGCTTACAGCAACCACCAGCGCCGCCCATGTGAACGGCGAATTAGAGACCAAAGCGCGTGAAGGGGCGCGGGCGACTCATCCATCGCCCGCGCCCCTTGCCTGTCTATTCTGATCTAAAGTATGACGGCGCGGCGCAACGTCGTCGCGCCGAGCGGTGTGGCACGCAGGCGCGGCGTAGCAATGATGCGCGGCGCACCTACGATGCGCGGGGTGGTGACGACGCGCGGCACGCGCAGGTTGATGCGCGGCATACTTATGCGCGGCAGCGCGAACGCGACCGACGGCACTTCGGGCATGACAAAGGTCGAGGGCTGCGGCCCGCGTTCGGGCGTGACCTTGACGGTGCGCGACTTGCGGTCGCGCGTAAGCCCCAGCGTCACGTCGCCCTCGTTGCGCCGCCCCAGCGCGCGCACCAGATCGCTGCTTGAACTGACGCGCTCGCCGTCAACTTCCGTGATCACGTCGCCCGCTTTCAAGCCGGCCTTGGCCGCCGGACTGTTCTCCGCGACCGCTGTGATGAGCACGCCGCTCTGCCCGTTGACGCCGAAGAAGTCGGCCAACTGCGCGGTGAGCGGCGTGGTGGTAATGCCGATGCGGCGGCTTGCGCCGAGCAGGACGAAGGAGTTGCTGCCCTGCGGCAGTTTCTCAAGGTGCTGGCGCAACTCGTCCATGTGCTGCTGCCAGTTCTCGCTGCGCTCCGGCCAGCCTTCGCCGAAATTCTTCAACCTGTCGCCGTAGAGTTTGAAATCTTCGCCGGGGCGCACCGTGAAGCCTTCGAGGCGCGGGAACTCTTCGCGGCGGCCGAGCGTGGCAGAGACTTCCTGCTCCGCGCCGTTGCGGCTAATGACGAGCCGCGTGGCATGCTCCGGCGCGGCTTCGCTGATGAGCCGCTGTAGCTTCTGCACGCTTGAGACTGTCTCGCCGTCGAAGCGCAGCAGCACGTCGCCCTTCTGCAAGCCGGCTTTGGCGGCCGGGCTGCCTTCAGCCACGCTCGTGATGGCGACGCCGCGCGGCTCGCCCGCAAGACCGTAGCGCCCCATCGTCTCCTTCGTCACGTTCTCAGTAGTGACGCCGAGAAAGTTGCCGCCGCCAAAGAGCGTGGTCGTAATTACGCGCCCTGTGCCGCGTTCCTGTGTCGTGGCCGGCTGCGCCGTCGCCAGCCCCGCCGCCGCGAGCAGCAGGCACACGGCGCAGAAGAGAGATGTCCTGTTCATAAAACGATTCCTCCAAAAGAGTAGAGATGCTCCGCCGTTTGCACGCCGCGCCCGGTTTACGAGTTCCGAAAATTTTATGCCCGCGAAATTAAGCCGGCCGCCGTCTGGCGACGGCCTGACAGCTACTTATCCGGGCGCGCAGGGCGTGCGGCTTGTGCCCGCCCCAAGCGACGGTTACACTGCCGCAACCTCGGGCGCGCGCTAAGGTAGATGAGCATCGCGCCGCTAAAGTTTCACCCATGAAGATTCTCGACATCGGCTGCGGCAAACACAAGACGCCCGGCGCAATCGGCCTCGACAGCAACCCGCGCACAGAGGCGGACGTGATCCACGACCTCGACCGCGTGCCCTACCCGTTTCCCGCCAACGAATTTGATCTGATCGTCGGTAATCAGGTGATCGAACATCTGGAGGACGTGCTGGCCGTCGTCGCGGAACTGCACCGCATCGCGCGGCCCGGCGCAATCATCCGGCTCGACACGCCGCACTACTCCGACATCGCCTCCTATACAGACCCGACGCACAAGCACCACCTCACCACCGAGTCCTTCGCTTACTTCACAGGACAGCGCCCCGATTTCGACTTCTACAGCGACGTGCGCCTGCGCCCGCGCCTCATCCGCGTCACCATGCTCAAACTCTGGCGCTTGCTCGGCATCGAACTGCTCGTCAACAGTTGCAACCGCTACCCGGCGCTGCGCTTCATCCGTCGCTTCTGGGAGCAATATCTCTGCTACGTCATTCGCGGCAAGACGATCTATTTCGAGTTCGAGGTACTCAAGTAAACGCGCGCGGGAACTTTTCACCGCCTGAGCTTGTCTAAAGCCATGCCCCCACGTGTTATGCCTTATCTACGGCGCAAAGAACGCCAAAGCTCGTGCTTCTGAAAGGAACAACCGATGAACATCAAACAACCGCGCGCCCCGCGCCCCGCTCTGTTTGCGCTGTTGCTCTTGATCGCCAACGCACATGCGCAGACGCCCGCGCCGCAAGCCAAGACCGCCGCGCCCGCCGCGCAACCCGCCGCCATCGTCGGCACTTGGGAAGGGACATATCACGGCGCGCCCGCCATCACGCTGCACGTCAAGCACGCAGGCGAGAAGCTGACGGGCACGGCCATCTTCTACCGGATCGTTGATAGAGGCGACGGCGCGAAAGTGGACGGGCAGGTCGAAGTCGAGTTGCTCGAACCGAAACTAACGGGTTCGTCCATGACCTTCAAGGTCAAGCCGCCCGCGCCGCCCGACGCGCAGGTTGAGCCGAAAGCCTTCGACATGGAACTGCTGCTGACCGGGACGGACGAGGGCGTCGTCATCACGAAGCGCGACGCAAGCGCAGACGGTGCGGACGACGAAGGCGGCGGCATGATGCGCGTCAAAGTCACCCGCAAGAAATAGACGCACATTAACTATCAACAGGCCGGGGCCGGCCCACGCACGCCTCACGCGCGGGCCGCCGGCCCTGGCAGCGTGCCCGCCCGGCTAACGTCACAAAAAGATTGACCGGCCCGCCAGCGTCGGCTTAAAAAGCGGACGCGGCACACGCCCTGTCGCTGTTTGACACCCCGCGCGGCACTGGGCTATAACGGCGCGCATCTGCCTGTGCTGTCCGTCGCGCCCGGCTGCCTGACGGCGACAACGGTTCATTATTACCCGACTGATCATGCCCTCTGCGCAGATTCTCATCGCCGACGATCACGACGACAACCGCGAGTTGCTCCGGCTCATGCTGGCCGATGCCGGCTATGATGTGCGCGAGACACGCAACGGCGACGAATGCGTTGCGGCGGCGCAGGCTGAGCCGTTCGCGCTGGCGCTTATCGATCTCTCTATGCCGCGCCTTGATGGCTGGGGCGTCGTGCGCGTGCTGCGGGCCGAGGAACGCACGCGCCGCCTGCCCTGTGTCGCCGTCACCGCGCTGGCCGCCGAAGAAGATCGGCAGAAGGCGCTCGCCGCCGGCTTCGACGCCTACATCACCAAGCCTTATCGCGCCAAAGAGCTACTCGCCCTCGTCACACGCATCCTCGCCGCGCACGATGACGGCGTTACGCCGGCCTGCATCTAACCCGGCATGACTACACAGGACAAAGATGCTGACGCGGCCGGCGGCGAGTTGACGCCGGGGCGCATTCTCGTGGCGTTCGAGAAACTGTACGGCGGCGGGCGCGGCGTGAAGAAGTTCGCGCGCTCAGGTCTGCGCTACGTCGATTTGGGCGCTGACGCCGTGCTCGTCGAACAGAATCCAAAGAAGACGAGCGAGTGGGCCGCGCTCGTCAAAAAAGGGCATCGCGTCGCGTGGCTCATGCGCGATGGTGCGTACCTTGCGCGCGTGGTTGACGGTGAAGTGACGATGCTCAAAGAAAATGATGAACGATGAACGATGAATGAAAAGCTGTTGCGGCCTTTCATTCATCGTTCATCGTCGGCCTTCAGCCCGTGCGCTTCAACTTGCCCGTCCGCTTGGCCCAGCCTTCCACCCGGCCAAAGACGAACAGCCCGAGCGGGATCATCACGACGCCCATCACGAGCAGTACGAGCAGTTCAGGCAGCACGGCTGCGAGCGGCGCACCGCTTAGGTGCGCCACGTCCACCTGCGCGCCCTCGATGCCGATGAGTTTGCGGCAGGCGGTCAGCGCGTAGGTCGCGGGCGAGACGAGGGCGAGCGGTTGCAGCCAGCGCGGCAGCACCTCGACCGGATAGTACACGCCGGAGACGAGCAACAGGATGCCCTGAAAGATGTTGGTCGCCTCCGCCCCGCGCTCCGGGCTGATGACCGGCAGCACCGCCGCCATCAACCCCAAGCCGATAAACGCCAGACTACTCACCGCCAGCACGACCGCGATGCCGAGGACGTTTGCGCCGCGCAGGTCGAGATCAATGAGCAGCCACAAGCCGCCGAGTACGACCGCCATCTTGGCGATGCTGTACACCACGACGAACAGGCTCACGCCCAGCAAGTGTACGAGCCGCGAGACCGGGGCCATGAACGTGTATTCGAGCGTGCCCTCCCAGCGCTCATACGTGATCGAGTTGGCGATCTCGTTAAAGAGCACCGAGAGAAAACCCCACAGCAACACGCCGACCAGCAGGGTCAACGTCAACCGCCGGTCGTTCGCCGCGACGCCGATGAGCGCGATGGTGGCCGAGTTCACGATGGCGTAGAACGTGAAGACCACGACCCACGACATGTAGCGCCGCGTCAGGTGATAATCGCGGAAGAAGAACGCATAGGTTTGTCTGAACACCTGTTCCATAATCGTTACTCCATCTACTCTTGCGCGGCGCGTGCGACCGTCGTCGCGTCCGCGCCGAGCGGGGCCGGCTCGCCCGGCGCAGTTGTGTTCGGCTTGGGCGCTTCGTCCTCCAAAGATTCGCCCGCCAGCGCAATGAAGGCATCGTCGAGCGACTCAGCGCCCGCCTGTCGCTTTAGTTCGGCGGCTGTGCCTTCGGCGATGAGTCGCCCCTTAGCCAGAAAGCCGATGCGCGCACACAGCCGTTCGGTCTCGGCCATGTCGTGCGAAGTCAACAGGATCGTCGTCCCTTCGGTGCGCCGCAGTTCTTCGAGAAACGTCTGCACCTCGCGTTTGCTCTTGGGGTCAAGCCCGGTCGTCGGCTCGTCCAAGAGCAAGAGCGGCGGGTTGATCAAGAGGGCGCGCGTAATTGCGACCTTCTGTTGCATGCCGCGACTCATCTCTTCGAGCGGGTCGGTGAACCGCTCGCCTTCGAGGCCAAGCTGTTCGAGGATCGCCAGCGCACGGCGTTCCGCGTCGCGCCCGTCCAGCCCGTAGAGATAGGCGGAATAGAGCAGGTTCTCGCGCGCAGACAGTTTCTTGTAAAACGCCGCGTCCACGCTGACGCGCCCGATCTTCTGCCGGATCAAATGCTCCTCGCCGGGCAACGTGTGACCGAGCAGACGCACTTCGCCGCCATCCGGCACGAGCAGCGTCGAGAGCACACGAATGAGCGTTGATTTGCCCGACCCGTTCGGCCCCAGCAGCCCGTAGGTTTCCCCCAGCGCGACCTCAAAAGACACGTCCTTGAGCGCATGCACGGAGGTCGAGCGCGTGCGCAGTAGGCCCTTGCGCTTGCTGAAATGTTTTTGCAGACCGAGGACAGAGATACCCAGAATTGTCATGTGCTTACACCCCTTTCGACCTGTGGATGGTCGAATAGCAACTCTCCAAATTGTGGTTGAGAGAAGGCGGAGAACCCGTCAGAGACAGGCTGGACTTAGGCCAGCCAGACGACGAGGGTGCGTGACATGATAAATCGCATGATGGTCAATCCTTACAGTTCGTGCTCACACGATACGGCGAACGCGCGCATTTAGCAAGCTGATTTCTGTCGCGCCGGAGCACGGGTTAATTGCTCAACGACGAGGCGGCGGAAAAAGTTCCGACGCGTGCGCGGCTATTGCGTCTATTTGCGGCCGCGCTAAAGCAGCGCCGTCTCGTGCAGCAGCTTGCCCGTCGTAAAGCGCTCGACGCTGAGTGGCGCAACATCGAGCAGGCTCGCCCGCCCGTCGAGAATCAACTCGGCCACGACCCGGCCCGTCGCGGGCGAGTGCATGACGCCGTGCCCGCTAAAACCGTTGGCGAAGTAAAGCCCACGGACGCCTGTGGCGGGGCCGATGATGGCGTGATGATCGGGCGTCATCTCGTAGAGACCGGCCCACGCGCGACCCGCGTTCACCTGCGCTTCCGCCAGACAGGGCACGCGTGCGGCGGCGCGCGTCAGAATCTTTTCGACGAAGGCGGGATCAAAGTCGGACTTGAAGCCGGGCGTCTCCGCCGGGTCGTTCCACGCGAGCAGAATCCGCAAGCCCTCGCGGCGGAAATGGAAGCCGTTCGACATATCTATGACCATCGGGAAACGCGCGGGCAGTTTGTCGAACGGCTCGGTCGGCACGAGTTGCCGCCGCAAAGGTGTGACCGGCAACTCCGCGCCGGCCATGCGCGCAACCTCCGCCGCCCACGCGCCGGCCGCGTTCACCACGTTGCGCGTCGCCACGCGCCCGCGCGTAGTGCCGACACCCACGACCTCGTCGCCCGCGACCTCTATGTCTGTCACGGCTGTGTCGAGCCACAGGCGCACGCCGCGTTCGCGCGCGTTGAGCATGAAGCCCATCATGACGCTGTGCGGGTCAACAAACCCGTCCGTCGGGCAGAACGTGCCGCCCACGATGTCGTCCGCCCGCAGTTGCGGCACGAGTTCGACGATCTCTGCGCGCGAGACAAACTGCACGTTGTTGACGCCGTGTGCCAACTGCCGCGCGTGGTTTGCCTTCAGGTAGTCGAGGTGTTGTGCGCTCGTGGCGACGAAGAGATAGCCGTGCGGGCGATAGTCCGCCGGGTAGCCTACGACTTCGTCAAACTCGGCGAAGAAGCCTATCGAGTAGCGCGACATCTGTATGTTGACGGGTGTGGCAAACTGCGCGCGCACGCCGCCCATGCTCTTGCCCGTCGAGCCTTTGCCCTGATGCGCCTCGCGCTCGACAACCAGCACGTTCGTGCAGCCGGCGGCCGCCAGATGATAAGCCACGCTCGACCCGACGATGCCGCTCCCGATGATGACCACGTCCGCCGTCTCGCTCATGCCCGTCACCTCCCCGTGCCGATCTGCAAAAACGGTTGCCAGAGGTAGGCGACCGCAAAGTCGTCGCGCAGATTGAAGTGGCGCTTGATGGTGGCGGCGGGATCGAAGAACCACGCGCCGGGCAACGCGCGCTCCTTGCGATCAATCCAGCCCCACGGCGGGCGCGCGATGTTGTGCCCGCCTATGCGACCGAGAAAAGCCGAGCCGCGCTTGCCGATCTGCACCCGCTTCTCCTTCGTCCCTCCCGCGCTGAGTGCGACGCTGACGCGCACGCTGCCGTAGTCGGTCGCCAGTCCGTAGGTCTCGCCCACGCCCTGCTGCGCACGCGCCCAGAGCGTGGTGAGTAGTGGCAGCAGATCGTAGCTCACCGTCTCCTTGTTCGGCGCGGGCGCATCGGCCCGCCCCTCGTAGACGTAGCGCAGGAGTCCTTTGTGTATGCGCTGCTCCTCGGCCGCCAGATAAGCGCCGATGCCGTGCCCTTTCGGCTCGACGTATAACTCGGGGTGCTGCCCATCCAGCCGGACGGAGTCGGCATTCGCCGCTGTCGCCGTGTAGCGCAGGAAGCGATTGTGCGCGAGCGTCTCGACGTAGGCGACGCGCCCGCGCGCAACGTCTTCGCCTGCTTTGGCGACGACGACGAGACAGCCCTCCATGTCGTTCTCGTGCGCGACGGTGGCGACCTCCGCCACGCCTGTCGGGTCATACTTGCCGCTGCGCTTCACCGTTTCGTTGAGCAGGTCGCTCAAGAGTCGCCCGCGCGTCGCGCCGCCCTTGTAATCGCGCGGATGAAAGACGGCGTAATGGATAAAGTAGTGCGTCGCGGTTTCGCTGACGGCGTAATAGATGTAAGCCTTGAGGGGAAACTTGGGGTCGTCGGCGTGTACCCAGTTGTTGTCGCCGCGCCAGTCGCCGTCGAAGTCGAAGTTGGTGATGTAGTCGTGGCGCGGCTGTGCGCCGAGACTCTGATAGAAGATGGGCGCAAAGCGGGCGGCGATGGCGCGCGCCTGCGCGTCCGTGCGGGGCGTCTGCGCGGCGGCGTCAGTGTGGCCCGCGCCCACAAGGAGCGCGCACCACGACACACGCAGCAGATAAGACCACACGAGGCCGGCAGGTAGTTTCGACCTCCATCGCAGGACATTGCTGCGTTTGTTCATGGCACGATGACGATCTCGTTGACGTTTTGCGGCGGCAAGGCCACGCGCAGGCGCTCCGTCGCGCGGTCGAACGAAACGTCGCGTGCTTCGCGCCCGTCGAGTTGCACGGCTTTCGGCTTGGCGGCGAGGCCGAGCAGTTCGATGGCGGCGAGCGTGCGCGGCGCGTCGTATGAGCCGGTGCGCGCGAGGCGCAAGGTGTTGCCCGTCTGCGCGATGCTGGTGATGCGCCAAGCGCCGCGCCGGTAATCGTAGCCGTCGCCCGCGTCTTCATAGACGTGCCCTGTGCCCGCGCCGCCGGTGGCGACGACGAAGGTGAGCGGCGCGCGCGCCATCTCGCCCGTGTGTTGAATGACGGGCTGCACGGGGATGCTCGCGCCGACGCGGACAAAGAGCGGCAGGCGGTTGAGCGGGGCAGGTGTGACGGCGACCGTGCCGCCTTCGTGGCGCGCGCCCGTCCACCAGTCGAGCCATGCATCGCCTTTGGGAAAATAGACGGCGCGCTCGGTCGCGCCCCGTTGCGTGACGGGCGCAACGAGCAGATCGTCGCCGACGAGGTATTCATCGAAGCCGGGCGGCGGCTCGTAGAGCGTGTAGTCCGCCGGATAGTTGAACCAGAGCGGGCGCAGGACGGGCAGGCCCGTCTCCGCGTGCGCGTGAAAGACTGTGTAGAGATAGGGCAGCAGTTGATAGCGCAACTCGATTGCGGCGCGATTGATCTTTTCAAAGTCTGCGCCGAACGACCAAGGCTCGCGGCTCGCAGCTTCGTTGTTGGCGTGCGTGCGGAAGAAGGGCGTGAGCGCAGCCGCCTGCAACCAGCGCGCGTAGAGTTCCGGCGTCGTGTTGCCGGCGAAGCCGCCCACGTCCGCGCCGACGAAGGGCACGCCGCTGATGCTCAGGTTGGCGAGCATCGGGAGCGAGAGCGCGAGGTGTTCCCAACTTGGCACGTTGTCGCCCGTCCACACGGCCGCGTAACGCTGCACGCCCGCGTAGCCGGCGCGTGTCAGCACGAACGGGCGCGCGTCAGGTCTGAGTTGCTGCACGCCGGCAAACGTGGCGCGCGCCATCTGCATGCCATAGACGTTGTGATAGCGCGCGTGTGTGCCGGGCAGCCCGTCGCCCGCGTGGCGCACTTCGAGGGGGAACGTTTTGGCCGTGTCGTGCGGGATGTTGGGTTGCGGCGGACGTTCGGGCGGGAAGGTGGCCGGCTCGTTCATGTCGTTCCAGAAACCGCTCACGCCTTCGTCCAGATTGATGCGGTAGAGCGCGCCGAACCACGCGCGCGTCTGCGGATTCGTGAAATCGGGAAACGCACAGACGCCCGGCCAGACGTTGGCGTGAAACTCCGAGCCGTCCGCCGCCTTGCAGAAGAGATTCTGCGCGCGCCCCTCTCTGTAGGCGAAATAGTTCTCGTCCACCTTGATGCCGGGGTCGATGATGACGACGGTGCGAAAGCCCGCGCTCCGCAGGTCGGCAAGCATCCGGGGCGGGTCGGGAAACTTCTGCTTGTCCCATGTGAAGATGCGGAAGCCGTCCATGTAATCTATGTCCAGATAGATGACATCGGCGGGGATGTGGCGCTCGCGGAAGTTGCGCGCCAGTTCGCGCACGCGGCTTTCGGGATAATAAGAGTAGCGCGACTGTTGATAACCGAGCGCCCAGAGCGGCGGGAGCGGCGTGCGCCCCGTCAGTTCTGTGTATTCGCGCAAAACCTCTTTCGGTGTGCGCTCGCGCCCACCCGTGCAGACGTAGTAGTTCAACTCGCCGCCCGCCGCGCCGAACGTATAACGCGCGGGATCGGTCTTGCCCATGTCGAAATAGGTGCGATAGGTGTTGTCAAAGAAGAGGCCGTAAGCCTTGCCCTGCCTGAGCGCGATGAAGAAGGGGATCGACTCGTAGATCGGATCAAGCCCGGCGGGGTAAGCGTACGTGTCCGTGTTCCACATCGCCAGCACCTGCCCCTGTCGCCCGCCCGCGAGCGCCTTCTCGCCAAAGCCGTAATAGAACTCCAACTGATCGCGTCGCTTCGACGCCTGCACAGCGCCGTTCTCAAGATCGAACGAAACGCCCTGCGCCGGATCGTCCGCCAACACTAACTGACCAGCCGCATCATAGACGCTGACGGTAAACGGTCGCCTCTGAATCACGACGCGCGCGCCCGGCACTTTCGTCGTCAGTTCAATCGTGTCGCGCGTCTCGCGCACCGTCGCGTCCACGCGTTTCCGATCACGCGCTTCGATGGCATAAGACAGATCGCGCTCGAACACTCCGCGCGGCGCAAGCCGCACGCGCACCACGTCCAAATCTTGCAGTGTCACGAACGCACGCGCGCCGCTCGACAAAGTGAGCGCAACGCCGTTCACCTGCCGCGCGACCGCAACCACGTGGCCCGCCCCGCGCCACGCCGCCCGCGCCACGAGCGGCCACACACAAACCAGCGAGAGCAGCACGACAAAGGCCGCGATCAGCCGTTGACGACGAGGAATTTGTTTAACCATGTGCGGCTCTAATCGGGTGCAGGGTCGGTTTGCCAGCCTGAAATCAGGTCGTCTGACCAGCGCGCAAACTAATGTGCGCCTGTGTTGCGCTCGTAGACGACGCGCCCGCCGAAGATCGTCAGGTCGGTTTCGGTCTGCAAGATCTCGGCGGGCGGAATCGTCAACAGGTCGCGCGAGTGTACGGTCAGGTCTGCGAGCATGCCGGGGGCGATCTGGCCTTTCTCTCTCTCTTCAAACGAAGCGTAGGCAGCCTCGGCCGTGTAGTTGCGGATTGCGTTGGCTATCGTGATACGTTCTTCGGGCCACCAGCCGCCGGGCGGTTGACCGTCGGTTGATTGGCGCGTGACGGCGGCGTAGAGACCGAGATAAGGATTGATCGGCTCGACAGGCCAATCCGTGCCGAACGGCACGTGGACACCGTAAGCCATCATCGTGTGCCACGCATACGCGCCCATGACGCGATATTCGCCCAGACGATCCTGCGCCCAACGTTTATCCGAGATCGCGTGCGACGGCTGCATCGAAGCCAGCACACCGAGGTCGCGGAAGCGCGCGAAATCCGACGGCGCGACGACCTGCGCGTGCTCGACGCGATGACGCTGCCGCGCGACAACTACCTTTGAACTTATATCCATTTGAGGTAGCGCCAGGATAGCGACAGGTTGTTGTTTAAGAGCCGCTGCAAACGCATCGAGCGCCATGCGGTTGGCTTTGTCGCCGATGGCGTGGAAGCCGATCTGAAAACCGGCCTGTGCGCGTTCGACCGTCATGCGCGTGAGTTCTTCAGGCGTGTGGCGCGGAATACCGCTGTTATGCGGATCGTCCGCAAAGGGCGCGAGCATCGCAGACGTGCGCGAGCCGAGCGTGCCGTCCACGTAGCCTTTCAGCATCGTCAGCCGCAGCTTCAAAGGATCAAGGTTGAAGGTCGCAAACTCCGCGCGCTGTCGTTGCAACTCGGCCACCGTGTTTTCAAAGTTCTGCCACTCGGCGACGCGCACCGTCAGCTTGTCCGCTTGCAGTAGCTCGCGGTAAAGCTCTACGTTCTCATAACCGGAATTGTCCTGAATCGAAGTGATGCCGTAGCGCCGCGCCTCCGCGAGCGCGCGTTCGATGGCCTGCATGCGCTCGGCGCGCGACGGGTCGGGCACGACGCGCCCGACCAAGTTGCCGGCCGTCTCCTTCAGAATCCCCGTCGGCTCGCCCTGCGCGTCGTGCAAAATCTCGCCGCCTTCGGGTGCAACGCTCGCGCGCGTGACGTTGGCTTTTTGCAGCGCCAGCGAGTTCGCCCAACTCACGTGCCCGTCCACGCGCTGCACAAAGACGGGATTGTTGGGCGCGACCGCGTCGAGATCGGCCTTTGTCGGCCACTGTCCGCCCCAGAGCGTGTGATCCCAGCCGCGCCCGAGGATCCAAGCGCCGGGCGGCAGTTCGCGCACCTTCTCCGCGATGCGGCGCTGCGCTTCCGCGAGCGTGGGTGCGCCGACGAGTTGCACACGCATGAGCGACAGCCCGCCGTTGACGAAATGCAGGTGCGCGTCGTTGAAGCCGGGCGTGACGAGCCGGCCCGCCAGATCAATTGTGCGGGCCGCAGCGTAGCGCGCCGCGATCTCCGCATCCGTGCCGATGGCTACGATGCGCTCGCCTTCAACGGCCACGGCCTGCGCCGTCGTGCCGCGCGCATCGGCCGTGAAGACTCTGCCGTGCAGCAGCACGAGACTTACGCGGCGGCGTGCGTCCTGCTGCGCGCGCCCACCGAGCGGCGCGCAGACTAAGAGCCAGCCGAAGGCAAGGGCCAGCGTGCGGCGGAATAACTTCATGTCGTCTAAATAGCGGCGCGTGGAATTTGGTCGAGCGGCGATTGTTATATCACCGATCCGGCGTTGGCGTGTAGGTTTTAGTTAACCGCGTTGCGCGGCATGGGCGCTTGTGCGGGCTGAGCGCTCTGACAGCAGACACCGCCGGGCGTTAATCGGCCGGCATGCTATCATTGCGGCTGCTCTAGCCACTTTGCACAAACGGGGCGTAAGGCAACCGGGCGTTGACCGGGCGCGCGGGCTTTGCGATGAAACGATCATGCGCGTCTTGGTGACCGGCGGCGCGGGCTACATCGGCAGCGTCGTGACGGAAGAGTTGGTAAAGGACGGCCATGAGGTGGTCGTCTATGACAGCCTCTACAAGGGGCATCGCGGCGCGGTCGTTGCGGGCGCGCGCCTCGTCGCGGCCGACTTGCTCGATGGCGAGACGCTGCGCCGCACCTTGCAAGCGGAGCGCACCGAAGCCGTCATCCACATGGCGGCCGATTCGCTCGTCGGCGAATCCGTCCAGCAGCCCGCGAAGTATTACCGCAACAACCTGCTTGCCGGTCTCGCCCTGCTCGACGCCATGCGTGATTGCAACGTGACCCGCCTGGTCTTTTCGTCCACTGCTGCCACCTACGGCGAACCCGCCAAGCAGCCCATCGAAGAGACAGATCCGACCAACCCGACGAACACCTACGGCGAAACCAAACTCGCCTTCGAGCGCGCGCTCCACTGGTACGGGCAGGCTTACCAGTTACACTATGCCTCGCTGCGCTACTTCAACGCGGCCGGTGCGACCGCGCACTGCGGCGAAGTCCACAACCCCGAAACACACCTGATCCCGATCTTGCTGCAAGCCGCGACGGGCCAACGCACGCACGTCGAAATCTACGGCGACGATTACCCAACGCGCGACGGCACGTGCGTCCGCGACTACATACACGTCGTCGATCTCGCCCGCGCCCACATCCTCGCGCTCGACATACTCCACGAGCGCAGCGCCATCTACAACTTGGGCTGCGGCGGCGACGGCTACACCGTCAAAGAAGTGATCGACGTAGCCCGCGCCGTCACCGGCCGCGCCATCCCTGTTCGCGTCGGCCCACGCCGCGCCGGCGACCCGGCGCTCCTCGTCGCCAGTTCTGCGAAGATCAAACGCGAACTCGGCTGGACGCCACAGTTTCAAGACCTCCGCCTCATCATCCAATCCGCCTGGGACTGGCTACAGGCGCACCCGAACGGCTACGGGGCTTGAAAAACGGCAAGCGTGCTGCGTTCTAATTTTGGTGGACGCGCGCTGCCGCTGCTCTCCGCACAACATATTATTCGGTCGCGCCGTTTCTGGCGGCGTGTGACCAAGAAGAGCCGCGCGGCCACCGGTCAAAGTCGAGCGTAGATCGTTGCGATCTGCCTCTAGCTTAAATTGCACGAGCCTGCTATATAATCCTCCCTCTCATGCGCCGCCTTGCTGCGCGGCGCAAGGTCTTAAACCTCCATCTCTTGCTTAACGCACTTAAGCCAGCAACCAGAACAGGAAGTGAGCCATCAGCATGGCGAAAGATAAAATCCTCAGACGTATCAGAGAGGCCGCGCAGACCGGGCAAGCTTATCTCAGACTCGACAAGAGCCTGCTGACGGATTTGCCACCGGAGATCGGGCAACTGACCAACCTCACGGAACTCTATGTCAACGGCAATCAGCTAAGCAGGCTGCCGCCTAAACTCAAGCAGCTAACCAACCTTAAGGTGCTTGACCTCGGCAGCAACAGGTTTACCAAGTTGCCGCCCGTGCTCGGGCAACTGCCCAGCCTCACAGAACTTCACTTGAGCAATAATCAATTAAAGGAACTGCCGGCCGCACTCTGGCAACTGCCCAATCTCAGAGAGCTTTGTCTCGACTCTAATCAACTAACGCAACTGCCGCCTGAGATCGCCCAACTAAGCAACCTGACAGAGCTTAATCTCAGGAATAACCAACTGACGGCGTTGCCAGCAGAGATCGGGCAGCTACCGAACCTGACGAAGCTTTATCTCGACGGTAATCAGTTAGCCATTCCGCCGGAGATTCTGGATAAGGTGGACGAACCGGCCACGATCATCAATTACTATCTTGAACATCAGGCGGGTCGGAAAAAGCCTCTGAACGAAGCGAAGGTGCTGGTTGTCGGTCAGGGCAGCGTGGGTAAGACTTCGCTGGTGAAGCGGCTGGTGCAGGACGACTTCAACCCGCAGGAGAATAAGACCGACGGGATTGATATTCAAAAGTGGCAAGTGCTAATAGACGGGCAGCCCGTCCGGCTCAATGTCTGGGATTTCGGCGGGCAGGAGATCATGCACGCCACGCACCAGTTCTTTCTCACCAAGCGCAGCCTCTACCTGCTCGTAATTGATGCTCGGCTCGGCGCAGAGGAGAATCACATTGAAGACTGGCTCAAGATCATTAAGAGCTTCGGGCAGGATTCGCCCGTCATTATTGTCGGTAATAAGATTGACCAGCAGCCGCTCGACATTGATCGACGCGGCTTGCAGGCGAAGTATCCCAGCATTAAAGCTTTTGTGGATACGTCCTGCCCGCAGGGGCACGGCATCGCCGAACTCAAGAGCGTCATCACGCGCGAAGTTGGCGCGCTCCCGCACATCCATGATCAATTACTGATCAACTGGTTCACCGTCAAGACCCGCTTGGAGGAGATGAAGGAAGATTACATTCTTTATCAGGATTACGTGCGCCTTTGTCAGACCGAGCAGATCACGGACGAGATCAGCCAAGCCACCTTGCTCGGCTTCCTGCACGATCTG
The DNA here is from genome assembly GCA_036389375.1 of Pyrinomonadaceae bacterium. Taxonomy (GTDB): domain Bacteria; phylum Acidobacteriota; class Blastocatellia; order Pyrinomonadales; family Pyrinomonadaceae; genus QHXQ01. Next base: position 6,530 of record DASVQA010000184.1, on the reverse strand, counting down.
GGGATCGTTCTAAACTTCCGCGACGATCCGCGCCTCGTCGATACCAACATACTCAATCCCGAATGGGTCACGCGCGCCGTCTATAAGATTCTCAACTCCCACCTATTGTTCCAGAGCAAAGGGGTGTTGGAACGGCCGGCGCTCAGCCTGATTTTAGATTCCCACAAGTACCCAAAAGATAAGCACCTGTTCATCATCGACATGATGCGCAAGTTTGAACTCTGCTTCGACTTCGATGGCTTGCGCGACCAACGCTTTCTCATCCCCGATCTGCTCAGCCGGGAAGAACCGGACACAGGCGAGTGGCGCGGCGCGCTAGCCTTTCAATATCACTACAATGTGTTGCCGAGCAGCATCATCTCGCGGTTCATCGTGCGCATGCACCAATCCATTAACAAGAACACACTCTGGCGGACGGGCGTCATCTTGAAGAACAACGAGGGCAACCGGGCGCTGGTTAAAGCCGACCTCGAAGATCGAAAGATTTACATCTGGCTCAGCGGCCCCGAACGCTCACGGCGCAGGTTCTTGGAGGTTATTCGCGCGGACTTCGACTCGATCCACAAGACCATACCCGGCATTGTCGCGGACGAGAAAGTGCCGCTGCCTGCGCGGCCTGAGATCGTCGTCGATTACAAGCATCTTTTGCGGCTCGAAGCGAAGGGCATCGCGGACTGGATACCGGAAGGTTTGGATGAGACGGTTAACGTTAAGACCCTGCTCGACGGCATCGAAGCCGAAGAAACACGCCGCGAACGGCAGGAGACCCGATTCAGAGATGAGCGGTTCGAGCGCGCGTCCCGAACAACGCCGCCCGCCGCGCCGCCCTTGCCCGATGATGCGCCTGCGGCCGGCGAATTCACTAGCCCGCCTCGCATGAGTGTTGATGATGCGGCCGCGCTCGCCCAACTAAAGTCTATCAAGGCCAAACTTGATCGGCGGAGCGAAAACTTCGGGCGCTGGTGTTTGCTTACAGGTCTGTTGTTCTTAGTGGTGCTCGGCGTGGCTCTGTCCGTGTTAATTCGTTATCTGGGTTGGACGGAGATGCCTGCCTGGACTTATCCGGCCGGCGGTATCCCCATCATTGCCGCCTACGGGTACTTTGCTTTTACCCAACAGGAGTTCTCGCCGCGCGCTATCTACGAGCACATCATTGCGCGGACTCGCCGCAAGAACTATCGAGCGGCCGGCTTCGACTTGGAGCAGTATGAGCGACTCACAAAACAGAGCGCGCCTTAAGTCCCGCCGGCCAACTCATGATGTCTCGCCTTCGCCGACCAGAAACTGATTTAACTCCGGCGCAAACGGCAGGGCTGTGCGTGCGCCAAGGGCGCGGCATTTGAGCGCGGCAACCGCGCAGCCGAGCCGCAGGCACGTTTCGATCTCTTCGCCCTGTAACAACCCGTACAGGAAGCCCGCGTGGAAGGCGTCGCCCGCGCCGGTCGTATCGCGGCAGCCGCCGGGCACGGCGTAGGCGGGCGCGGCCAGAAATACGCCGTCGCGGTAGATGAGCGCGCCGCGCACGCCGCACGTCATGCCCGTGACGGCGCAGCCGTAGCGCGCCTGCACTTCAACAAGCGCCGCGCGCTCGTCCGCGATGCCGGTCAAACGACGCGGAAACTCGGCCGAAGAGATGAGCACGTCGATGAGCGGCAGCAGATCGGGTAGCCCCTCGTAGATGTTGTCTATGTCGGCGGAGATGATTGTGCCCGCTGCGCGCGCCGCCCGCGCCACGACGGCACACGCGGGCGGATCGTGCGCGTCCAGATGCAGCACGCGCCCGCGCGCGCCGAAGTCCGCGGGCGCTTCTACGGCGCTGTAAGCCAGCCGTTCGTCTCTGTCCCAGACGATGGTGCGCTCGCCCGTCCGCGCGTCAATAAAGATGAACGCGATCTGATTGCGCGCGCCCGCGACCACTTCCGCCCGCGTCACGTCCACACCCTCGCCGCGCAGCGCCGCGAAGCCAAAACGCCCGGCCGCATCGTCACCGAAGCGGCCTGCGTAAGCCGTGCGCAGACCCAGTCGCTGCAAGCCGACCATGCAGGAGGCGGTCTGCCCGCCCGCCGATTGTGTGTGCTCGATGAGCCGCGTCTTCGTGTCGAAGGCCGGGTAGGCGGGCACGACGACGAGGTGATCAACCGCGTTCAGGCCGAAGCCGACCGCGTCAAACTCTCTATCGTCGGGCGGCGTGAAGGGAAAGCGCATGCGGGTTTCCTGTGCGACAGTTTAGCCGGCAGCGGCCGGTTGAGTTAAACTAACCGCACCCCCTTAAACTTGTCGAGCCGCGTCCGCCTTGGTCAGGCTTCAGCGCGCGAGGAAACGTTGACCCTCGAAGAGAAACTTAAAAACTTGCCGACCGCGCCCGGCGTCTATCTGCATAAGGACGCGGGCGGCAAGATCATCTACGTTGGCAAGGCGAAGAACCTGCGTAACCGTGTGCGCTCCTATTTTCAGGCGGGGCGCGGGCACGATGCGAAGACGCGCGAACTCGTGCGCCGCATCGTCGATCTTGAGTTCATCGTGACGGACACGGAAGTTGAGGCGCTCGTCCTTGAATCGAACCTCATCAAGCAGCACAGACCGCGCTACAACGTGCTCTTGAAGGACGACAAGCAGTATCCGCATCTGAAGTTGACGATTGGCGAGGCGTTCCCGCGCGTGATGATCACGCGCAAGATTCAACGCGACGGCGCGCTCTATTTCGGGCCGTTTCTGCCCGCGAGTCTCGCGCGCCGCACGATTGATCTCATCAACCGCACGTTTCAACTACGCACCTGCGACATAGAGATTGACGGCAAACTGCCGCGCCCGTGTCTTGAATATCACATCAAGCGTTGTTTGGGCCCGTGCGTGAAGGGCTTGTGTACGCCCGAAGAGTACGCGGAATCGGTGCGCGACGTGCGTATGTTTCTGGAAGGGCGCAACCGGGAACTGGCGGACGATTACGAGGGGCGCATGCTGCGCGCCTCTGAAGAGATGAAGTTCGAGCAGGCGGCCAAGTACCGCGACCTGCGCAAGGTTGTGCTGGCCGTCTCCGAACAGCAGAAGATGGCGACGACCGCAGACCGCGACGTGGACATTTTCGGCTACTACCGCGAAGGCGCGCGGCTTGCGCTCCAACTCTTCACCATGCGCGAAGGCAAGATCGTCGGCCGGCGCGAGTTCTTCTGGGAAGATTTGCCGCCGGACGATTTCAACCCGTCGGCTTTCCTGAGCGAAGTGCTGACGCAGTATTACTCGACCGACTACGTGCCGCGCGAGATAAACGTGCCCGTAGATTTTGCCGACCGTGAACTGTTGGAGCGGGCGCTCGGCGAACGCAAAGGCCGGCGCGTGCGCATACTCGACCCGCAGCGCGGCGAGAAGCGCGACATGATCGAACTGGTGGAGAAGAACGCGCAGATCGCCTTTGAGCAGCGTTTCCGCGTGCTGAAACCCGACATGGAGCGCGTGCTCGAAGAGTTGCAGGAGACGTTGGAGTTGCCGCGCTTCCCCGCGCGCATCGAATCGTTCGACGTGTCGAACATCTCCGGCGCGGAGAACGTGGCGGCGGTCGTGGTCTGTGAGAACGGCAAGATCAGCCGCGCCGAGAAGCGCAACTTCCGCATCAAGACGGTCGAAGGCGCAAACGATCCGGCCTCGATGCGCGAAGCCGTGTTTCGTCGTTATCGCCGGCAACTGGACGAGCAACAACCGCTGCCTGACCTCGTCATGATCGACGGCGGCAAGACGCAACTGGGGGCCGCCGCTGATGCCATGCGCGAGCTTGACCTTGAAGCCATCCCGATGATCGGCGTGGTCAAACCGCCGCGCCGGCACAACGAGGTGTCGCACCTGCTGGCGAAGGGGCGCGAACACGAACCCATCTATCTCGATCCGCACTCGGCGGTGCTGCGCCTCATCCAGATGATCCGCGACGAGACGCACCGCGCCGCCGTCACCTATCACCGCAAGCGGCGCGAGATACGCGATTTCACGTCCGAGTTGACGGCCATTCCCGGCGTCGGCGACAAACGCAAGACGCGCCTGCTGCGCAACTTCGGCTCAATCGCGCGTATCGCGCAGGCCAGCGTCGCCGAACTCGCGCCCTTCGTCGGCCCGCAGACCGCCGCAGAGATCGCCGCCCACTTCACACGCCAGCGCGCCCTCGCCGGTCTGCCCGACGACGCGCAGGCGGCCGCAGCCGATATGCCGACGACGGCGGCCGCGGCCGAGCAGACGCTCGACATTGAAACGCGCCTCGACGACCCGGCGGGCGACGCGGAAGATTTGCAACCGCTCCGCTCGGTAGATCACAGGGGCGACGTGCTCAAGCGGCGCAAGTCCACGCGCAAGCGCGGCGAGCGTTCGACCAACCCGCACGCCGTCCGGCGCGAGAAACCGGGCGCAGATGAGCAGGTCGAAGCGAAGCCGCCCGAAGGTTGAGCCGGCTGATTTTGCTGGTTTGCAAATTTTATCAGGAGATAAAGCGATGAAAACGGACAATGGACAGACAACTTCGGTCTGGATGGCGACCGCTGACACGCCGCGCGAGTCGCAGCTAACACAGGATGCACAGGCGGACGTGTGCATCGTCGGCGCAGGCATCGCCGGTTTGACGACGGCGTATCTGCTCGCGCGTGCGGGCCGGCGCGTCGTCGTGCTCGACGACGGCCCCGTGGCCGGCGGCGAGACGTGTCGCACCACGGCGCACATCGTCAACGCGCTCGACGACCGCTACTACGAACTCGAACGTCTGCACGGCGAGCAGGGCGCGCGGCTCGCCGCCGCCAGCCACACCGCCGCGATTGCTCAGGTCGAAGAGATCGTGAGCGCGGAACAGATAGATTGCGATTTCTCGCGCCTCGACGGCTACCTCTTCGTGCCGCCGGACGACGACGACAGCGTGCTCGACAAAGAGCTGGCGGCGGCGCACCGCGCCGGGCTGACGGAAGTTGAGATCGTCCCGCGCGCGCCCGTTGATTCGTTCGATACGGGGCGCGCGCTGCGCTTTCCGCGTCAGGCGCAGTTCCACATCCTTAAATATCTCGACGGGCTGGCGCGCGCCATCGAGCAGGCGGGCGGGCGCATCTACACAGGGACGCACGCGGACAAGATCGAGGGCGGCACGGAGGCGCGCGTGCGTATCGTCGGCGGGGCCACCGTCACGGCCGGTGCGGTCGTCGTGGCGACGAACTCGCCGGTCAACGATCTCATCGAGATGCACACGAAGCAAGCGCCTTATCGCACGTATGTCGTCGGCGGGCGTGTGCCGCGCGGGAGCGTGCCGCAGATTCTTCTGTGGGACACGCCCGACCCTTATCATTACCTGCGTCTGCAAGCCGAAGACGACGCGTACGACATACTGATCGTCGGCGGCGAGGATCATAAGACGGGGCAGGCGGACGATGCCGACGAGCGTTATGCGCGACTCGAAGCGTGGACGCGTGCGCGCTTCCCGCAGGTCGAGAGTTTTCCATATCGCTGGTCAGGCCAAGTGATGGAGCCGGTGGACGGCCTCGCCTTCATCGGGCGCAACCCGCTCGATAGCGACAACGTCTTTATCGCGACGGGCGACAGCGGCAACGGCATGACGCACGGCACGATTGCCGGGATGCTCTTGACCGATCTGATCTTGGGGCGCACGAACAAGTGGGCCGAACTCTACGACCCGGCACGCAAGACGCTCGGCGCAATCACCGATTTTGCGCGCGAGAACCTGAACGTGATGGCGCAGTACACAGACCTTGTTACGGGCGGCGAGGTCGCAGATGTGGGCGAGATCAAACCGGGCGAGGGGCGGATCGTGCGGCGCGGGCTGACGAAGGTGGCCGCCTACCGCGACGACGCCGGGACGCTCCACGAACGCTCCGCCATCTGCGCGCATCTCGGCTGCGTCGTGCAGTGGAACTCGAACGAGCGGACGTGGGACTGCCCGTGTCACGGCTCGCGCTACCAGACGGACGGGCACGTCGTCAACGGCCCGGCCATCAGCGGGCTTGCGCCGGCCGAAGAGTAAACTTTAGGTCTGCGGGCGGGCCCTTTGCGTGGCGGCGTAGAGGCGCAGTAGCGGGTCGCCGGAACTCTTGAGCGACGCCAAGAGCCGCGCCCGCGGGCTGTCTGCGTCGAAGCGCGTGCTGGCGAGCAGGCGTTGGACGTGGAGCAGCCAGCCCGCGCGATTTTCCTGTTGGAGCGCGGGCTGGCGCAGGAAGTTGAGGTACGCGCCCAGCAGCGTCTCGCCCGCCGGCCCGTCCGCGTCGGAGACTTCAAGCAGCATCTGATAGAGCACACACTTCTGGTTGAAATAGTCTTCGTCCGTCAGTTCGCCGCGCATGTGCCAGTCGGCCATGGCGTTGAGCCATACGGTCAATTTCTCGGCGCGTTTCGGATCGGTTCGTGGCTCGTCCGGCTGGGCTTCGTCCGCGAAGCCGAAGCGCAACTCCTGTGCGGTGCGAAAGAGCGTCTGCGCGGCGGGCAGCGCGAAGTAGGGCGTCAACTTGGCCGCGCCTCCGACTTTGGCAGGCGTGAACTCGTCCGTAGCGATAGGCGGC